>DAOTGT010000006.1:5082-6968 GCA_035447285.1 Candidatus Competibacter sp.
CAGATGGACGATAAAACCCAGGGTGACGAAGGCGCCGCAAAGCCAGGCATGGATCACGGACGCATTGAAGGCATGGTAGGCAATGAGGGTGGTGACCAGACCGAAACCGATGCCCGCCGGAATCGAGTGGACCAGACCGCGGTGAACGGTGAGGCGGTCGAGCAGAACGAACGCGCCGTAACGGAGCAGCAGGAAACAGCCCAGCCACAGCAGCAGCAGTTCCACCAGCGAATAGCGCTGGCCGAAAGTGAATATCAGTAGGAATCCGGCCATCACCGTTAGTGCCGCGAAGGCGATGCGGACCGGGATCGAGTTCGGCGAATCGATATCGGGCAGCAGGCCGCCGATCACCCCCAGCACGAAATAGCCGATCACCGCCTGATGAGGAAACATCCCGGTCATCGTCAGCGCGGTGGCGGTCACGCCGCTGACCGCCATCGCGCCCATCAGGTGGGTGTTGAAATTCGCCATCCCTACGCCTTGCCTCTCGCGTTCTTAACCCTGCACCAGCAGATTGCGCAGGTCGATGATGGCGGCGTTGGCGCGAGAGATATAGGAGGCCATGATCAGCGAATGGTTGGCCATCGGCCCGAAACCGGTGCCGTTGAGAATGAGCGGACTCCAGATGAACGCCTGGGTATTTTCCAACTCGCGGATGATTTGCTTGAGTGAAACCACGGCGTTCTTGTCCGCCAGGACGCTGGCGAAATCCACCTCCAGCGCTCGTAGGGTATGCAGCAGCGCCCAGGAATAGCCGCGCGCCTCGAAGAAGTTGTCGTCGATCTTCGTCCAGGGCGTCTTGACATGGGATTGCGCCGGAGTCGGGGTTGATTGGCGGGCATTGGGATCCCCGGCCAGATCAGTGTTGAAGCGAGTCTGGCCGACGCTGGCCGCCAGCCGTTGCGCCAGGCTGCCGAGACGTTTCTCGACCACTGCCAGATAGGCATTGAGGTTGTCAGCGCGGGTGAAAAATTGGCCGTCGTAGGTCTTGTCGTCGGAGAGTCGTTCCAGGTACCGATACAGTGCCTTTATGCCCTTACGATACTCCGACTCGGTGGATGGCAAAATCCAGGAGTTTGAATCGTAATTGAACTGCGGATCGGCAACTTGCAAATCCTTGTCTTCGACCGACTGGGTCTGCGAACGGCTGAAGTCGTTGCGCATCGAGCGCACCAGATCGCGTAACTCGGTCAGCGCGCCAAATTCCCAGTTGGGGATATTGTCCAGATAAATGCCCGGTGGAGTGACATCGTTGCTCAGGTAGCCACCGGGCTTATCCAGCAAGGTTTCGGCGATGCGGATGGCGGTGGCGGTGGTCACGTAGCCCGGCACCAGCTTTTTCTCGTCCTTGTTGGCCATGGCCAATGCATTTTCACGCACGTCGAACTCGCCGGGCGAGCGCGACCAGAGGAAACCGAGCACGATCACCACGATGAGGTAGGTGACCACGAACAGGCCCAGGGTCCACCACAGTCCTTTTTCCTTCCAGGTGCGGGGATGGTAGTACGTTGCCACCTTGGTGACTTTGCTACCCAGGTTCGGTTTTGTCGCGGATGCGGAGTCTTGCGGGTCCATTTCGTATTCCTTGTTCGATAGTCGGAATGGGTTCCAGGCGTTCACATCTGCCGGATTCGGGTCCGTTGTTCCTCCAGCTTGAGGATGGCTGTTTGGAGTTCCGCCAGGCGGATGCGTTCTTTCTCGACCACCGTGGCTGGGGCGCGGCCGAGAAAATCGGTATTGCCCAGTTTGGCCGCGCCACGTTCCTCTTCCTTGCGCAATTTGGCGATTTCCTTGTCGAGGCGGGCGATCTCCGCCGCCTTGTCGATCAAGCCGGCCATCGGAATCAGAATGTTCATGCCGCCGACCAGCGCGGTGGCGGCCTCGGG
>DAOTGT010000006.1:7068-41456 GCA_035447285.1 Candidatus Competibacter sp.
CGGCCATCGGAATCAGAATGTTCATGCCGCCGACCAGCGCGGTGGCGGCCTCGGGGACCGGTGCGTGATCGTCCAGCCAGTCGATGGTTTCCAGCCGACCCAGGGTGCTCAGCGCTCGGCGGTGTCGTTCCAGCCGCTGGTGATCGTCGCTCGAACCGTGTCGCAGCAGCACTGGCAGCGGCTTGCCCGGCGCGATGTTCATCTCGGCGCGGATACGGCGCACGCCCAGCAGGAATTGCCGCAGCCATTCGATGTCAACGACCGCCTGCATTCCTACATCAGCATCATCCAAGGAAGCATTTATAAGGCCAATAGCACCAGCCGGTGATGATGGTCCTGCTTTAGGATAGGGCCGGAGCATGATGGAGTCGCCCGCCACGCCGGCCAGCGGCGCGACGCGTTGCCAGATTTCCTCGGTGATGAACGGCATCAGCGGGTGCAACAGGCGCAGCAGGGTTTCCAGTGTCTGAACCAGGGTCTGTCGGGCGCCGCGCTGGGCCGCTTCGGAACTGGCGGGGTCGGTCAGCACCGGCTTAGACAGTTCCAGATACCAGTCGCAGAATTCGTTCCAGGTGAACTCGTAGATCGCCTGCGCCATCTGGTCGAGACGGTAGCCTTGCACCGCCGCGTTGACCTCGTCGATGGTGCGTTGCCGGCGGGCTAGAATCCAGCGGTCGGCCTGACTGAGTTCGATCTCGCCGCCGTTCAGTCCGGTATCCCGGCCTTCGGTGTTCATCAACACGTAGCGGGCGGCGTTCCACAGCTTGTTGCAGAAATTGCGGTAACCCTCGACCCGGCCCATGTCGAACACGATGTCGCGTCCGGTGGTCGCCAGCGCGGCGAAGGTGAAGCGCAGCGCGTCGGTGCCGTGGGCGTGGATGCCGGCCGGAAATTGCTTGCGGGTGTCCTTCTCGATCTTGGGCGCCATCTGCGGCTGCATCAGCCCGCTGGTGCGCTTGGTCACCAGTTCGTCCAGATCGACGCCGTCGATGATGTCCAGCGGGTCCAGCACATTGCCCTTGGATTTCGACATCTTGTTGCCGTCCTGGTCGCGCACCAGGCCGTGGATATAGACCTCGCGAAACGGCACGTCGCCCATGAACTTCAGGCCCATCATGATCATTCGCGCCACCCAAAAGAAAATGATGTCGAAGCCGGTGACCAGCACACTGGTGGGATAGAAGGTCTGGAGCGCCTCGGTGTTCTCCGGCCAGCCGAGGGTCGAGAACGGCCACAACGCCGAGGAGAACCAGGTGTCCAGCACGTCGGCATCCTGCTCCAGCGTCACCTCCGGGCTCAGTCGGTGCTTGGCGCGGACCTCCGCCTCGTCGCGGCCGACGTAGACCTTGCCTTCGGCGTCGTACCAGGCCGGGATGCGGTGCCCCCACCAGATTTGCCGGCTGATGCACCAATCCTCGATGCGGTTCAGCCAGTCGAAATAGGTCTTTTCCCAGTTTTCCGGGATGAACTTGATCTTACCGGTCTTGACCGCGGCGATGGCGGGACCGGCCAGCGGTCCAGTTTTCACATACCATTGATCGGTCAGCAGCGGCTCGATCACGGCATGGCTGCGGTCGCCGCGCGGCACCATCAGCTTGTGCGGCCGGGTCTCTTCCAGCAGTCCCTGTTCTTCCAGATCGCCGATGATGTGCCGACGAGCCTCGAAGCGGTCCAGACCGCGATAGGCTTCGGGGGCGTTGTCGTTGATGCGGGCGCTGGGCGTGAAGATGTTGATCAGCGGCAGGCGATGACGCTGGCCGACCGCGTAGTCGTTGAAGTCGTGGGCCGGAGTGATCTTGACGCAGCCGGTGCCGAAGGTCGGGTCCACGTACTCGTCGGCGATGATGGGAATATTGCGTCCGGTCAGCGGTAGAACGGCATGGAGACCGATCAGATGCTTGTAGCGCTCGTCGTCGGGATGCACCGCCACGGCGGTATCGCCCAGCATGGTTTCCGGGCGGGTGGTGGCGACGATCAGATCGCCGCCGCCTTCGGCCAGCGGGTAGCGGATGTGCCACATGAATCCGCTTTCCTCGGCGCTGACCACTTCCAGATCCGAGACGGCGGTGTGCAGCACCGGGTCCCAGTTGACCAGCCGCTGGCCGCGATAGATCAGCCCTTCCTCGTACAGGCGGACGAACACCTCGCGCACGGCGGCGGACAAGCCATCGTCCATGGTGAAGCGCTCTCGTGTCCAGTCCACCGAGGCGCCCATCCGCCGCAACTGGCGAGTGATGGTGCCGCCGGATTCCGCCTTCCAAGTCCACACCCGTTCGATGAACGCGTCGCGGCCCAGGTCGTGGCGGGTTCGGCCCTCGCCGGCCAGTTGCCGTTCGACCACCATCTGGGTGGCGATGCCGGCGTGATCGGTGCCGGGTTGCCACAAACTGTCATGACCCTTCATCCGGTGATAGCGGGTCAGCGCATCCATGATGGTGTCCTGGAAAGCGTGGCCCATGTGCAGGGTACCGGTGACGTTCGGCGGCGGGATCATGATGCAGTAGGGTGTGCCCTGGCCGCTGGGGGCGAAATAGTGTCGTTTTTCCCAGAAGGCGTACCAGCGCTGCTCGATCGCGTGCGGTTCGTAGGTCTTGTCCATGGTTGTCATCGGTTGTTCGGAGGGTCGGCGGGCACATAGCCGCCAGGAATCACGGAGTCGGGATGTTCGAGGAAAGCAGTATAACCCAGCTTGTCGGTGGTGAGGCCCGCGCCCGGTGGCAAAGAAAAACCCGCCGGCCGGCGGGTTTTTCAAGGAACGACCCAACAAGCGGCGTCTATTTTTTCCTGGCGGACTTCTTGGATGAGGCCGGTTCCACCGAGATGGCCAATTCCTCGACATAGGTGAGCATGACTTGATCGCCGACATCGAGCCGCTTGATGTCGACATCGGCTGGCGCTTTTACGATCAAGGTACTGAGCGGACCCTGAAAGGTGATCTTGCGGGTTTGACGGTCGATGGCCAAGACGTTGGCAATGGTTTCGACGGTATTGCGCACACTGCCCGCCGGCTTTTGGCCCAACGCGGCGCGGTCGCCGCTCAGGGTTTCCTTGCGCGAGGTGATCCCACCGGTGGTATCCCGGCTGATCCGTACCGCCATGGCTTCGGTGTACTTCATCACCACCTGGTCACCCACTCGGACCTGGGGCAGATTGCGCGCCTCTTCGCCGACATGAATGGTAAAGGGTTGGCCACCTTTCTGCTTGAGCGTCACCATACGATTTTTCAGATCGACCTTTTTTACCGTCGCGGTCATGGTGAGGGTATCGCTATCGGCGATCGCTGGTGCTGGTGCCGTTTCCGGCCGAGTAGCGGCCGCTTTCTCCGTCTCCGCCTTGTTTTTGTCATGGCCCAGCAGGTTGTCGAAGTTAGCGCAGCCCACGGTTGTTAGCAGACTCACCATGCCTAAAACGGCCACGATGCGTTCTTTCATGATACTTTTCTCCTTGACGAGGGGTTGGTTCCCTCGAATAAACACGGTTGGGAAATCGAAGCGGACTGATTGCTTACCTGAAGAGTGTTGCGATCGCCCGGCGCGACCGCAAGTAAAACTCGCGCGGAGTATAGCGTTACGGCGGTTGCCTGGCTCGGGATTTCGTGGGGTCGGGACACCGCGTTCGACCTGACCCGTGTGGAGCGCTACCCGGCGTCACAGGGCGCTGAGCTGAGCATTGATCTCGGCGCTCAGCCGCTGCACCCAACCGTTGTAGTTGCTGTGAATGTTGACGCCGTCGTAATCCAGGTTGTTGCTGTCCCGGTACAGGATGCTGTAGGTGACTCGGTCATAGGGGATTTCGACCTGCGCCATGTGACTGCGCAGGTAGAGCGTACCGATGATCAGGCCGGGCCGGACGATTTTCATCTGCCAACCCTGCTCCGCTCCCGCCCGCAGGATGGCGCCGCGTACGTCGCCCGGGGAGTAGTGGCGGGTGCTGGTGGTCACCGGCATGTTCTCGATGTTGTAGACCGGGTTGCTGCGGCAGCCCACCAAGACTAGGGCCAGAATGACCACTAGCGCGGCCAGCGTTCTTAAAATCATGTCTTACCTCCCGTATCTTGTTGTTTAACCAAAACTTCATGATCGGATATCGGCAAGGGTAGTAGCCGCAGCGACCGGAGTAAACCCAGCGGATACAGGCCGCGTCCGAGCAGTTCCCACGCCACCATGGCGACGATGCGCAGGGTATCGCGCCACGGTTGGTAATGACTGGGGCGACCCTGCGGGTGATAGATCGTTTCGATGGCCACCATGGCCGGATAGCAGCCCAGCCGGGTGGCCTGAATCAGCAGCGCGCTCTCGAAGGCGAAGCCGCGTCGCCCGTTGCGGGGCGCGGGGACGGCGCGCAGGAACGCGGCCGGATACAGCCGAAATCCGGATTGGGTATCGCGGATCGGATAGCCGGCCGCCCAGGAAATCCAGAAGTCGGCCATGCCGTTGGCGAAGCGGCGCGGGCCGGGCGCTCGCTCGCGATGCGCCAGCCGGGCGGCGACGATCAGCCGTCCGGGCTGGCGTCGGGCGGCGGTCAGCAGCTTCGGCATATCCTCTGGGCAATGCTGGCCGTCCGCGTCCAGGGTAATGACTGCGTCCGCGCCTTGCGCCAGCGCCGCCTCCATCCCACGCCACAGCGCCGCGCCCTTGCCCTGGTTGATAGGCTGGCGCAACAGTTGTGCGCCCGCTGCTTCGGCCTGGGCGGCGGTCTTGTCGCCGGAGCCGTCGTCCACCACGATCACCGTCTCCGCTTGTCGTCGGGCACGATGGACGATGCCGGCGATGGTGGCGGCTTCGTTATAGGCGGGAATGACGACGGCGACCGGCATGATCGGCGCTCAAGCGATCCCGCCATTGAGACCGATGATTTGCCCGGTCAGATAGCCCGCTGCTTCGGAAGCCAGAAAACCGACCAGGGCGGCCACTTCGTCCGGCGTCCCCGCCCGCTGCATCGGTACCAGCCGCCGGATGGTCGCCGCGTCGAACGCTGTTTCGGTGGCCTGGCCTTCGATGATGCCCGGCGCGATGGCGTTGACGGTGATCCCGCGCGAGGCCAACTCCAGCGCCAACGTCCGGGTGGCTCCGTGCAACCCGGCCTTGGCGGCGGCATAATTGGTCTGGCCACGGTTGCCGGTGACACCCGCCAATGAAGAAATGTTGATAATGCGGCCCCAGCGCGTGCCGAGCATCGGCAGCAGCAGCGGTTGGGTCACGTTGAAGAAGCCGTGCAGACAGACTTCGATGGGTTGTCGCCACTGCATTCCCGACATGCCAGCCATGGGTGCGTCGATATGCATGCCGGCGTTGTTGACCAGCACCTGAATCGGCCCGGCCCGCAACAGCGGCACCAGCGCCTGGCGAGCCTGATCCTCGTCGGCGACGTCGAAGGTGACCGCTTCCGCCGAACCGCCCGCCGTTCGAATGGCATTGACCACCGCCACCGCCCGCTCGGGATGTTGGCGGGCATGGACGATGACGTGCAGGCCGTCGCGCCCGAGGCGCTGGCAGATCGCCCGACCGAGATCGCCGCTGCCGCCGGTCACCAGCGCCCGTTTCATGGTTCGATCTCCAGTTCCAGCCCTCCGCTTTCGCCGGTGGATAACGTCACCCGGCTTGTGGTCGAGTGGGAGATGGCCCCCAGCAGCGGCAGATTGGAGATGGCTTCCAGCAGCGGCAGACTCCGAGCGGCCGGATTGCCCAGCCGCAAGGTTTCCAGTTGGGGATCGTCCAAGCGGCTTGCCGGCCGCTCCACGTTTGGTGTCAGCCGCAGTATCGCCATTCGCAGCCCGGTCAGCACCGGATTCAGCACCAGCGCCACGGCGAACGGGGCAACGATCTCCCGGCGTTCGGACAGCGGAAACGGCAGGGGCAGATCGTAGGCAACCAGCAGCACCCGCGTCCGATCCGTCCAGGCCAGCGCCGCCGCTTCCATCAGGCCGGCGGCAAAGCTGTCGTCGTAGGCGGAGAGGCTCAGCGAAGCGGCGGCGCAGCGGGTGGCGATCGACCAGTAACCGGCGGGCGTGTTGTGCACCGAGTGGTGGAAGTGAGTCGGCGAGACCGGCCGGTCGGGCAGGGTCAGCGCCGCGCAGATCTTGTCCAATACTTCGCTGTCGCCGCCCGAGGAGGCCAGCACCGTTGGCGTGGTGCTTGGATCGATATCCGCTTGCAGGGCCGCTTCCTGGGCGACTTGCAGCGCCAGTTTGACGGTGGCGGTGGTGCGACGCCGTTCATTGGCCGGCAGCAGCGCGGCGATGGCGGTGGGCATCGCTTCGGCGACAAAAGGCCGCGCGCCGCTCAGCACCGCCCGACCGTGCGACCAGCCCGCCAGTCCCGGCGCCATCAAGCCCACGCCTTCCACCTGAAGTGTATTCACGCGACCCTCCGTCCGAACAACAGGCTGCAATTGGTGCCGCCGAAACCGAAGGAATTGCTGAGTGCCACCCGCAGCGGCTGTTCCCGATTGTCCAGAACGACGCCCGCGCCCAGATTCGGATCGATCCCGCAGGTGTTGAGCAGGCCGGGAATCAGCGCGTGCTCCAGGCACAGCCAGACGAACGCCGCTTCGGTGATGCCGGCCGCGCCCAAGGTATGTCCGGTCCAGCCCTTGGTGGAACTGCATGGCGTGTCCGGGCCGAACACCCGCAGCACCGCTCGATCCTCGGCGGCGTCGTTCGACGGCGTGGCGGTGCCGTGCAGGTTGATGTAATCCACCTGCTCCGGGCGGAGTTCCGCCCGCGCCAGTGCCTGTTGCATCGCCAGGACCGCGCCGGCGCCCTCGGGATGGGCGGCGCTCATGTGATGGGCGTCGCTGCTTTCTCCATAACCCAGCAGCAGGGGGCGCGCATCGTCCGGTTCGGCCCATTCCAGCAGCGCGAACCCGGCCGCCTCGCCGATGTTCAAGCCGTCGCGGTCGACGTCCCACGGTCGGCAGGGTTGGGATGAGGCCAATTCCAGAGCGTTGAAGCCGTACAGTGTGGTCAGGCACAGGCTGTCCACCCCACCGACCACGGCCGCGTCGCAGAACCCCGCCCGCATGTGCCGGTAGGCGGAGGCGAAGGCCTTGGCGCTGGACGAACAGGCGGTGGAGACCGTCAACGCCACGCCGCGCAGCGCTAACCAGCGACGGGTGAAATCCGCCGCCGAAAACAGATTGTGGGTGTGTCGGTAGTCGAAGCCAGCCGGCAGGCGGCCGGTGACGGGATCGCGCTGGCGGTAGGCGTGTTCGGTGGCGCCGATGCCGGAGGTGCTGGTGCCGATGAAAACGCCGATTCGGTCGGCGCCGTGGCGTTCGCGGGCCGCGCGCACCGCCGCGCCGAACCGGTCCTGTTCCAGCCCCAGTCGCGCCAGTCGGTTGTTGCGGCAATCGAACGGCGCGAATTCTCCCGTCAGTGGTTCCTCTTCCAGACCGGCGACCCGGCCGATCCAGGTGGACAGGGCGGCGTCCTCGAAATCGCAGGGGCGCAACCCACTTTCCTCGCGGCGCAGTGCTGTCAGCGAAGCGGTAATGCCTCGTCCCAAGGCATTGGTCACGGTATAGGCGGTGACCGCCAGTGGCTTGATGGCCATTTCGACTTCAACTCATCCGGGTTAGCAACGGCCGCGCCAGCGACAAGGCGGCGACGAAACTGGCCACCACGCCCAGACTGACCGTCAGGCCGATGGCATGCAGCGCCGGCAGCGTGGACGTGGACAATAGAATGAACACGGTCAAGGCCGAACCGCAGCACACCAGCAACGCGTGCAGGGTGCGGCGGCGCGCGGCCGGATCGGTGCCGGGCCGGCTGAAGAACAAACCATAATCGACGCCGATGCCCAATACCAGCAGCAGCGAAACCAGATGGAACAGCGACAGCCGTTCGCCCAGCGCCAGCAGCGTCGCCACCACCACCACCAGCGCCAGCAGCACCGGCAGCAGCGCGGCGGCGACTCGCCGCCAAGATCGTAACCCGACCCAGACCACCGCCACGATCAGCGCGGCGCCCCAGCCGAACCGGATCAGGGCGGTATCGCGGAAATCCGCCACCAGCCGGTTGGTTTCAACCCGCAGATCCAGGTAATGCGCCTGACTGTCGGCGGCTTGCGGCAGGTCGGCGATCAGGGCGCGCGCGTCCCGTACCCCGCTCAGCGGCAGCAGCGCGGTCCAGCCGCGTTCGCCGGCCAACAGCAGGGCATCGAGCCGCGTGCCCAGCAGCGTGCCGCGCAGATCCTCGGGGCGCAACGGCGGCGCGGCGCGCGCGGCGGCGACGGCATCGAGAAAAGGTTGAAACAAGCCCGGCCTGAACGGCAATCCCGCCGTGGCGATGGCCAGATTGGCTTCCAGCGTTTCCGGTGTCGGCAACCGGGCCAGCCGTTGCCGTTGGGTCTGCTGACTGGGCAGATAGCGCATGGGGCCGTCATGGCCGTCGAGCGCGCCTTCCGCTTGGCGGGCGTCGAGCCAGGCGGCGATGCGTTCGCCGTGGCGCAGCGCCGTTTCCGCGTCGGGCGCGGTGATGACGATCAGGCGACCGACTTCCGGCGCGCCCAGCGCGGCGCGCAATTCCTGATCCAGCCGCAGCAGCGCGCGCGGCACCGGACTGAGCGCGGCGATATCGTTTTCCCACAGCGGCGGCGCCCGAACGATCAACACCACCAGCAGCAGCAAGCCCACGGCACCGAACGCCAGCGCCAGTTTCGGGCGTGGTTCGAGCAGCCAATCCGCCCAGGCGCCGACCTCGCCGGGACGCGGCGGAATCCAGTTCGGCGGCAGCAGCGCCGGCAACAACCAGCGCGCGGTCGCCACGGCGGCGGCGATGCCGGCGATGGTGAAGACGCCCAACTGACTCAGGCCGGGAAAATTCGGGGTGATCATCGCCAGACAGCCGAGCAGAGTGGTCACCGCGCACAGCCGCAGGGTCGGCCACAGTTGCCACAAGGTTCCTTCGACGGTTTCCCCAGCACGCCGGTGGCTGAACAGATAGGTGGGGTAATCCAGCGTTTCGCCCAGCAGGGTCATGCTGAAGGCCAGCGTGATCATGTACATCTTGCCGAACAGCAGATCCACCGCCGCCGCGCCGGCCAGCAGGGCGGCCAGCATCGGCAGCGCGCCGGCCCAGACCGTGCGCGGCGACCGATAAACCCCGATCAGGAGCAAGATCATCGCCGCCATGGCCAGCGTGCTGCGCAGTTCCGCTTCGGCGCGAATCTGATCCTTGGCCAGCGTCGCCAGCACGCCGGGGCCGCTCATGGCCAATTCCACATGGGTCCCCGAGCCGGCGGCGGCGAAGCCCGCGCGAATCGCCGCCACCGCCGCGTGCTGGCCGGCCAGGTCGTAGCCGGAGGCGTGGGTTTCGGCCAGCAACAGGGCGCGCGCGCCATCGGGCGAGAACCACACGCCCAGCCGTTTGGCCGGTTCGCTGACGCCGCCCCGCCACACCCGCAGCAGGGTGAGCAATTCGCCGGTCGGGTCCGCCGGCAACCAGCGTTTCTGCAGTACCGCCAGTGGCGATTGCAATTCCCGTAACCGCTGCTCCAACGCGGCGTGCAAACCCTCGGCGGTGAAGCGTTCCGGCGCGACGGTCGGGCTGAGCGGGTAGCGATGCGCGAACAGCGCCTGCAATTCCGCCTCGGGCAGCGCGTCCGCGCCGTTGGCGACCCGCGCGAACTGGCCACTGTCCCGCAGTCGCTCGGCCAGACGGCGACTGACGGTGGCGCGTACCGCTTCGGAATCACCCGTCAGGCCGATCGGAATCAGGCGGGTGGTCGGGCCATTGCGCAATTGTTCCAGCAGCAGATCCGCGACCGGATCGCCACGCGGTACGAAGACGCTCAGATCGGCGGTCACCGGAGTGGTCGCCACGATCCAACCGCAGCCCAGCGCGGCCAGCAGCCAGAACAGTGGAATCCACCAGCGGCGGCGCTCCGCTGGCTGCGTGGGAATGGAACCGGGAGGGTGAGGCTTCACCGTGGGTTCACCGTCATTAGGCTACGGTCACCGTCGGCTTCCAGCGTTTCCACGCTATCGATCCAGGCCGCGTGGCCCCGGATGACGATGGCGGTCAGATACCGAGCGAATTCCGGTTCGCGCGGGGTAAGGCGCAGGCTCCAGTCGGCGGGCATTCCCTGAAAATCCAGCCGATAGTAGCGCTCCAGCGTGGTCCGGTCGCCGGCCTGGGTGGCGCGAATCGCTTCGACAAAGGGCCGCAGTTGTGGGTAACCGTTCAGATCGAATTGCCGGCGGCCGTCGGTCGGTGTTTCGACCGTCAACCAATGGTCGTCGGCTTCGTATTCCTCCGGCTGTGGTTGCAAGGTCTGTTTGCGCAGATAGGCCGGGGCACGGTAGTACAGCATCCCACTGCTCACCAGTGGCTCTTGCAAGATGGCGAGCGTCTTTTCCTCGCGAAAGGCCGCTTGCACCGCCGGTACCGCCGCCAGCGCCCGCATGATTTGATCCAACGCCTCATCGGCGGCCGATAGTCCCAGTGGCCACCACAGTAACAATAACCATGCCCAGCGCTTCATGATGCCGTTTCCGCCGCCGCTTGCGGCACGATGGCGATACGGGCTTCCGCCAGCAAGCGGCCGGCGGCGCTGACCTGAATTGCGTAGAGGCAATGGGCCTGATCGCCCAGCAACAGTTGGGCGGCGACTTCCAGCGGTTCGGCGATGCCATCCAGATCGGCGACGAACCAGCGGGCGTCGCGCAGCGCGGCCAGATAACCGGGCGGCGCCGTTTGGCCGGCCGCGCGGGCGCGCAAACCACCGTGAATCGCCGCCGCCTGGCCGCCGTACTCGAAGGCCATCACGGCCGGTAGCCGACCCTGTCGCCGCAGCGGATTGGCTGGATCGCGATGGGTTTCGGTCACGCAGGTGATGGATTGCCCGTCCCAGGCAGTCACCGCTTCCAGCAGGCACATGGCGCCGGCGTGTGGAATCAGCGCCTGAATTTGGTTCTTGTCGATCAACGGAATTCCAGATGCCTCAGGTGATTCGAGCCAGACTGTGGCGGTTGCCGGTCCAGCGCGACCAGGTTTTGCCCACTGCGTACCAATGCAGGTAGTACGCTTCCAAGGCCAGTCGCCAGCAGGTCCAGGGATCGCGGCGCAAACGCTCCTCGGCGGCGCACAATACCGGTTGCAGACCCAGGCCGCGCGCCAATGCCTGACCGCGGGCCAGGTGATAACGACTGCTAACCAGCACGAAGGGACGCTCGCGCAGATCGGCCAGCAATTGCCGAGCGTTGCGCAGATTGTCGAGCGTGTTCAGGGATTGATCCTCGATCGCCAGGCGGGAGGCGGGAATGCCGAGTTCGAGGAGCCATTCCCGGCTGCGTTCGGCTTCGCTGACGCGACCGCCGGTGCGACCGCCGACCAGCAAGATGCGTCGCCGGGGATCGGCCCGGTACAACGCGGCGGCGCGGCGCAGTCGGCGGGCGTGGCCGGGCGCCACCTGGTCGTCTTGCAGGCGGGCGCCCAGCACCACCACCCAGTCGCCTTCGACGCCGGCGTACGGCGTGTCGCGGGCGATGCGCCAGACGCGACGCAGCCACCACAACCCGCTCAGGCCCAGGGTCGCCAGCAGCAGCAGGTTGGATAGCAGCAAGGTGGTCAGGCCGTCCCAACCCATGCCGCGTTGGCGGACGAAGCGCTTGGCGGGTGTCGTGGCCCGCGTCATGATCCTTCCTCTTCCCAGTAGTCGTAAAAATTGAACCAGTTGTAGGGTGCGAGGCGCGCGTAATGCGCCAGCCGGTCGGCGTAGCGCTGCACCCAAACACCGAGTTGCTCCCGGCGCTGGCGCCGATCCAGAACGATATGCTCGGCCAGTGGCTCGAAATGGATGTCGTAGCGGTTGCCGCCTCGGTACAGGCCGAAGCACAGAATCACCGGGCAGTTCATGAGCGCCGCCAACAGGATGGGGCCGATCGGCAAGGCGGTTTCCTGGTCGAGAAAGCGGCAGGGAACCGCCTTCTCGCCCCGCGCTACTCGATCCCCCAATGCGCCGATCATGTCGCCCTGCTCCAGGCTTTCCTGGACTTTCAACAGGGTATCAGGCGTGCCGATGGGGATGATGGTTTGCGCCAGCGTCGGATTCAAGGCATCCAGCAACTGGGTCATGGCTCGATTGTGGGTGGTGTTCATCAAGATTTTGATGGGAAGTTGGCGCAAGCTCACGCCGAGCGCCCGCAAGGCGTCGAAACTGCCCAAGTGCGACCCCAACAGAATGCAGCCCCGACCGGATGCCGCCTGATCCAGAATGCGTTGACCGCCGAAAATCTCGATCTCGAATTGCTCCAGTCGCCCGGTCAGAAAATAGACCCGATCCAGAATGGTGGCGGCGAAGCAGTGAATATGGCGAAACAGATCCCGCCAGCCCGGCTCGCGACCCAGCGCCCGCCGCAGATAGCGCCGGGAACTACGCCGCGCCGCCGTGGCGGTTACCAGAAAATACAGGGTGATGGGATAGAGCAGAACGCGGCCGGCGGATCGGCCGACATGCAGGGCGATCCAGCAGATCAATCGCAGTGCCAGCGGATTGCCGCGTTCCGGCAACCGTGCCCACTGCTGGCTCATGCACGACCTGCTCTCGATGTGGTGGATGCGATGTGGTCGCTCATTATCGATTCGCCCGCGCGGCCTTTGGCCAGAAGCGCGCCGGTTTCGGGTGACGACTCCCAGCCGTCCGGCCAAGGCGCGCTCTCCGGTTGCACCAGTAACCGATCCAGACGAACGAAGCGAAAGCCGCGCGCGCGCAGCCCGTCGATCGTCAGTTGCGCGGTCTCCAGCACCTGCTGGGGTTCGAAGCGCGCCACGCCATAATAGAGTTCATGCAACAGAATGATCGAACCGTTGCGCGCCCGGCGGATGACACGGGCCGAAATGCGCGTCGGGTCGCGGTACAGTCCTTCCAGACCGCGCACGTCCCAGGCGATGTTGCCAAGGCGCAGACAGGCCAACGCCTTGGCCAAACCCGGACACGAGGCCCCGACCGGCGTCCGCGCGAAGCGTGGGGCATGGCCCAGAATTTCGGTGAAGGTGCGGTTGGCCGCCTCGAATTCGGCGACGATCCGCTGGGTGGATGAAAACGCCCAACCATGGCCATGCCGGTTGGAATGATTGCCGATCAGGTGACCGTCGGCGGCGGCTTGCGCCACCAGGGCCGGATATTGCCGGGCCGCCTCGCCCACGAAGAAAAACACGGCACGGATTCGTTCGCGTCGCAGCAGTTCGAGCAGTAGTGGAGTGATGGCGGGATCGGGGCCGTCGTCGAAGGTCAATGCCACCCAGGGTTGGTCGGTCGGACCGCGACATACCGCCCGCAGGTAGAAATCCAGGCGCGGCACCAACGCGCCGACCGCCAGCAGCACGATGTAGAACCCCGCCAACCCGGTCAGCAACCCGCTTCGACACGGACCCGCGTCCATCAAGGCCAGAATCAGGCCAGATGCGGTCATGATCCAGCCGGTGCTCCACACAAATCGACTCATCGGTACCGATCAGATCAGCGACAATCGGGTTTCACTCACCTGTCGGCTCAGGCCGACGGGCACGGAGACATCGCTCCTTGCGGCGATCGATTCCTAACGGGTACGGCATTGTGCGATATGCGCGCTCAGGGCGCGTAGCGAGGCGAACACGCGCCGATTTTCCTTGTCGTCGGAACGCAATTGAAAGCCATAGGTTTTCGAAATCGCCAGCGCCAGTTCCAGGGCATCGATGGAATCCAGGCCGAGCCCTTCGCCGAACAGCGGTTCTTCGGGAATGATTTCTTCCGGGCTGATATCTTCCAGGTGCAGGGTCTCGACCAACAGTCGAGCCACCTCCAACTCGAACGGCGAGAGAACATCCATGGGTGACCTCGTCAGGATGGGGGATGTGAGCGCAACAACGCTATCGACGCTTGTGAATTCGAGCATAAACTATACCATGGCTTATCCGAAAAACTTCTTATCACCTGGCCTCGCCGAATGTCTGGGAGCAAGCTTCCCCAAACCCGAACGGCTCGAACCCGGCACGGTCTCTCGCATTCATGAGCAGCGATAATCCTTTCTATTCATAGTGATTGTAAGACGACGCGCATGTTTCCGTTCCAGGTCGTCTATCGCGATGAAACGCAAGCCGCCCGCGCGCTGGACGACGAGCGCTTGCTGGCGCTGATTCGATTTCGGGAGCCGGCCGCCCCCCTGATTGATCCGCGATCCGGCGTCATCCCCCTGCCCGAACTGGGTGGAAGCTCGACCGTCGAGGTCTGGCTCAGCGCTCAGCCGGTGTGCGCCGGGGTCACCCACGGCGTGAGCCACGCTGGCAACGATGCCGTGCTTTTTCTCCAGTGTCACCTGGACGAATACGCGCCCGACGCCTTGCAACCCCTGACCGCCATGGCCTATCGGCGCTTGTTCGCGGCGGCGCGCGCCCTGGGCTACCCGCACCTGCTGCGGGTCTGGAATTATTTTCCCGCCATCAACCAAGAGTGTGGTGGCCTGGAACGCTATCGTGCGTTTTGCGCCGGCCGGCATCAGGCGTTGGTGGCGGAACTGACGGAATTCGAAACGCACCTGCCGGCTGCTTGCGCCATCGGCACCGACGAGCCTGGATTGCGGCTGTACGCGCTGGCCGGCCGGACAGCGGGAATTCAGATTGAAAATCCGCGGCAAACCAGCGCCTTTCACTACCCGCGCCAGTACGGGCCGCGCAGTCCCTCGTTCTCGCGCGCCGTGCTGAAAGCCTGGGGAGAGCGACACCACCATCTTTATATATCCGGCACGGCCAGCATCGTCGGCCACGCCAGCCAACATGTCGACCTGATGGTGCAACTGGACGAGACGCTGTTCAATCTGCGGGCGCTGCTCGCCCAAGCCAACCGCTTGACGCCAGAACCGCTGCGCCCGGCGCTGCTGAGGGTTTACTGCCGGCCGAATCTCGACTTGGCGGCATTGCGACAGCGGATCGCCCAGGCGCTCGACGCCGATCCGCCGACCTTGTTCCTGCAAGCCGACATTTGCCGTCGGGAACTGCTGATCGAAATCGAGGGTCTGGCGGTTGGTTCCGCTTCGTAAAATCACCCTCAGGATGCCTGCTCGTGAAATCCGACCAACCGTTGAAACCCCATCCGGTGTTGCCCGAGTACTATCTGGATTTGGCTCAGCGCCCTGCTTTTGTGCGCGGGCTATTCGACCGTACCGCCGGCTATTACGATCGCGTCAACCTCTTGCTGTCGTGGGGATCGGGCAGTTGGTATCGGCGCCACGCGCTGGTCCGCGCCGGTCTGCGGCCCGGTATGAGCGTGCTGGATGTCGCCATTGGCACCGGTCTGGTGGCCCGGCAGGCGTTGGCGATCACCCAGGACCGGCGGGCAGTGGTCGGGCTCGATGTCAGCGCGGGGATGTTGGACGAGGTGCGCCGCCTGCTGGATATTCCGCTGGTGCAGGGGCAAATGGAGCAATTGCCGATCGCCGATGAGCGTTTCGATTTCGTCAGCATGGGTTATGCGCTGCGCCACGTCGTCGATCTCAACACCACTTTTCGCGAATTTCAGCGCGTGCTGAAGCCGGGCGGCGTGCTGCTCATCCTGGAAATCGCCCAGCCCACCACACCGTTGAAGCGTACGGCCCTCAAATTCTATCTGGGCCGGGTGATTCCGCTGCTTGGCCGCTTGAGCACCGGCCAGCGGGAGATGCAGACCTTGATGCGTTATTATTGGGACACCATCGAAAATTGTGTTCCCCCGGACACCATCGTCCAGGCCATCCGCGACGCTGGTTTCGCCGAGGCGGGCTGCGATGTGGAATTCGACCTGTTTCGCGCCTATTTTGGCCACAAAAGGTAACGATCGTCCCGTTGCCGGTTCGCGCATGAAAAAGCCCCGCCGAAGCGGGGCTTTTTTTCAACTGGAAGCGGTGAGGGCGCTGACTACATCATGCCGCCCATGCCACCCATGTCGCCCATGCCGCCCATGCCACCCATGCCGCCGCCCATGCCACCACCGGAGTCCTTCTTCGGCAGTTCGGCGATCATCGCCTCGGTGGTGATCAGCAGCGCCGCCACGGAGGCCGCGTTCTGCAACGCCGAGCGGGTCACCTTGGTCGGATCCAGAATGCCCATCTCGACCATGTCGCCATATTCGCCGGTCGCGGCGTTATAGCCGTAGTTGCCGGACTGCTGCAGGATCTTGTCCAGAACCACCGAAGCCTCGTCGCCGGCATTGCCGACGATCTGACGCGCGGGTTCTTCCATGGCGCGCAACGCGATGGATATGCCCACGTCCTGATCGGCATTGTCGCCTTTCAGGCCCTTGATGGTCTGCAGGGCGCGAATCAGCGCCACGCCGCCGCCGGCCACCACGCCTTCCTCGACCGCCGCGCGAGTGGCGTGCAGCGCGTCTTCGACGCGGGCTTTCTTCTCCTTCATTTCGATTTCGGTGGCCGCGCCGACCTTGATCACCGCCACGCCGCCGGCCAGTTTGGCCACCCGCTCCTGCAACTTCTCCTTGTCGTAGTCGGAAGTGGCTTCCTCGATCTGACGGCGAATCTGCTCGACCCGGCTCTGGATCTCGTCAGTCTTGCCGGCGCCGTCGATGATGGTGGTGTTTTCCTTGCCGACCACGATCTTGCGGGCCGTACCCAGATCGGACAGGGTGGCTTTCTCCAGAGTCAACCCGACTTCCTCGGAGATGACCTGGCCACCGGTCAGGATGGCGATATCCTGCAACATGGCCTTGCGACGATCGCCGAAGCCGGGGGCCTTGACGGCCGCGACCTTGACGATGCCGCGAATGGTGTTGACCACCAAGGTCGCCAGAGCTTCGCCTTCCACATCCTCGGCGATGATCAGCAGCGGCTTGCTGGCCTTGGCCACGCCTTCCAGCAGCGGCAGCAGGTCACGGACGTTGGAAACCTTCTTGTCGTACAGCAGGATGTACGGGGCTTCCAGCTCCGCGCTCATGCTCTGCTGGTTGTTGATGAAATAGGGGGAGATATAGCCGCGGTCGAACTGCATGCCTTCCACGACGTCCAGTTCGTTGTCCAGGCTCTTGCCTTCCTCGACGGTGATGACGCCTTCCTTGCCGACCTTCTTCATGGCGTTGGCGATGATCTGGCCAATGGCTTCGTCGGAGTTGGCGGAAATGGTGCCCACCTGGGCGATGGCCTTATCGTCGGTGCAGGGCTTGGAAAACTTCTTCAGCTCTTCGACCGTGGCGCTCACCGCCTTGTCGATGCCGCGCTTGAGATCCATCGGGTTCATGCCGGCGGCGACCGCCTTCATGCCTTCGCGGACGATGGCTTGGGCCAGCACGGTGGCGGTGGTGGTGCCGTCGCCGGCCACGTCGGAAGTCTTGGACGCGACCTCCTTCACCATCTGCGCGCCCATGTTCTCGAACTTGTCTTCCAGTTCGATTTCCTTGGCGACCGACACGCCGTCCTTGGTGACGGTGGGGGCACCGAAGGACTTGTCCAGCAACACGTTGCGGCCCTTGGGACCCAGGGTGACCTTGACGGCGTTGGCCAGCACATTGATGCCGCGCACCATGCGCGAGCGGGCGTCGTCACCGAACTTGACTTCTTTTGCAGCCATTTTCTAATTCCTCTGAAACCGGTTTGAGAGATTCGAATGCGGAAATTCGGGAAGGGAGACGCTTACTTCTCGATGATCGCCATGATTTCGTCTTCGCGCATGACGATCAGATCTTCGCCGTCCACCTTCACTTCACTGCCCGAATACTTGCCGAACAGGACCAGATCGCCAGCCTTGACGTCCAGCGGCCGCACGTCGCCGTTTTCCAGCAGCTTGCCCCGACCCACCGCCATCACCGTGCCGCGCGAGGGTTTTTCGGCGGCGGTGCCCGGCAGAACGATGCCGCCCGGACTCTTGGTTTCCTCTTCAACACGCTTGATCAGCACCCGATCGTGCAGCGGACGAATGTTCATCGATGAAATCTCCTGGGGATTTGAGGTTCGGTGACTTGAGGCTAACGCTGGTTTGTTAGCACTCGACTTTAGTGAGTGCTAATCATAGTCAGCGAAAACACCCTGTCAAGGGCTTGGCGCTGAAGTGGGGCGGCGCGGGAAAATTTCAAGGGCGCGGTGGGAAGAAAATTGCCGCGACCGGAGTCTATCGTTACGCTCGCCGGAGCAACCGGGGTTCGCATCGCCCTTGAGACGATGCTTCCCCGCCTTCCGCTTTTTCGAATAGGAGCCTTCATGGACAGCCAACCGCTGGTGGTTTTTTGCACCTGCCCGGATCAAGCCAGCGCCGAGCGCATCGCCGCGACCGTGGTCGAGGATCATCTGGCCGCCTGCGTCAATATTCTGCCGGGGCTGACGTCGGTCTACCGCTGGCGGGAACAAATACAACGGGATACCGAACTGTTGCTGTTGGCAAAAACCCAGGGTGCGGTCTATCCGCTACTGGAGGCGCGCATCCGCGAGCTGCATCCTTACGATGTGCCGGAGATCATTGCCTTGCCGGTGCGAATGGGATCGTCGGCATATCTGGACTGGATCGCGGCCAACACGGGAGCATCGGCATGAGGCAGCGCCGATGGGCCGGGTTTGGGCTGATATTGTTGCTGACGCTGCTGACTGGTCCGGTCGTCGCCGGGCTGTTCGACCGCTTCGGTGGTGCTTCGCAAGAGCGGATTCTCGACGCCGACCAAGCGTTCCAACTGACCGTCAGTGCCGTCGATCCCGTCACCCTGGAGGCCCGGTGGATCATTGCGCCCGGCTACTACCTCTATCGCGACAAATTCAAGCTCATTCTGGTGGATGGCGGGGAAACGACCATCCCCCGGATCGACATCCCACCCGGCGAACCCAAGGAAGACCCGTATTTCGGTCGCCAGGCGGTGTTTCACCACGAAGCGGTGCTGGTCGCCCATCTGCGGCGCGAACCGGGCGGCGCGCAAACCGTGCGGATCAAGGCCGACTACCAGGGTTGTGCCGAAGTCGGGGTCTGCTATCCACCGCTGAGCCAGACCGTGACCGTCGCCTTGCCGGCGCTGAGCTCGCTTGCGCTGACCGCTGACCAGCCCGCGTCCACTCCGCCGACCCCGGCTGGAGAGCGGGTTTCGGAGACGCGGGCAACGCCGGTTCCCGCCCTCAACGAACCGGAGCCGGAGCAGGATCGGTTGGCGCGCCTGCTGGGCGAGCAGCGGTTTCTGGCGATTCCCGCCTTTTTCGGTTTCGGCCTGCTGCTGGCGTTCACTCCCTGCGTGTTCCCGATGGTGCCGATTTTGTCCAGCCTGATCGCCGGACAAGGCGCAAAACTGACCCGCCGACGGGCGATCCTGCTATCGCTGGTTTACGTGCTGGCGATGGCGCTGACCTACACCGTGGCCGGTGTGCTGGCGGCGCTGCTGGGGCAGAACATCCAGGCGTGGTTCCAGAATCCGTGGGTCATCGCCGTATTCAGCGGCATGTTCATGCTGCTGGCGCTGTCTATGTTCGGCCTGTACGACTTGCAGTTGCCCGCCTACCTGCAACACCGGCTGGCGGAGCTGAGCAACCGTCAGCGCGGTGGCCAGTTCGCCGGGGTGGCGATCATGGGCTTCCTGTCGGCGCTGATCGTCGGACCCTGTGTGGCTCCGCCGCTGATCGGCGCGTTAACGTTTATCGCCGTGACCGGCGACCTGGTGTTGGGCGCGGCGGCGCTGTTCGCGCTGAGCTTGGGCATGGGTGTGCCGCTGCTGGTGATCGGTGCTTCCACCGGGCATTGGCTGCCGCGCGCCGGGCATTGGATGGAGCGGATCAAGACGGTGTTCGGCGTGCTGCTGCTGGCGGTGGCGTTGTGGCTGCTGGAGCGGATACTGCCGGCGGCGGCCGTCATGGTGCTGTGGGCGACATTGTTCATCGTCACCGCCACTTACATGGGTGCCCTGCAAGCGGTGGCGCACGGTGCTCCGGCCTGGCGCACCCTGGTCAAGGGCCTGGGCATGGTGCTGTTGATTTACGGCGTGCTGTTGCTGGTCGGCGTCGCCGCCGGTGGTCGCGATCCCTGGCAACCGTTGCGCGGGATCGGGTTCGTCGCTCAGTCGGCCAACGCGGTGCAAAGCCCGCTGTTCGGTCCGGTCAAGACCTTGGCCGATGTCGATCAGGCGTTGCGTCGGGCGGCCGGGCGGCCGGTGCTGCTGGATTTTTACGCCGACTGGTGCGTGAGCTGCAAGGAACTGGATCGCCTTACCTTCACCGATTCCACGGTGCGGGCGACGCTGGCCGAAATGGTGACGCTGCGGGCCGATGTGACCGCCAACGACGACGACGATCGGGCGCTGATGGAGAAATTCGGCATCATCGGTCCGCCGGCCATCCTGTTTTTCGGCCCGGATGAGCGGGAACGCCGCGAATACCGGCTGGTGGGATTCCTGAGTGCTGAAGCCTTCGACGCGCATCTGCGGGCGCTGCTGGCCGCGCGGGGTTGACGCGATGTACCCGAAATCCGTGGTCCGAGCACCCTATCAGCGATAGAACAAGGGTATTTCTGGCTAGACAACCGATTGACCTTCACGCAAAATCGCGCCCTTTATGAGGACCCTGCCTGAATCATGGCAAAATTGCTGTTACTCAACGGACCGAATCTGAACCTGCTCGGTACTCGCGAACCGGGAATCTACGGCGCCGACACCTTGGCCGCCATCGAGCGACGCTGCGCGGCGCTGGCCATGGAACTGGGATCGCACGATTTGGCCTGTTTCCAGAGCAACGCCGAACACGCCCTGATCGATCGTATCCACGCCGCCGGTCTTGAAGGCGTCGCCTTCATCGTCATCAATCCCGCCGCCTTCACCCACACCAGCGTGGCGCTGCGCGACGCCCTGCTCGGCGTCGGCATTCCGTTCATCGAGGTGCATCTGTCCAACGTGTTCGCCCGCGAGCCGTTCCGCCACCATTCCTATCTGTCCGACATTGCCGTCGGGGTCGTCAGCGGACTGGGACCACAGGGCTACGAACTGGCGCTGCGCGCCGCCGATCGCCACCTCGCCACCCCACGCCGGTAGTCACCGTCATGCCCACGGACATCCGCAAGATCAAGAAACTCATCGAGCTGCTCGAAACCTCGGGCATCGCCGAAATCGAAATCAAGGAAGGCGAGGATTCGGTACGGATCAGCCGCCATGCGCACGGCAGCGCGCCGCTGACGATGCCGCCGATCTGGGCCGCGCCCGGCTACGGCCCTCCGGCCGGACCGATGTCCGCCGCGCCAGCCGCGCCGCCCGCGCCCACCGCCGAGGCGGAAACGCCGGGCCATGTGCTGCGCTCGCCGATGGTCGGCACCTTCTACCGCTCGGCCGCGCCCGGCTCCAAGCCGTTCGTCGAGATCGGCCAGCGCGTCAACGCCGGCGACCCGGTCTGCATCATCGAGGCGATGAAGATGTTCAATCAGATCGAGGCCGATCACGCCGGCGCCATTACCCGCATCCTGGTCGAGAACGGTCAACCGGTCGAGTTCGACCAACCGCTGCTGATCATCGAATAATCCCCGCCATGCTCGAAAAAGTCGTCATCGCCAATCGCGGGGAAATCGCCCTACGCATTCTGCGCGCCTGCCGGGAGCTGGGCATCCGCACCGTGGCCGCGCATTCCACCGTGGATCGCGACCTCAAGCACGTCCGCTTGGCCGACGAAACCGTTTGCATCGGTCCGTCGCCCGCCGCCGGGAGCTACCTGAACATGCCGGCGATCATCAGCGCCGCCGAGGTCACCGATGCGGTGGCGATTCACCCCGGTTATGGCTTTCTGTCCGAAAACGCCGATTTCGCCGAACGGGTCGAGCAGAGCGGGTTCATCTTCATCGGTCCCAAGCCGGAAACCATCCGCTTGATGGGCGACAAGGTGTCGGCCATCCGGGCGATGAAGGAAGCCGGCGTGCCTTGCGTGCCCGGTTCGGATGGCCCGCTGGGCGACGACCAGCCGGAGATCCTGCGGATCGCCCGCGACATCGGCTACCCCATCATCATCAAGGCGGCCGGCGGTGGCGGCGGTCGCGGCATGCGGGTGGTCCATAGCGAGGCCGCGCTACTCACTACCCTGGATCTGACTCGCAGCGAGGCGAATGCGGCGTTCGGCAATCCGACGGTGTACATGGAAAAGTATCTGGATCATCCCCGCCATATCGAGATCCAGGTGCTGGCCGATACCCACGGCCATGCCATTCATCTGGGCGAGCGCGACTGCTCCATGCAGCGCCGCCATCAGAAAGTCATCGAGGAAGCCCCCGCGCCCGGCATCACGCCGGCGCAGCGCCGCCGGATCGGGCAAGCCTGCGTGGACGCCTGCCAGCGTATCGGCTATCGCGGCGCCGGCACCTTCGAGTTTCTCTATCAGGATGGCGAGTTCTACTTCATCGAGATGAACACCCGCATCCAGGTCGAGCACCCGATCACCGAATTGATCACCGGGGTGGACATCGTCAAGGAACAGTTGCGTATCGCCGCTGGCGCTCCACTGGGCTACCGTCAGGACGACATCCACGTCCGGGGACACGCCCTGGAATGCCGGCTCAACGCCGAGGACCCGGATACCTTCGCCCCGTCGCCGGGCGCCATCACCCAGTATCACGCGCCGGGCGGGCCGGGCATCCGGGTGGATTCGCATATCTACAACGGTTACCGGGTGCCCCCTAACTACGATTCCATGATCGGCAAGCTGATTGCCCACGGCGAAACCCGCGAAGCCGCCATTGCCCGCATGCGCGGGGCACTGGCCGAATTGGTGGTGGACGGCATCAAAACCAATGCGCCCCTGCACCGGCGCATTCTCGGCGACGCCCGCTTCCTGGACGGCGGTACCGACATTCATTATCTGGAAAAACAGTTGCTTGGTACCCGCTGACCGCGAGCGATCCCAGCAGGTCGTTGGCGGTCCGGCGGCGAATGCGCTAGGCTGTTCAATTATCTCCGCCGACCGCGCAAGGACATCCATCCCATGAGCGACGCCGCGACCGCTCCCTGGCTGCAACTGACCCTGGAAGCCATCGATCACAGCCCCGAACAACTGGAAGACGCCCTGCTGCTGTCCGGCGCGCTGGCGGTCACGCTGGAGGATGCCGGCGATCAGCCGGTGCTGGAGCCGGCGCCCGGCGAAACCCCGCTGTGGGTCCATACCCGCGTCACCGGGTTGTTCGATGCCCAGACCGATATCGAAGTGATCAAGGGGCAGTTGCGGCGATGCCTGCACGCGCCCATCCTGCCGGAATGCCGGCTGACCGAATTGGAAGAGCGCGATTGGGTACGGGCCTGGATGGAGAATTTCCACCCCATGCGCTTTGGCCAGCGGTTGTGGGTCTGTCCGACCGCGCGGACCCCACCCGATCCGGCCGGCGTCAACATCCGCCTGGACCCGGGGCTGGCCTTCGGCACCGGTACCCACCCGACCACGGCACTGTGCCTGGAATGGCTGGACGGCGCGGATCTGAACGGTCGAAGCGTGCTGGACTACGGCTGCGGATCGGGGATTTTGGCGGTGGCCGCCGCCAAATTGGGCGCGCGTAAGGTCTGGGCGGTGGATATCGATCCACAGGCGCTGCTAGCCAGCGACGACAACGCCGATCGGAACGGCGTCGAGGATCGCATCGAACTGGCCATACCCGCCGAACTGCCGGCCGAGCTGAACGTGGATATCGTGTTGGCCAACATTCTGGCCGGCGTGCTGGTGCGGTTGGCGCCGGAATTCGGCCGGCGGGTCCGGCCCGGCGGTCGGCTGGTGCTGTCCGGCATTCTCGAACCGCACGCCGAGGCGGTACAAGCCGCCTTCAGTGCCGATTTCAGCTTCGAGCCTTCCAAACGGCGGGAAGACTGGGTATTGCTCGAAGGCGTGCGCCGATCGGATTGAACGGTTTTTCGTCTTTGCGTCAGCATCGAAAGAGCGGTGCGGGCCAGCTCGAATCCACGGCGCCGTGGCCGGAATGAACAAAGACGCTGGCCATAAAATCCGTGCAAATCATCATGGCACTTCATCCAACTGCCACATTCCGGTACCATAACCGCCCTTTTTGCCCATACAGTTCCCATCCATGCATATCGGTCCTTACCTGGTTTCTCCGCCCATCGTGCTGGCGCCGATGGCCGGCGTTAGCGACCGGCCGTTCCGGCGGTTGTGCCGACGGCTGGGCGCGGGGCTGACGGTTTCGGAGATGGTCAGCGCCGACCGGCGACTGTGGAACAGCCGCAAGACCCAGCTGCGGCTGGATCACGTCGGCGAACCCGATCCGCGCAGCGTGCAGATTCTCGGCGCCGACCCGCGTGCCATGGCCGAGGCGGCACGCTTCAACGTCGGACAGGGTGCCCGGATCATCGACATCAACATGGGTTGTCCAGCCAAAAAGGTCTGCGGCGCGCAAGCCGGCGCGGCGCTGCTGCGCGACGAGACGCTGGTCGGGCGCATCCTGGAAGCGGTGGTCGGAGCGGTTGCCGTTCCGGTCACCCTGAAAATCCGTACTGGCTGGGACTTGACTCACCGCAACGGAATCGCCGTCGCCCGCATCGCCGAACAGGCTGGCATCCAGGCACTGGCCGTGCATGGGCGCACCCGCGCCTGCGGCTACAGCGGGCCGGTGGACTACGCCACCATCCGCGCCATCAAGCAAGCGGTGACCATTCCGGTGATCGCCAACGGCGACATCGATAGCCCGGAACAAGCCCGTCGCGTGCTGGATTACACCGGCGCGGACGCGGTGATGATCGGCCGCAGTGCCCAGGGCCGGCCGTGGATCTTCCGTGAAATCGCTCACTTTCTGGCGAGCGGCGAGCGGCTGGCGCCGCCGTCCCCGCTGCGAATCGGCCGCTGGGTTACGGCGCATCTGACCCAACTGTACGAGTTTTATGGCGAAACCGCCGGTGTTCGCATCGCCCGCAAACATTTGATCTGGTACAGCCAGCATTGGCCCGAGAGCGCGAGGTTCCGAACCAGGGCGAACGCGGCTGAAAGCGGCCACGCGCAACTGCTGCTGGTCCGCGATTTTTTCGAGCGCCTGGCCAATAAGGAGCCTCTGGCCGCATGATCACTGACATTGAACCCCCCGTCGAACTGTTACCCGCCACCCCGCTGCGCGATCAGGTCTACGAGGCCTTGCGCATTTATTTTCACAATCTCGGCGACCAGCAACCCAGCAATCTGTACGATCTGGTGCTGCGGGAAGTGGAGCCACCGCTGTTGGAGATCGTGATGCAGCGTACTCGCGGCAATCAAACCAAGGCGGCCGATCTGCTCGGCATCAACCGCGGCACTCTGCGCAAGAAGCTCCGGCGGTACGGTCTGGATTGACTGTGCGGACGGAGGACGACGACATGAGCCTAGCGATCTTCGATCTCGACAACACCCTGCTGGCCGGCGACAGCGATTACCTATGGGGCCGGTTCCTGGTCGAACGGGGACTGGTCGACGACCAAACCTTCGAACGCGAGAACCAGCGTTTCTACGACGAGTATCGAGCCGGTACGCTGGACATCCAGGAGTTTCTGGCCTTCGGCTTGCGGCCGCTGGCGGAAAAGCCGCTAGCCGAGCTGCTGGCGTGGCGGGAACGGTTCCTGGTGGAAAAGATCGAACCGATCTTGTTGCCGAAGGCGGCGGATCTGCTGGAGCGGCACCGTGGGACCGGCGATACCCTGCTGATCATCACCGCCACCAATCGCTTCGTCACCGAACCCATCGCCGAACGGCTGGGCGTGCCGCATCTGCTGGCCACCGAAGTCGAGTTCGCCGACGGGCGCCACACCGGCCGGCCGAGCGGGATTCCCTGTTTCCAGCACGGCAAGGTCGAACGGCTGGAGGCTTGGCTGGCGGAAACCGGTTACGATGGCGCCGATAGTTGGTTTTACAGCGACTCGCACAACGATCTGCCGTTGCTTGGCCGGGTCGCCCATCCGGTGGCGGTGGACCCGGACGTCACCCTGGCCCAACGCGCGCGCGAGCGCGGCTGGCCGATCATCAGTCTACGGGACTGAACTCAATCCATTCCATTTATCACCGTCGGTGCCATGCCCATGCCCAACTTATACAATATCAATGTCGCCGCCCTGGAAGTTCTGCCCACGCCGGAGGAGATCAAGCAGCGTTTGCCGCTGAGCGAAACGGCGGCGAATGCCGTATTCCAGGCGCGGGAAACGATCAAGCGTATCCTCGACCGCCAGGACCATCGGTTGTTCGCGGTGGTCGGCCCCTGCTCCATCCACGATGTCGTGGCGGCCCGCGATTACGCTCGGCGCTTGAAAGCCTTGGCCGATGAGGTTCAGGACACTTTGTTCCTGGTCATGCGGGTGTACTTCGAGAAACCGCGCACCACCGTCGGTTGGAAGGGACTGATCAACGATCCACGCATGGACGACACCTTCCGCATCGACGAAGGCTTGCAGGTCGCTCGCGATTTGCTGCTGGAACTGGCCGAACTGGGCCTGCCGGCCGGTACCGAGGCATTGGACCCGATCATTCCGCAGTACATCCACGACCTGATCGCTTGGACCGCGATCGGCGCCCGTACCACCGAATCGCAAACCCACCGCGAAATCGCCAGTGGCTTGTCCACCCCGGTCGGTTTCAAGAACGGCACCAACGGCAGCCTGGAAGTGGCGATCAACGCCCTGCAGTCGGTGGCCAGTCCTCACAGTTTTCTCGGTATCAATCAATTCGGCCAATCGGCGGTGATCCGCACCTTGGGCAACCGCTACGGCCACATGGTGCTGCGCGGCGGCGACCGGCCGAATTATGATTCGGTGTCCATCGCCCTGTGCGAGAAAGCGCTGCGCGACAAGAAATTGCCGGTCAACATCGTGGTCGATTGCAGTCATGCCAACTCCTTCAAGGATCCGGCCATGCAACCGCTGGTGATGCGGGATTGCGTGCATCAGATCATGGAAGGCAATCGTTCCATCGTCGGGGTGATGATCGAAAGCAATCTGGGCGCGGGCAACCAGTCCATCCCCGCCGATCGGAGCCAGCTCAAATATGGCGTGTCGGTCACCGATGCCTGCGTGGATTGGGCAACCACGGAAACCATGCTGCGCGAGGCCCATGCCAAGCTGAAGGGCGTACTGCCGGCCCGACTCGCGACCTGAGATCTCCGGCGAGGGCGCGACCGCGCCCTCGTCATCCGGTTTTCACCCCCCAACCTCAAATTCCCAGCCTCTGTCCGGCTCGCGGCGCTTTCCTCTTGGCAAGCGCCGCGTTTGGAATTATGCTACCCACAAATAGAACCAATACAGTACTGATTAGACGAGTCTTGCGGAGCGTTCATGATTCGTATTACCCGGGAAGCCGATTACGGCATCGTGCTCATGACCTGTCTGGCCCGCGCCGATGGCCAGCCGTGCAGCGCCGCCGCCCTGGCGCGGCAACGCCGGTTGCCATTGCCCATGGTCAGTAAGATTCTCAAGGCCTTGGCACGGGCCGGTTTGCTGAACTCGCAGCGCGGCGCGCAGGGTGGTTATCACCTGGCGCGGCCCGCGGTGCACATTTCCGCGGCTGACATCATCGGTGCGCTGGAGGGTCCCCTCGCCATCACCGAATGCAGCACCGATATGCACGACGGTTGTTCGCGTCAGGATCATTGCGAGGTCAGCAGCCACTGGCCACGCATCAATCAAGCCATTTATGCCGCGTTGCAGAGCATCAGCCTGGAGGAAATGAGTCATCCCGATTCGCCGCGACCGCTGCACTTCCATTCGTCGCAGCGGACCGCGATCGCCGGTATCGCCGGCCGACCCGTTTGAGTTGCCCGCATTTCTGGAAGAGGAATCCCCATCATGACCGATAGCACCCAAACCCTCGAACGACTCGCCACCAGCGATTACAAGTACGGTTTCGTCACCGACATCGAACAGGACACCGTGCCGCCGGGCTTGAACGAGGATGTCATCCGGCTGATTTCGGCTAAAAAGCAGGAACCGGATTGGCTGCTGGAGTGGCGGCTACAGGCTTATCGTCATTGGCTGACCCAGAAACAGCCCGAATGGGCGCGGGTTGATTATCCGCCCATCGACTATCAGGCGCTTTCCTACTATGCCGCGCCCAAGCAGAAAGGCGACGGCCCTAAAAGTCTGGACGAGGTCGATCCTGAGTTGCTTCGTACCTACGAAAAGCTTGGTATTCCGCTGGCGGAACAAGCCGTCCTGGCCGGCGTGGCGGTGGACGCGGTGTTCGATTCGGTGTCGGTGGCGACCAGCTACAAGGGCAAGCTGGCCGAACTGGGCATCGTGTTCTGCTCGTTTTCCGAGGCGGTGCGCGAGCATCCCGAGCTGGTGCGCAAGTATCTGGGCACGGTGGTGCCGTATCGGGACAACTACTACGCGACGCTGAATTCGGCGGTGTTTTCCGACGGTTCCTTCGTCTACATCCCGCCGGGCGTGCGCTGCCCAATGGAACTGTCCACCTACTTCCGCATCAACGCCAGCAACACCGGCCAGTTCGAACGGACGCTGATCATTGCCGACGAGGGGGCTTACGTCTCCTACCTGGAAGGCTGTACCGCGCCGCAACGCGACGAAAACCAGTTGCACGCGGCGGTGGTGGAACTGGTGACGCTGGACAACGCCACCATCAAATACTCCACGGTGCAGAACTGGTATCCGGGCGATGCCGAGGGCAAGGGCGGTATCTACAACTTCGTGACCAAGCGCGGCTTGTGCAAGGGCCGTGATTCCAAGATTTCCTGGACCCAGGTCGAGACCGGTTCGGCCATCACTTGGAAGTATCCAAGCTGCGTGCTGCGCGGCGAAAATTCGGTGGGCGAGTTCTACTCGGTGGCCCTGACCCGCGACTGGCAGCAGGCCGACACCGGCACCAAGATGATCCACATCGGCAAGAACACCCGCAGCACCATCGTCTCCAAGGGCATTTCCGCCGGCCACGGCCAGAACGCCTACCGAGGATTGGTGAAAGTGCTGCCGACCGCCGAGAACGCCCGCAATTACTCGCAGTGCGATTCCTTGCTGATGGGTGATCAATGTGGCGCGCACACCTTCCCCTACATCGAAGTACAGAACCCGAGTGCCCAGGTGGAACATGAGGCCAGCACCTCGAAGATCAGCGAGGATCAGATTTTTTACTGCAAACAGCGCGGGATCAGCGCCGAAGATGCGGTTAGTCTGATCGTCAACGGTTTCTGCAAGGAAGTGTTCAAGGAACTGCCGATGGAATTCGCCGTCGAGGCGCAGAAACTGATCGAGCTGAAGCTGGAAGGCAGCGTGGGTTAATGAAAAAGCGGGATATCCGTCTGAGTGCGGTGGACGCAAAATGCATAAGGCGTACCCTACAACCGCGACTTTTCAGTTTAACTATTTAATCTGAAAGGAATGATGATCTTATGCAATGGCAAGAGGTCTGCGAACATCCCAGCTTGCGGAATTTGCCCTTTAAGATTGAGCTAAACGAAAAGGGGCAGATTTTAATGTCTCCTGTAAAAGTTTATCACTCCGCTTTTCAGGGGAAAATCTCTCGGTTATTACCGAAGTATGGGGTCGTTCTAGCCGAGTGCGCCATCAAGACTTCAAGAGGAACCAAGGTTGCCGATATTGCCTGGTGCTCAGAGGAGAGATTCGCAAGGATCGAACGAGAAGCAGAGTGCTCCATTGCCCCGGAAGTTTGTATAGAAGTGGTTTCCTCCAGTAACACGAGTAGTGAAATGGAAGAAAAGAGAGCACTGTATATTTCGGCGGGTGCCATCGAATTCTGGGTTTGCAATGAAAACGGAAACATGGCTTTTTTTGATGAAAATGGGCAGTTAAAAGCATCAGTTTTGATCCCTGAGTTTCCTCACAAGGTAAAAATCATTACCTGACGTAAACATCACAGGCTATTGGCTACAGGAGAACACGCACCATGCTGGAAATTCGCAACCTGCACGCCACCGTCGACGGCCGGGAGATTCTCAAAGGCATCGACCTTGTCATTCACCCCGGTGAGACCCATGCCATCATGGGGCCGAACGGCTCCGGTAAGAGCACCTTGGCCAACGTGATCGCCGGCCGCGAAGGCTATGAGGTCACCGAGGGCGAGGTCCTGTTCGATGGCAAAAATTTGCTGGAAATGGCTCCGGAGGTCCGCGCCTGCGAGGGCCTGTTCCTGGCCTTCCAATACCCGGTGGAAATCCCCGGCGTCGCCAACCTGTACTTTCTGAAAGCTGCCGTCAACGCAGTGCGCAAGTATCGCGGCGAACCGTCGGTGGACGCGATGGATTTCTGGGATCTGGTGCAGGAGCGCATGGAGCTGGTGAAGATGGATGAATCCATGCTCAAGCGCTCGGTCAACGAAGGTTTCTCCGGCGGCGAAAAGAAGCGCAACGAAGTATTCCAGATGGCCGTTCTGCAACCCCGTTTCGCGGTGATGGACGAAACCGATTCCGGCCTGGACATCGACGCCCTGAGAGTCGTTGCCGACGGCGTCAACGCCCTGCGCGGCCCGGAGCGCGGCTTCCTGGTCATCACCCACTATCAGCGCCTGTTGGACTACATCGTGCCGGATCATGTGCATGTGCTGTTCAATGGCCGCATCGTGCGTTCCGGCGGCAAGGAATTGGCGCTGGAATTGGAGGAACAGGGTTACGCGCTGTACAACGAAGAACCCGGCCGTGCGCGCCGGGCCGCGGCGTGAGGTCGGCCATGAGCAGCGTCGCCCCTGTCGTTCAGAACCCGTTCCGCCAGCAGTTCGCCGCGTTTACGGCGGACCGCCGCGAGCCGGACGCCATTGCCCGTTTGCGCCGCGAGGGGCTCGACCGGTTCGCCAGTTTGGGCTGGCCGACCCGCCAGCAGGAAGCGTGGCGCCTCGCCGATCTGGGCGCGCTCGCCCAGATCGACTTGCAGCGGCCCGCCGACGCGCTGGTCGATGCCGGAATCTTGCCGACGCTCGACCTGCCGGCGCACCGACTGACCTTCGTCAACGGTCGTTTCGCGCCGGGTTTGTCACGCTTGCGGGAATTGCCCGGCCAAGCCCTGATCGCCAGCCTCGGCCAGGCCCTGCTGACTCATCCCGAACGGATCGAGCCGCATTTGGAACGGCTGCCGGGCCTGAGCCAACACCCGTTTGCCGCGCTCAACACCGCGTTCTGGGAAGATGGCGCGTTCGTGTATCTGCCACGGACAACCGTGGCGGAAACGCCGCTGCATTTGATCTTCCATGCCACCGGCGACGACATCGCCGTTTATCCGCGCCTGCTGCTGGTGCTGGAAGACGGTGCCCAGGCGACGGTGGTGGTCGAGTATCGCGGCAAGGGCCGCTATCTGAATGCGCCGGTCGCCGAATTGCAACTGGGCGCGGGTGCGGTGCTGCACTACCACCAGGTCCAGGAAGAAGCGTCGCAAGCCTTTCATCTCGGCGGTGTCCGGGTCCGCCAGGGTCGCGACAGTCAGGCAAATCTGCATCTGGTGTCGTTCGGCGGCCAACTGGCGCGCACCGATCTGGACGCGTTGTTGGACGGCGAGGGCGCCAGTTGCGTGCTCAACGGGCTGATTCTGGCGCACGACCGGCAAATGGGCGATTACCATGTCCGGGTCGAGCACGCTCAGCCGCATGGCAGCAGCGAACAACTGTTCAAGAGCGTGCTGGACGGTCAGGCGCGTTCGGTATTCGACGGCATGATCCACGTCCGCCCGCACGCCCAGAAGACCGATGCCCGCCAGAGCAACCGCAACCTGTTGCTGTCCAAGCAGGCTCGGGCCAATGCCAACCCGCGCTTGGAAATTCTGGCTGACGATGTCAAATGCGGCCATGGTTCCACCACCGGCTTTCTGAATCCCGATGCCTTGTTCTACCTGCGCGCTCGCGGCATTCCCGCCGAGCAGGCACGGACCCTGCTGGTGCATGCTTTCGCCAACGACAGCCTCAACCGGATTCAGCTAACGCCCCTGCGCGAACGATTGGCCAGTTCCCTGGCCGACCGTCTGGCGTTGGGCAACATCGAGGAACAGTGACATGAATGCCCCGCTCGCGCTTTCCGCCGCCCCGGTTGCCGCGTCGGAGCTGGATCTTGCCCGCATCCGCGCCGATTTTCCCATTTTGCGCCAACGGGTCCACGGCAAGCCGCTGGTCTATTTGGACAACGCCGCTTCGGTGCAGAAACCCAAGGTGGTGATCGACGCCATCGGCGAGTGTTACGGCGGCTATTACGCCAACATCCATCGCGGCGTCCATCTGCTATCGGAACGCTCCACCAGCGCCTACGAAGGCGCGCGGGAGAAAGTACGGGCTTTTCTGAACGCCGCCAGCGTCCAGGAGATCATCTTCACCCGCAACACCACCGAAAGCATCAACCTGGTGGCCAGCAGCTTCGGCGGCCAGCGGATCGGGGCTGGCGACGAAATCGTCATCACCGGCATGGAGCACCACTCCAATATCGTGCCCTGGCAACTGCTGTGCGAGCGCAGCGGCGCGACCTTGAAAGTCGTGCCGTTCACCGATGCCGGCGAGTTGATTCTGGAAGAGTATGAACGGTTGCTGGACAGTGGGCGGGTCAAGCTGGTGGCATTCGTGCACCTGTCCAATGCCCTCGGCACCATCAATCCGGTCAAGACCCTGATCGAATTGGCGCACGCCCGCGGCATCCCGGTGCTGGTGGACGGCGCGCAATCGGTTCCGCATCTGGCGGTGGACGTGCGGGAACTGGATTGCGAGTTCTATGCCTTTTCCAGCCATAAGATCTACGGGCCGAGCGGGGTCGGGGTGCTTTACGGCAAGAAGGCACTGCTGGAGGCGATGCCGCCGTATCAGGGTGGCGGCGACATGATCCAGATGGTGACTTTCGAAAAAACCGAATACGCCGATCTGCCCAACAAGTTCGAGGCCGGCACTCCCAACATCGCCGGGGTGATCGGGCTGGGCGCGGCGCTGGATTGGCTGAACGCCATTGGCCTGGACGCGGTCGCCGCGCACGAGCACGACCTGCTGGAATACGCCACGCCTCGTTTGAACGAGATTCCCGGCCTGAAGATCATGGGCACGGCCCGCGACAAGGCGGCGTTGGCGGCGTTCACCATGCAGGGGATTCATCCCCACGATATCGGCACCATCCTCGACCGCGAGGGGGTCGCCATCCGCGCCGGCCACCACTGCGCCCAGCCGGTCATGCAGCGCTACGGCGTGCCCGCCACCGCGCGGGCGTCGTTCGCCGTCTACAACACCCGCGACGAGGTGGATGCCCTAGTCGCGGCCCTTTGGAAAGTCAAGGAGTTGTTCGAGTAATGAGCGACTTACGCGATCTCTACCAGGAAGTGATCCTGGATCACAACAAGCGGCCCCGCAATTTCCGGGTTCTGCCACAACCGACCCATAAGGCTGACGGCGTCAACCCCCTGTGTGGCGACCGGATCAGCGTCTTTCTGGATATCGATGATGGGGTGATCAAGGACATCTCCTTTCAGGGTGCCGGCTGCGCCATTTCCAGCGCCTCGGCCTCGTTGATGACCGAAGCGCTCAAGGGCAAGCCGGTCAAGGACATCGAACATCTGTTCGAAGCTTTTCACAATGTGGTGACCACCGACTGCGAATGCCCGCGCGGACTCGGCAAGCTCGGCGTGCTGGCCGGGGTGCGCGACTATCCGAGCCGGGTCAAATGCGCCACGCTCGCCTGGCATGCCGTGCGCGCCGCGCTGGAGCAGCACAAGGAAGCGGTGGCAACCGAGTAATCCTTTCCCCTTTCAAGAGGCGTGAACATGAGCGCAATTCCCACATCCCCAGGCCTGCCGGATGCCGGCGAACTGGAAGCCCGGATCATCGAGGCACTGAAGACCGTTTACGACCCCGAGATTCCGGTCAACGTCTACGACCTGGGTTTGATCTACGATCTGAACGTCGATCCGCTGGGCAATCACGCCGACATTCAAATGACGCTGACCGCTCCGGGGTGTCCGGTCGCCGGCTCGATGCCGGAATGGGTGGAAAACGCCGCTCGCCACGCCTCCGGGCTGGAGTCGGTCAAGGTCGAACTGGTCTGGGAGCCGCCGTGGACGCCGGAGCGGATGTCCATGCGCGCCAAGCTGGAACTGAACATGGTGTGATCGATGCGACGAATGATCACCGCAGGCAATCCGAAGGTTCCGGCAAAACCCTCACAAATGCGTGGAACTCGACAAGCCTGTCTTGGCGAAAACTTTTATCCCGCCGCTGACGCATTTCGAACAAGTTGCTGATCGCCTTCTGCTGGTTCGGAAGCGTCAGACGAGCGCAACCAGTCGAGCGAGTGAATAGCAATGACTGGTGGCGCCCTATTCGGCCAGAGAGCGACGATGCCGCTGCCTCGCTTGGTCTTCTGGATTACGACGGTGGCCCGAGAATGTCGTTCAACCTTCCGAAGCACGCGACAGCCTTATTGAAGCCCGCGTAAACGCACATAAATAAAAAGAGCTCCTCGATTTCCTCACGGGTGCCTCCAAGCTGCAGCACCATTTTGACGTGGGCGCTAAAGGGCATCTGATTACCCACAAATCCCAACTTATTGTTAAGATGTAATTTTTCAT
>DAOTGT010000007.1:0-40167 GCA_035447285.1 Candidatus Competibacter sp.
AACAGGAAGCTTGCGATATAAACAAAATTTATTGCGTTGCCTTGATCTAATAAAATATAAAAACCCACTAAATCAACAACTATTACCGAAAAACCTATTAACAACAATTGAAATTTATTCGCCGATAACTTATCGATTTTCATTATCATCTTTGATATCATTTCAATCAGCCCATTAATTTTTTTATTATTTATTCTTCAACAATATCAAGCCACAACCTATTTTCATAATTCGATTCTCTCCACAACAGGCTTGACAATATCTTGTTTTTTCAATTAAAGACCCTGCCGAAACCAGCACTTCATGACAATCCAAATAAAAGCTTTCATCCAGATCACCGAACCCAATACAACGCTTAGATTTCTAGTATATTACATGAACCACGCAGCCTACGCCGCACAATGAGGGCCAACAATATGGGTGATTCACATGCCTTTGTTTCACCTCAGAATAGTGTTCCCTGGGTAGGATTTTTGGCAAAGCTAGTCAAAGCCCGACTTACCTTGGGCTGGCTGCTAGTTACTGGTCTCGCATTCTGGTTCTGGATCGCCGCCGCCACCGCAGAACCTCAAGACGAAACCAGCACCCTCCTCTCCCGCTCACTCATGGAAGAATACGACCACGCGGATGTATTGGTGGACGGGCGGGTTATTCTCAACGTTCGGGGCGTCGAAGCCTTTCCAGCGCAACAACGCGCCAAGGAAATCGCCCGCAGAATCGTGGCTGCCGCCCAGGACTCGACCATTCCCGCCGACGCGGTACGAACGGAAAATAAGGGCGACCGCACCACTCTCCGTGCTGGAGACCACTTCCTGCTCACCCTAATCGACGCCGACGCCGCCCTGGTGGGAATCAGTCGGAATGTGCTGGCCGAAGTGGCTCAAACACGAGTCGCCGAAGCGATCGCCTCCTACCGCCACGATCGCAGCCCACGGGTACTACTGATTCATTCGCTGTATGCCATCGCAACCACGCTGATTGCCGTCGGGCTATTATTCAGTTTCCGCCGTGGCTTTCACCGCCTGGACGACATCGTCGAGCAACGACTGAAGACCCATCTTAAGGCGCTGGAAGCGCAGTCGGCCCGGTTCCTGAAGGCACAGCAACTGGCGAATGCCCTGCGTGGTGCCATCAAAATCGTTTATATGTTGCTGAAGGTGGCGCTGGTTTTCTTCTATCTCAACTTCGTCCTCGGCCTGTATCCTTGGACGCGGCTGTTTGCGGCACGGCTGTTCGATTTGATCCTGGGACCGATGCGGACGATGGTCTTGGCCATCCTCGACGCAGTGCCGGATCTGGTCTTCATCGCGATGCTGATCCTCGTCATTCGCTACATCCTGAAGATGATCGAAACTTTCTTCAGTAGCATCGATCAAGGGGCGATCCGATTGGCATCTTTTGAACGGGAGTGGGCCTGGCCCACTTATCGGATCTCCCGCCTGTTGGTCATCATCTTTGCGGTGGTGGTGGCCTACCCTTATGTACCAGGTTCGCGATCCGACGCGTTCAAAGGCATCTCGATCTTTCTCGGTCTGATCATTTCTCTTGGCTCGCCGTCGATGATCGCCAATTTCATCGCCGGCTACAGCCTGGCCTATCGACGCCCCTTCAAGATTGGCGACCGGGTCAAGATCAACGGCATCCTCGGCGACGTGATGGAGATGCGGGTGCTGGTGGCTCGGTTGCACTCACTGAAAAACGAGGAGATCGTCATTCCCAGTACCACGATCCTGAACGGTGAGGTCGTCAATTACAGCACCCTCGCCAGAGAACAGGGATTGATCCTGCACACCACCATCGGCATCGGTTACGAAACTCCCTGGCGACAGGTGGAAGCCATGCTGCGGCTGGCCGCCGACCGTACGGTGGGCTTGCTCAAACAACCAAAACCGTTCGTGTTACTGACAGCCCTCGGAGATTTCGCCATCAGCTATGAGTTGAATGCCTACTCCAAGGACCCCCAAGCCATGGTTCAGCTCTATTCAACGCTGCACCAGAACATTCTGGATGTGTTCAACGAATATAGGGTGGCGATCATGACCCCCGCTTACATCAGTGACCCGTCGGAACCGAAAATCGTGCCTAAGGATCAGTGGTACGCGGCACCAGCGACGCCACCCGCGCAAAACACGCAACCGGGTCCAGCCCATCCAGCTTGAGCTCTGTGCGTCGATATCCTGACACACGCCAGCCCATTTGGCTCCATGAGTGCTGACTCCGTTTGTCGGAATACCACATTGGTCGTGCTGGAGCTTTGGAAGTTGCCACCGTGGTTAGATCGGCACGACCGTGGGAAGACGGTCAGGTCCCGGCGGGAGGATTTCCAACCTCATGGGAAGTCGTCGGCAGCCTCACCGATAAGCTGTTCGACCCTTCGGCGGGCTGCTTGGCACGGCATCCAGAAACACCAGTGCTCCGCGGGGCACTGGCTCCGGCTGGAAATACAACTGATTGATTTCGTGTTCCGCTTCCAGCCAGTCTTTCATGGGACAGCCGCCCTGGAAACCCCGGCGTTCGGCACGGAAATAGGCAGCTTCCGCAATCATGTGATGCCACTGGTCGACGGAAATTTTCTTCCGGGGGGGTCTTTTCAGCTTCGGCACGGCTTGACTCCAGAAAGTTGTAAAGGCGATGACTCCATGCTACCAGATTGAAATTTCGTCAGGCCAGTCTCAGTGTGCCGCAGGCCGACCCCAGTCGAAACTCCACCCCGCGTTATTTAATTATTTAAACAGATCGTAACCGGCGGTGAACATCACCGCCGCCGTGCCCAGCAGATTGACCTGCACATTGAAATCGCCGAACCGGTAGCCGAGCGCCGGTACCACGCCCGGTGCTACACCATTGTGATTGTATGGGATCTTGTTCTCGTAAGGTTCCTTGTAACCGAGCAGCACGCCGCCGGACAGCTTGAAATACAGATTGCTATCGATGGATTCCAGTGGCCAGTATTTCCCAAAGTACAAGTACTGGCACTTCTGGTCGAAGCTGTTGTTAAAGTAGGATGCGCCGGCCAACCAGCGCGAAGGGGATTGCCACTCCGCGCCGATCAGCCAGGAGTAATCGGCGTGTTCGGGGTCATGATGATAATGAATAACACCCGGCGCCCCTTGCACCATCAGCACGTCGCCCTCCTCGAAAATGCCGGCCCGGACGGTGCTCGCCGCCAGCAGCGTCAGTGTCACGAACCCGAGCATCGCCCACGCGACCACGCGACCACGCGACCGAATCGGAAACTTCAGTGTTGGAATCATGTTCAATCCAATGGGTCGCTCAAGGGTCAGTGTGGGGCTGGACAAAGCCATCGATGAGAATCCTTTTGATCAGGCGCGTCAGACGCGAGCAATTCGCAAACCGTGTGATTATGATGGATCAAGTTCGCCTTGACCACGATGACCCGAGAAATGAACGCCGACGAAAATCCAGAACTACAGATTACCGAACGCCTGCGCGAGCCGGTCGATGTCCAAACCACGCTAACCCTGCCGTTCCAGCAACGACAGAAGAGCCGGCTGCGAACGCGGCTCGATAACGGCCAGGATGCTGGGTTGTTCCTGCCGCGCGGCACGGTGCTGCGCCACGGCGACCGCCTGCGTGCCACCAGCGGCCTCGTCGTGGAAGTACGCGCCGCCCCGGAAGCCGTCTCCACCGCCCGCGCCGACGATGCCTTGCTGCTGACGCGCGCCGCCTATCACCTCGGCAACCGCCATGTCGCCCTGCAACTCGGTCCCGGCTGGCTGCGCTATCTACACGACCATGTATTGGATGGAATGGTGCGGGAGCTGGGGTTGGCGGTGAACCGCGAGCAGGTGCCGTTCGAGCCGGAAGCGGGTGCCTACGGTGGTGAGCATCACCATGCCTAAGAAGCTGTTTGGAAACCCTCGGCTCACGCCAGTCGGTTAGCCATCAATTTGATCATCGCCAGATAAATCCAGGTTTCGCTGGTCGGCATCAGGCGCTCAGCGACAGTGACGAGCACGACCAACCGCGGACCCAGGGTCTCGACCAGGACGTGGCGTTTGCGCTCGTTGATCTTTTGGCCCGCATCAAAGCCACGTTCTCCTGGCGTGGTGATCCCTTTGACGCGTTGGTTATCCAGGCAACCGGCGGTTAGGCGCTTGTGACGCCCGAGCCGCTGGCGCGGACGTGCCCGCGGGGGGGCATGGATGCGCATCCACCTGCCATCGCGGCGCCAACGGCGAAAGTCAGAGTACACGGCGCTCCAAGGCAAGTCGTCCCGCGGCAACTGGTGCCACTGACAGCCCGTCTTGAGCACATGGGCGATGGCGTTCAGGTCTAGCGCAGGCTCAGGATTCGCGGTCGCCCCACCGACGATTCGGGTAACAGGGATTTGATGGCGCTCCAGGCGCCATCGCTCAGATTGCTCGGATAGCGTTTCCGGCGGTTTTTTACACGTTCCGATAATCTCTATATGAAAATCAATTTATTAAATTTTTCCGTGAGAATTTCCAAATAGCTTCTAAAGGCGGGCATCGCTAGCGTTCATCGACCGCTGCCTAGCTTACGGGACTTTCTTGAACCCCGGACACGCCTTGCTCCAAAGGGATATAATTCCACCCGATATTAAGGCGTGCGCGTTGCGAGATTCCATGCCTGCCAGCGAGCTATTTTACCGCAGCGGGCATCCCCCGTAACCTATCTACAAGCGAGGCAAGCCATGATCCCGGCCTTCGGCGAACATTATCGTTTTCAATGGGACGACCTCGGCGATATCGATCTGGGGCGCCCCAATCTCGGCCCGCAGCTCCCGGTGGCGGTCTACCGGCTGGCTCAATACACCCTGCGGGAAACATTGGCCCAGCGCTACAGCGACGACACGGCGGGCGATATTCTGCGGGACGCCGGCTGGATCGCCGGTCGCGAGTTCTGCTTGAACGTCCTCAACCGTAAACAGCCGCTCAACGCCTTCATCGCCGAATTGCAGAACCAGCTCAAGGCCATGAGTATCGGCGTGCTGCGCGTGGAATGGGCCGATCCAGAAAAACTGGCGTTCACACTCACCGTCTCGGAAGATCTGGACTGCTCCGGCCTGCCGGTCATGGGCACCACGGTTTGCGATTACGACGAAGGTTTTATCGCCGGCCTGCTATATGCCTACACCGGCCAGTCCTTTTCCGCCAAGGAAATCGACTGCTGGGCCACCGGCGACCGCACCTGTCGCTTCGACGTCAAACCCGACACCCTCGCCGCATGAACGAGGACGAGCGCCGTTATCTGGCGGCGGCGACCGGCAGAATCGAAAAACTGCTGGCCGCGCGAGGCGCGAGCCCGCTGCGACCGGCCGGGTTGACACCGGAACTGCAAGCCTTCGGCGAGAATTTCGACCACCTCCTGGACGCGCTGGAGGCGTTACGCCACTTTGCCATCGCGCTGGCCAACGGCGATCTGGCCCAAAACGCGCCACCGGGCACCCACCTGCTTGATCCGCTCAAGCACCTGCAATCCAACTTGCGCCATCTGACCTGGCAAACCCAGCAGGTGGCGGCGGGCAATCTCGATCAGCATGTCGATTTTCTCGGGGAATTTTCCAACTCCTTCAACCAGATGATCGAGGCACTCCGGGAAAAGCGCGGCGCCGAGGAAAAGGTTCGCTATCTGAGCGTGCACGATTCCCTGACCGGCCTGTACAACCGTGCCTACTTCAACGAGGAACTCGACCGACTACGCGCGGCGGGCGACTATCCGGTCAGTTTTTTAATCGCCGATCTGGACGGCCTCAAGACCGCCAACGACACTCGTGGCCATCAAGTCGGCGATCTACTGATCAAGAAGGCCGCGCAGATACTCCAGCACGGCATGCGACCCGAGGATGTGGTGGCGCGCATCGGCGGTGATGAATTCGCCATCGTCCTGCACGGGGCCGATGAAAAATGGGCCGGCGCCACCCTCGCTCAAATCCGCGCCACGATGAACACCTTCAACCAGCGGGACATGATTTTCCCCATTTCCATCTCCCTGGGCACCGGTACCGCCACCAGTCCCTATGCGCTGGAAGAGGCGCTGCGCCAAGCGGACGAGACGATGTATCGGGACAAGCTCCAGCGCAAGGGATACGCACGCAATGAACCCACTGGCCTCGGCCAACCCCGTTAACCAGTCGCCGTCGTCCGCACCCCCGATTCCCCCGTTCATCCTCGCATGTCGCTGACGCTCTCCAGCCTGCCACGCCTACTGCAACTGTGCAGCCCTTCGCTGCCGGTCGGAGCTTACGCCTATTCGCAGGGATTGGAATACGCGGTCGAGCGCGGCTGGGTGCGGGACGAAACCAGTGCCAGCGACTGGATTCTCGGCCTGCTCGGCCACGGCCTGCGGCGTCTGGACTTACCGGTGTTCGCCCGGCTATACCAAGGCTGGCACACCGCCGACCTGGACGCGGTGCAGCGCTGGAACGCCCGGCTGTACGCCTCGCGCGAGGCGGCGGAGTTGCAGCGGGAAGATCGCCATCTCGGCACGGCGCTGGCCCGCTTGCTGACCGACTTGGGTATCGCGGAAGCAGAGCCGTGGCGCAACGCGCCCCGGGTGTGTTTCGCGACTCTGTTCGGCTTGGCGGCGGTTCGGTGGGAGATCCCCTTGCCGGAAGCCGCCACCGGCTACGCTTGGGCTTGGACTGAAAATCAGGTGATCGCCGCGACGCGCCTGCTGCCGCTTGGTCAAACCGCCAGCCAACGCCTGTTGGCCGATGCCGGACCGGTCATCATCGTTGCGGTGGAACAGGGTCTGAGTCTAGCGGATGATGAGATTGGCGGCGCCGCACCGGGGCTGGCACTGGCCGGGGCGCTGCACGAAACCCAGTATTCGCGACTGTTTCGATCATGAACGAGCTCTCGGACACCGGATGGAGTCAATCGCCCGCTCCGGCTGGAGCATGTCGGCGAGGTTTCGGGGGTGTCTTGCGTTTGACCTTTTTTTGCAGGTGCTCTGCGAAGTTTTAAGCGTGCGCCGAAGAGTATGCTCTCGTTTATGGAGCGCAAACCGTCGGAACTGAATCCGGCGCTGAGCGAAAACAGCCGCACCCGTCATCGGCGCGAACCCTGCCGGGGCAGCTGTATAGGGACGAACAGGCTGAACCGAAACCCAATTCAACCCGGCGGACGCTGACACGCCCGCCATCACAGTGTAGCGAAGGGGTTCTCGTCTGTCAGCCACCAACCCACTGCTCTGTTCTATCGGAGAATGACGAATGAACACGTTCAAGAAGGCCACCCTCTCCGCCGCTGTGAGCGCGATGTTGAGCATCCCCTTGTTTGCCGCTGCCGCCGATCTGTCTCAGCCGGGGGTTTCGGAGATTCAGGGGATAGTGTCGGCGACAGCCGCCGATACCAACACCAACGTCTGGCTGGATGCCAACGGTCTAAATATCGTCTTGCCGGGCATCCGGCCCGCAGATGTGGCCGATTTCGAGTGGAACGGCTCGACGATCACTTATGAAATCAAGAGCCTGACCGATGACGGTCTCGTAACCGTGACTACGGATGAATACGGCGATCTGCTGATTACGGTCGCTCCAGAACAAGCCGATCGGTTCAACGACGGTCAATTGGGCGTGGTGCTGGCGAACGGCGCCCGGATCGTGGTTACCTTGGCGCAGGATGTGGCGCCTCTGGATGGAGAAGTGGCCGCGCCGGTTGAACAGTCGCGGGCATCTTATACCGTTAAGGCGGGGACGGCCACTTGCAATAAGTATTCTTCCAGCGGGAACCCCTACCCTTGCTGCGATAACGACGGCGGTGGCGTTACCGGCGTGTACGATGGCAACTGTACTTGGTGGGCTTGGGATCAGATGAAGAAAAACTGGACCACGTATCCCACCACCAGTTGGGGTAATGCGAACACATGGGATAACAACGCCAAGGCTGTGAATCGGACTACCGGCTGGGTGGTCTTGCCCGGCATCCCCATGGTCAACAGTATTGCCGTCGATGAAAACTCTTTGCATTCGCTGGGCCACGTCGGACGGGTGGAAAGCCTCGGTAGCACCACGTTGTCGTTGTCCGAAATGCTGTGCGGAGCCAAGGTTCAGCAACCCCGGTCGAAGTCGTACTCGAAGTCCACATTCGAAAATTTCATCGTGGGGCTATACATCTACGACTGGTGGGTCAAGACGACCAGCTTAATCGCTGATCCGAACGCGAGCGTTTCCAAGCCGAACTTCGATGCCCAGTTCAAGCTGAAGAACGTCACCAAAAACCAGAAGTTTACCCTGCAAAACATAGCGTTGGCGGTACACAATTCCAACGGGCAGTACCTGTTCGATATGTTCCGGGCGCCGGGCAGTACCCAGCCGGCGGTATTCACGCCGTCGGAGTTGTCTGCCGGCGCGGCTGACGGCCTTGATCCGAATGAGTATCTCCAGGTTCCCAAGTCATATGCTTTCTTCAAGACGAAGGGAACCTACAAGATCGTCGCCAAGATCAAGATCAACAGCACCTGGGTGCATGTCGGGGAGTACACCCTGACGGTACGGTAACATCTTGGTCGCCGGGGAACGTCGTCCCGGTACTTGCTTCGGCGGTTAGCAGATGGCCCGACCGCGCTGATTGAGAGATGATCGGCGGGGTTGGGCCTTGTTCTATCCACCGGGGTTCTGGCTTGTGATAGATTTTATAGTGTCTACAGACGGTTGCTATGATCATAACGTTCTGTTGGCGGTATTCCTAATGCTGTATGTTTGCCCGAGTATATGACAAGAAGAACCCTAATCTAAATTCTGGTGATATTTATGGATTATATACAATACCCTAGTCAAAGACATTGCTTTTCTCCTTTACCTTTAGCCAAGCGAAATATTGAACGTTCTGTCAATACAATATTGAGATTGAGTCAAGCAAATTGGAGCGGTTTATCAGCTCAAGACTCAGATATCGAATTGTACAACGAACACATTAAATGTCTTCTAGGAAAAGTTCTACAGAAAGGGAGTGTGTTGAAAAATATTGGCCTAGTAGACACAATTGATTCATCAGAATTAATGGAATATGTGGGGGACTTGCTTCGTAATAGACTCCCAGAAAGTTCTAATCCCTTGCCAAACTTGAGTCATCAAGAAACCAAGCAAGCGGTTACTCAATTAAACAAAACTTTAAAGGATTGGGTTGCTAGAGAATTGGGTATATCAACCGAGGCACTTCAGTTGTATCTGGGGTACATCTCTTTAGCAGCCTGGTATTTTTTCCTATGGGACATTAGTCGCCAACCTCATGATAATAAAAAACCAAAATTTTACCTTGATCAGTTATATGCAGCACTATCTACAATGATTTCTAAGGATTGTTCTCGAAAATTATTGTCTAATAAACTTGCAGGACATACATCGAAAAATAGACGAAGGTCTTTATCGTTGTTGAGAACCAGTCGCCGAAAATCTATAGTGGTAGACGGCCACATCCCACATGCCTTGCTTATAGCATGCGAAGATCAGCGGTGGTTGAAGAGTATTGGTATTGCCTTAAATCCTCGCATCTATACTGCATTATTTTCTAAGTGTTTGCATCTTCTTTATTGTTGTGGGGAAAGAGGAACAACAAGCAATGCAACCTTTCGCAATATCTTGCTGCAAGCGTTAGAAAAAAAGCTTATTTTTCTTGATGATAAAAATCTTGTTGATGTCATTAATCAAGGTATCCAAGATTTTAAAAGTTATGCTCAAGTACAAGTACAGGTACAGGTACAGCAATATCTGGGTGGTAATAATCAAGGAGGAAGAGCCAGCTTTGATGCCAAGAAATCCCAAATGTGGGGCAGAGATTTTTCTATGCAGATCGAATCTATCTTCAATCAAATGAACTCACCGAATAAGCTTATAGGACAGCAGGCAGTTATCAGTCTTCTGCTCCAGCCTTTGCCACCACGAAGCTGTAATAATCGGCTAAGGAGTAGTCACAGCCATGAAGAAGTTCATCAATTAGTAGAAGAATTGAGGTCTCTCAATGCTCCATTGATAACCCCGATCATTAAGCAGGTCAACACTAGGATACCATTGCCTCTATTTGCCAAGATTATGGGGTATTGAAATGAGCGGACAGATTTTTTATCCCAATACCTTTCTGATTTGGCAGGATGCTTCTCAACTTTTTAATAGCCAACCCTTCTGGTTCCAATGGAGTTGCCCATCAAGTAAGTCATCTAATTCACCACTAATACAGCGGATTTCATTGGTGAACTCGGTGGAATCGGCGTTGAATCTAATCAAACAACAGCAAACGTTAGGATGTACAGTATACCTGATCTGTGAATCCATCAAGAATGAACTCACTGACCATTTGTTATCGGATAATATGATTGACATCTATGATGATAAACTTTTTCTCGTAGATTTAGCTGATCTATCGGATTTGATTGATCTATTATCTAGTCCTGATATTGAGGTGGTCGAATGTTGGGAGAAGTTATGTATTGACCGTTTAACAGCACCAGCAAAACCAGCTCTCAAAGGAGTCTCCTCCGAAACACACCAAGCTTTTACCAGTGTTTATATTCAGGCAGTCGAACATTGGTATCGTCGGTTGCCCCCGATTGAACGGGTTGGACTCGAACCCACACGTTCCTTTAACGCTAAAGAATTCATTCAGAGCAGGGATAACACTTGGTATTTCCATCATCGCCGGTTCCCACCCGCCCATTTCACCCTCCATTGGAACGATAAAGCAAGAATATACCAGGCTAAAGGCGGTGGAGTCTTCCTACGCCAGATACCGGAATTGCGCCTGGACGATCAAAAAACATTGGCTCCGGGACAAACGGACCAGGACATCATCAATAAGTTTTGGCGGGCGTGGCTGGAGCACTTCGATGCGAATGGCGTGGTCATCCCATTACCAGCAAGTTTACCTAAACAATATGCCAAGCCTTCGTATGCCCAGCAACCCAGAACGGGCACCTACAAAAGCGGTGCCGCCAGTTCCGAGCCAGATCAGAAAAGCCATGTGTTTGACAAGAAGTGGCAAACGATTAAGCAAGGCCCCCTGAAAATCCAGCACGGCCTTGGTGTGGACGGTTCCTTTATGATCTCGATCGAGACGACGGAACCGGACCAGAAGCGGGCGTTAATTATGTTTCTGTCGGCTGAAGGGGAGCCGGTTGGGGAGATCGGGGAAGTTGCGCTTGAGCCGATGTCTAAAAGCGTCCTGGAAGGGACATGGGAAGGTCAACCGCCGGAAGGTTCCGGGTCATTCAAGATTTTTACCACTTCTCGATAATAACCTCAGCACACTCTCCCATACGGTGAGAGAGTGGCTAGTGACAGGGAGCCGTTACAGCCTCTCCGGTGTTTTGCCGAAACACACAACGGCAGATACCAAAGACCGCACCGCCGCTTCCTCGCCGATACCTGTCGGGTCGGCGATCATCCGCTTTAAGGTGCCTTCGACGAGTGCTGATCCCCCTGTTTTTACCTTGCTAAGGGCTATGGCGGGAGGAAACCTGATCCACTTCCGCAACTGGCTAGGCAAATACCACCCAGCAATGAGTTTAACCGGATCGCTGCCCTCGTCGATGATCAGACGCAACGTTTCCTCCATGCCAATCGGATAAAACCGCTTGACCAATTCTGCGGTCGTTTCGGTTTGCCACGGTTCGTCCAATTCGTCGGGTTGATACCATTCCCCGCTCAGCAAGCGCCGTTTAGCTTCCTGCAAAGCGTCTTCGGGCTTGGGTTTGCGGTCTTTGGCGTGGTGGCGTGCCTGCATAAACAACAGGGTCAGCAATGGGGCGTAAAAATCAGGGATCGGGGCCAAGGCGGCGATGACGGTATCGCTGTCCTGCAAGAGCAGGGCGGAGACCCAACTCAGCGGTTCGCCGTGCTGTTCGTCAGTGCGTCCCAGCAGACAGGCGGAGAGATAGATGTCGTCGATCCGGTGATTGCGAGCGATCCACTCTTGCCAGGCTAGCGGCTTATCGCCCACATGCATGTAACCGCGCTGATCCCCGTGAGTACTGACAAATCCTTTCCGAATCCGACAACTCGCCTTGGAATCCGAAATCGCTTCGAGCGCGGCTTGGGATTTCTGGCCCATGAAGTGCTCGGCGATCGCCTGCTCGGTCAGGACAAAGGGGATGGGGTTTCGTTGGGGGGAATGATGGGCGTGAATGAGGGTGGGCCATTCCCGCGCGTGGTCGGCGCGGGGTGCGGCAGGGCGCAGGAACAACGTACCGGGGTAGTGATACAGGCGGCGTGAAGGAGCATCGTCAGACTGATCCAGATCATAGGGCAAGGTGTGCAGCCGCCCGTGGGTGACCCAGTACAGGGTATCGATGCCGTCCAGCGCCGTGCCCAGTCCTTTTTGCAACGGTTCCCACAGGTATTTTTTCATCAGGGCAGCTTGTTCGGCGCGCTGGATTTCCAGTGGGTAGGCTGTCGCTCGCTGCGTCAGATCGGCAAGGCGTTCGTGCTGGGTGTGTGGCAGGGTGGGGTCTGCGGAAGTCCCGGCAGCCGTTTTCTCAAGGCGTTCCATCTCCGCCGATAACGCCGTGACATCGTTTATCCAAGCGCCAAAGTCGTTATCCTGAAGTGCCTCGGGTTCGCGCAGGGTACGGGAGAGTTGAATGAACTCGCGCCAGGTTTTTATTATGTTGGACAGCCACTTCCAATCGCGCTTTATAGCCTCATCCGTTTCCTCGGACATTACCTGTTCTCCAGTGTTTTTTTCTTCGGTGGGTTCCGGCGCAGCAATCCCACTCCCGTCCCGATAGCCGCTGCGCTGGCCGCTGACTTGGCAGCCGTGGGCCAGAAGACGGGATAACTGATCCAGCTTCGGCAGGGCTTCCACGGCGAACAACGTATCGCGGTCATACCGTCGCAACAGGGCGAAAGGCGGCACGGCGAAAGCGTCCGAGGCGGGCAGGTCGACCAGTAGCAGGATGGCTTGACCGGGCTGGAGTCTGGCGCTGAGGGCGTTCAGGCTGGCGTCGGGGTTGAGAAATTGGCGGAATTGCTCGCCCAGTTGCCCGCGCAGGGTGCGGTAGCGATCGAGCAAGGTTTCGATTTGCCGCTGCCGGTTTTCGTCCCGTTGCCGTTCCAGGACGGCCCGTTGCCGTTCCAAGGCGGCGGCTTGTTCGGCATCTGTGGAGGTAGGGCTGCGCTCATCAAGCCCTTGTCCGCGCCCGCCTTCGATTATTCGTGCGCCACTCAGCCGCAATAGCGCCAGATCCCGACGCACCTTAAGAAATTCCTTTTCGACCTCGCCCAGATTCTCCGGCGGGTTTTCGGCCAGTTTGTCCCACACCAGCGCCGCCAGCTTGGGGGCATGGATGCGGGATAGCACGGTGGGGATGTGCATGGTCTGGCCGTGACGCAGGCAAAGGCGTAGATACAGGGCGTGGAATGTGGCAGAGCATTGGTAGGCGTGGTCCATCATTTGTTCGACCTGGGTCTCCAACGTGTCCGTCAGTTCACGTGACAGGTCGTCGAACAGCGGTTGCCAGTCAGGGTAACGGCCTTCGGTGGTGTGTACGGTGAGACGGGCAGCTAATCCTGCGATGGTTTCAAACCAACCTCTATAACGCCACGGGGTTTGGATATGGGCTTGGGTAGCTTCTACTAGCCGATCGCAGGCTTGGTATTTTTTAGATTCGTCCTGGGCACGTTCATCTAAGCAAAGTGCTAAACTGTTAAGGATTCCTAAAGTATCAGGATGTTGTGCGCCTAAAGCTTCCTTACTGAAATTTAAGGCCTGCACAAAAAAAGGCAGCGCCTCTGCCCAACGTCCGAGACTATCCAGACAAGTTGCCAAATTACTGAGACCAAGTATGGTATCGGGATGGCCCTCGCCAAGCACCTCCTTCGTACGGCTTAGAGCGTTCCTATATAGTGGCAATGCCTCCTCCGAACGCTCGAGACTTTGTAGTAAGCTTGCTAAGTTGTTGAGGCATCTTAGGGTTTGAGAATGATGTGCTCCTAATACTTCTATTGTGTAGGTCAAGACATGCTCATAAAGCGATAGCACCTGTGCGGAGTGTCCAAGCTTGCCCATACAAACAGCAAGATTACCAAGGCTGCCAAGGGTATAGGGATGTCTTTCGCCTAGGGTCTCGCTTGTAAAAGTTAAGACTTGTTCATAAATTGGCAGCGCTTCTGTCCAACGTCCCAATATTTCTAGGCAACCCGCTAAGTTATTAAGTGTGGCTATGGTATGGGGATGGCGTTCGCCTAACACTTCCCAACTAAGCTTTAGAGCTTGCTCATATAGCGGTAGCGCTTCTGCGGAGCGTCCAAGACTATCCAGGCAACTCGCCAAATTATTGAGAGTACTGAGAGTATCGGGGTGGCATTCACCCAACACTTCCCGACTGAGCCTTAGAGTTTGCTCATATAGCGGCAACGCTTCCACCGAACGTCCCAGGCTTTGCAAGCAACTCGCCAAATTATTGAGAGTACAGAGAGTATCGGGATGGCGCTTACCTAGCACTTCCTTTGTGCGGTTCAAGGCTAGCTCATACAGTAGTAGTGCCTTAGCTGGACGGCCCGAATTTTCTAGTGAAGCCGCCAAATTGTTAATACAAGTCAGTGTGTTATCATCACTTAGTCGCCATGTTACTAAAGCCAGCCGCAGCGCCAACCCCCAAGCTCCAGCTACTAAACCCCACGCTAGCTGGTTAGCGTCTTGTATGAGTCGATCAGCTGTTCTTGCTAACACAAAGATGATTTGATCTACACGCTCATTCATCTCTAATATGCAGAAGATTTTTCCTTCACGTTCAATGAAGGCGAGCCCCGTCTTCTTTTGTACTCGCTGGAAATCTTTCGATGCCCTAAGCACCTCAGACCATAATAATTTCTCCTCCTCCGTCAAAGGCTGATCCAACCCATACCGTTTCAATACATCATCAGTCATCACCTCTTTCCTCGTGTCCAGGATATTTGAATATCCGCTTCATGGACCGCCAGTCCGTAATCCAGCGGATTTTTAGGCTGAGATTTCGCTACGCTCCATCCCAGCCCCCAGGTTGTGGTCTTCGAGCCAACCTACGGCAAATGAATCACATAGGGGATATTACAGTCTTCCAACGCCTTCAATACCTTGGGATGCGCCGTTAGCGTATTGGTCTTGCCGGCGCCGCTGGCGTAAAAATGCCACTCGACCGCAGTCCATGCCCCCGACTGAAGCATCCCGCAATCCTTTGCGATTTGCGCCTTGATCCCGCTCGAATACGCCACATAGCCGGTTTTCGCCTCGAAAGCCTGGCCGTTATGGAAGAAATCCGGTTTTCTTCCCGGTGGATCGATAAGCTCTTGTTTGTAAGGCAGTACCCCACCTTTGGCTTTGATCAAATCCTCTTCGGCCTCTCTCCAGGCTGTGTACAGCTTGCCGTCCACCACATCGGCTGCGCCTTTCAGCGTTATCTCTTCGCCACCCCGCAGTATTACCGTTCCCCCCTGCAACGATGCCTTGAATCCATCCATCCTCACCCCACGCTTCGCAAGCAACAACAGTTCGTCGTTCGGCAGATCGAGCGATTTGATGGCATCGCCATAGGCCGCGATGATGAGGTCGACTTTGATGGAATTCGGCAACCAGTCCTGCTGGGCCAAATATTTCACGAGCGGCACTACCCTTTCCGTTTGCTGCGAAATCTTTGCCGCAAACTTCTGGGCCGTCTTGACCGCTTTGGTCGCATCTCCGTAAGCCGGCACCACCCCGATCAACGAGATCAGAACGCCCCCCGCATCCAGCTTGACGACATTGATCACTAGATCACGCACATCAGCCAGCGGATGAAACGAAGCCGCGATGACGCCCACCAACTCCGGGACGGTTTCCACTTCGCATCCGTCGCCGCACAACCCAGCGTAAAGCGCTTCCATACCTTGCTTGACCAGATGCTCCGCCGTCGATATGTCTTCGATGTCCGTATACACACTGGGATCAAAACCCTGATCGGCATCGGTGAATTCCCGGTAGTCACCAATACCGTCACCGTCAGTGTCCCCTTGCGACGGATCGGTGCCGATACCAACCTCGATATAGTCGTTGAGACCATCGTGATCGGTATCCTGGTCATAAGGATTGGTGCCCTCATCGAACTCCCGAAGATTGCTCAGACCGTCGCCATCGCTATCGATGGTGGGATTATCCAGGCCAAACCCCTTGCATCCCGTTTGAATCACCTCAGCCTGGGCGCTAGTGAAGCTGAAATCGCTGCCGGCGTTGGCGTAGGCGCAAAAATCGCGGCCATCGATCATCGGCGACCAGACAACTGTCGAATCGCCTTCTTTCACAAAATCGGGATCGGAAACGCCGTCGAGCCGATTCTCATGGGTAGAGTACTGCTCGCCGTCATCCCGCTGGATCGAGGCGACGACGCTTTCGCCGAACCCGTAGGCGGCTTCCTTCAACTTGGCCCAGTTCGTTCCGCAGGTGCGAGACCATTGCAGCCACAGCGTGCCCACCTTCTTGTTGACGCCGTTGATGGAAGCGAACAGCGCCTTCCCCGACCCGACATTGATGGCGTCCTTCGTGCATTTCGTTGCCTTGGGGCTGGCACCGTTACAGCTCGGTCCAAAACAAGTCGGGCAGGATTGTTGCGGCACGAACGAATCTCGATGGACATCCTCATGCAGCGGAAAGGTCGGCGAGTACGTCCCAAACGAAAAGGCGGAGCAATTGACCGGCGCATACACCATCGGCGTCTGTATCGAATTGGCCGGTGTGGGCGTCGTCCTGGTATAGAACAAGCCCTCGTCATTCTGGACCGTGGCGCGCAAGAGACCTGTCCCGGACAGCATGGTCACCTGGGTCCAATTGGTCTGGCAGATATTGGACCAAAACAGTTGCACCCGATATTGGTTGTCGAAAACCTGGCTGCCCACGGCATAAGCATCCGCCGAACAGTTCTCGGCCACGGGATCCTTACCGTTGCAGTCCTCTTGCCGACATTGCGGTTTATCGACGACGTTCACGGTGATGTTAGGCGGTTCCTGCGCCGGGTTGCTTTTGAACGTTGCCTTGAGGGTGAAACTGCCCGGATAACCGTGGACGCCGGCATAGACGGTCGCATCGTTGACGGATAGCAGACAGCTTTCAGGCGTGGTACCGTAACGCTCCGAGGCGCAATCGTGATCCGCCACCGTGGGCAAACCGTCCCGTTTCAGGAACAAATCCATGTCGGCGCTCAAATCGGTCAGTTCCACGAGAAGCGTATCCGCCGAACCGCCGTCGACCTGAAAATAGGCCCATTCGTCGGAAACGATAGACCCCGCCACGCCTTGACCGGCAGTCAGCATCGGCAGGCCGGAACCGCCATCATTCCGGCCGCCATCCCCGCCATTACCGTCCCCCGATCCAAGCACGGTTTTAGCTCTGAGCTTGAACTGTCCCGAATGACCGTACACACTGGCGTAAACCATCGAGCCGTTCACGGGCAGAATGCAGGACTCGGTGGTGATGCCGGGACTTTCCGAGGCGCAGTCATACCGCGAACTCGTCGGTAATCTGCCCTGACGCACCAGCAGATCCATATCCACATCGAGTTCGCTCAACTCGATCTGAATGGCCGAGGCCGAACCGGGGTCGATACCGAAATAAGCCCTTTGATTCCCCGTGATCGCCCCGGACACGCCTTGATCGAGTTCGACGGTCGGCGGCGTCTCGTTGACCAGGCAGTCATGCAGAGTATTCAACAAGGACTCGGGATGGCCGGTGTCATCGGCGCTCAATTCCCAAATCATCGCCCCGCCGAGTTGTTGGTTGACAATATAGCCGGCCTTCAAGCAAATCGATTGTGGATCGTCATAGCTAATCCAAAGACCCTGACCAAAGTTGAACAACCACGGAACATCGGCATTTTCACTCCAATGGCGATCGTAAAAAGGCAGGTAATTATTCTTCACATCCCAGTAGTCGAAGAACCCCTGTTCCCATGTCCCCATGGGAATGCCCGTACTGCCCTGATACAGGCCATCATTGGTATTAGAAACGCCATCCCAACCCCGCCCATAGAACGGCACCCCGACCACGATTTTTTTCGCCGGTACCCCGGCATTCAGATAGGCTTGCACGGCGGCATGGATACTCAATGCCGAAGCCGGATCGAACAGCGGTGCATTGAAATTAGTGGTGTTCTCCCAAGAACCGTGGAAATCGTAGGACATAAGAGTCAAATAATCTAAATAGTTATGGATCTGACTCAATTCGATACCGGCATAAGCCGAAGGACTGGCCGGAGCGGCAATGGTCAAGAGATAATGGCGGTTATCGGCCAAGCTTTGCGCATCGAGCTGGGTGCGCAATTCCGCCAATAGCAGGGTGAAATTCTGCTTGTCTTCAGGACGTCCGATGTTCGGATATAAACCCACGCTGACCGGATATTCCCAATCGATATCTACGCCATCGAAGCCGTGTTCGACTATGAATTCTACACAGGACCTGGCGAATTTCTGCCGGGACGCCGCCGTCAACGCCACGTCAGTGAATTTGTCGGACCAAGTCCAGCCACCGACCGAGATCAGCGTTTTCAAATTCGGGTATTGGTTTTTGAGCTTTTGCAGTTGACCGAAATTCCCTGTTCCGGTGTTCCATTGTTCATCGTCATACGGCTTCTGGACTTCCGCCCACGGATCGCCCAATTCGATTTCACCGTCTTCGGAAATCTTGGCGAAAGCGTAATTGATGTGGGTCAGTTTGCTGGCGGGGACATCGGCCACCTGATAATCACGGTCGTAAATCCCCCAGGCGGGGAAATAACCGATGATCCGTTTGTCGGCGGCCACGGCGGATTCCGTAGCCCCCGCGCCTATGGCCAGCGCCAACAGGATTTTGGCATAGAGTTTAGTGGAGTTTTTGGCCTTCATCTTTTTCACCTCGTTGTATCGGCGGGCGCCCCTGCCCAGATGGTTTCAGTCACGGTTCTCCTGGGTCGAAGTCAAGTCGCCAGGCATCGCTTTTTGCACTTGCTTTTGGCGCATTTCGGCTTCGTGCTCGCGAATCCACTGATCTTCAGCGCAGTCGTGCCCTCCACGGTTGTTCAACGAAATCGATTATGAACTTGAGGAAGTTTCGAGGACTTCGCGGACCACATGCGATTCAACGTTCCGATGTCGTCCTCATCCTGAATAGGGATGCTACAGGAAGGAATCGAATCGCTTCTTCGCAGACAGGCTGCAAATCTTCCGCAAACCGCGCCCATGGCAGTGGCCTTGTAATGGGGGCCGAGTTGACCGTATCCTTCCAAGAGCACTTTTCATCCCGTCAACAACCACCCACCTGACACCATGACTTACGGAAACCTGGACGAGCTATTCGATGCCGACTCCGCTACTTGGAATGGTTTTTGGGCGCACGGGCTGTTTACGCTTCAACATGAGGAATGGATTTGGTTGCAGTTATGCCGGGCGCAATTGCATGACATAGCCCGCGCCGCAAATACCTTGTGGCGGCAGCCGTCTGCGCAAGCACGGTTGGAAAACGGATTACGTCTCACAAAAAAGGCGCTGTGCCGGTTTCCCCAGGAAGCCGAAGACCTGCCGCGCCGGGTGCAGGGTTCGCTCGCGCTGTTGGCTTGGCTGGGGGAAAAGGGGGATCGGTTCACGATCGACTTCTTCGGTCAGCCGGACAGTCAGCAAACCCTGAACACGCTGGCAAATGAAACGGGCTTGCCGGTCAACCTGCTGCGGGATATGGCGGGCCGTTTGTGGTGTGCGCATGAACAACCGGACAGCCCTTGCGCTTGTCATCGTCCCCCGGTGGCGAGTCTGAAAACCTGGGTTTTGCTGGTGTTGAACCGGTTGGAAGGGATTCCGGCCCGGTTGACGGTGGACTTGATCCCGAACGGACAAGGCGCGTTGTATCGTCATCCGAACCAGATGCACATGGCCTTGGCAGACGATTTCCGCGATGGGCTGGACCGGGCGCGGCAATATCTGGAAGCCGCTGAGTTGTGGTCGAGCAAATATGACTACCGCTGGCAATTGCAGCCGGCGGACGGTTCGATCTTGAGCAATCTGGCGGGGCTGTCGGCCAGTGCGCAGTTCGCCTTGGCGTTGGCGGGATTGGGGGTTCAGGCAGGTGTTGTCAGCGGTCCCGATTGGGCGCGGCATCTGCACGAAATCGATTGGCCCACGACAGCGGTCAGCGCGGAATTGAATCCCGATGGTTCCCTGAAAGGGGTCAAGCAGTTATGGGAGAAAACGGGTTTTGCCGCCATTGATCTGGCGAATCGGGGTTTGTTGACCGGGGTGGGCGTGACAGCGGGTCAGGGCGGTATTCCCGATGAATACAAAGCCGCCGCCGGGCCTCTCGCAGCCCCCATCGCCTTCCCCGTGATCGAGGCGGATCGGTTGGAAACCTTGGTTGGAAGATTGGCGGAGGCGGAAGGGCCACGCCACCGCGTGCGGGAACAGGCCGAGCTAGACGCGGTATTTCGTTTCCTGACCGGAAGTCCGGCGGATTGGGCGCGGCATTATCAGGTGTTGCCGCTGTTGCGGGAGCTGTCCGCCAAGGATTTGCCCAACGCCAGGCCGGGTGAGGATGAGGACGAAGAACGCGGTCGGGGCAAAGTCAGGGATCAGGGGATACCGGTATGGGAACTCATCCGGTGGGAGGAATTTATCCAGAATCGGGATTGGCGTGTGGATCGGACGCCCGTAGCCGTGGCCGAGGTGTTCGAGGATTTCCGGCGTTATGGTCAAGGCCAGGCGATCCCCCGCTTTTTCGTATTGGGTCCGCCCGGTAGCGGTAAAACCACGTTGACCCGGTGGCTCATCCGGGAAGCCCTGGAGGGGCGATTGACCCGTCCGGGGGATGGCGGGCCGTGGCTGCCTGTATTTGTCCGACTGTTGGATTGGCAACGCACCAAAGCTCAAAACCTGGAAGATTTTCTGGTGGCGCACTGCCAGTCCGCGAGGATTGACCGTCAGACCTGGGAACGCTGGTTGGAGCGGGGAGAGTTGTTATTGCTACTGGATGGCTTGGATGAAGTCGATCAACCTTTCGTCAAGGATATCCTTAGCCCTGCTCTGCAACGATTGCGGAGGCTTGCCTGTGCCGTGGTGTTGACCTGTCGGACGGTCAGCTTCGAGGCACATCGGGCGCTGACGGTGCTCACGGAAGGGCAATGGCCCGTGTTCGTATTGGATGGGCTGAAGCGTGACCATTGGGCGGCTTATATTCGGGCGTATCCTGCCAGCGAGGGGTTTCAGCCGGAAGCGTTGATCGAGCATCTGGACAATACGCCGGCAATGACCGTGGTCGCGGCAACCCCTTTATTGCTCGACATGTTGTGCTTTGCGCTGGATGACCCCAAAAGTAAAACGCCGGTGTTTCCCCTCTACCGGGCGGCATTGTATGAACGGGTCATCGAAAAATTCCTCGATCGATCCATCGCTCCTGTGGTTTATCCAAACACGGAACCTCAACCCTACCAAAAACGGCGGTGGTTGGAGCAGTTGAGCTTGCAGTTATTCGAGGCGGGATACCGACAACAGCTTGCTGATGCGAGGGACTTGGGGGAGCGATTGGAGGCGCTCCTGGAAGGGCGGGTGCGCTTTTGTGCGGATACAGCTAGTGCTCTGCTGACGGAATGGACCCGAAAAGGCATTTTGCGTCAGGACGAAAAGGGCAGGTATTTCTTTTTCCATCGGACTATCCATGAATACTTGGTCGCTTGCGCCCTTTGCCAGCATCAGGACATGGAACGCCTTATCGAGCAAAACTGGTATAAACCGTCATGGCGGGAGGTGATGTTGCTGGCGGCTGGCTATCAGGGCTTTCACAAGGGATCAGATGAGGCCAGCGACTTCGTTAATCTGGTCTGGCGACAGAACTGGGGCAGTAATGATTTGCTACATTACAGTTTTCGGTTGGCATTTAGTTGCTTGGGGGAGACGGTGCTGAAACCGGATATGGTGACGGCGTTGTGGGAGAAGTGGGATCGTCTTGTTTGGGATTGTGTATATTTGCGTGGCCCTCTTTTGAAACTGCTGGTTCCTGCTATTCCTCGTGAGGGTATACCTGAAGTTGTTTGGCGGCGACTTCAAAATAAGCTGAGGGGTAGGGAAAACCGGTTATCTGCAATTCAGACGTTAATACCCGTGACAATTCGGCGATGGCTTCAGGACTCCTTGTGGTATATCCGGGGTATTAGACTGGAACCTGTAGGTGCAGGATTAGCACCAGAGATAACAAGTGTACGAGATGAATTGTTAGCTATCTGGATATTAGAAGCCTTGAGGACTGCTTCAGTTGTTTCTGAACTCGTAGCTGCTTTGCAGCATGATCATAAAATTGTACGCTGGGCAGCAGCGGAAGCCTTGGGTATGTTAGGATCAATGGCAGCTTCTGCCGTACCAGATCTTACGGATGCTCTCAAGGATAATGAGATAGATTTACCCTTGTCTAGTCTATCCGCTTCTGCATTTGAAAGTAGATTTTTTGGCTTGGATGTGTCCGAGGCAGCCGCCCGGGCACTGGGCAAACTCGGGCCAGTGGCGGTTCCAGCAATTCCCAGTCTTGGGGCAGTAGTATCGAGAGATAGCGATATATGGTGGGATAAAAAAAGGCGGCGGCGGGGCGAAACAGCAAAAGAGGCGATAAGCAAGATAAACCTCCAGCGTTCAGTATGGGACCAGTACGATGATGCATTAAAAATAATGAAGAGACCAGAATTATTAAGCGAGTTCAACAGTAAATATGATTCTACCTCTCAGACGGAAGTGGAATTACCAAGAGATTTCGGGCATGTAACCGCTTCTGCTATCCCTTTTCTCCAGGAAACATTACACTCTGGCGAGTGGGGTATGCGTCCGCTTGCAGCCCAGACACTGGGAGATTTAGGGGAAGCGGCGGCACCCGCCGTTATGGATCTGCAAGCTGCATTACAGGATGAGAATGATGAAGTACGTGCGGCAGCGGCGGAAGCGTTAGGAAAAATAGGAGTTTTAGCAACGCCTGTTGTCCCTAGCCTCGAAAAAGTGCTATTGGGAGACAAAGTTGGTAAGGTTCGACGGGCAGCCGCAGAGGCGTTGGGACAATTGGGGACAGTGGCGTCTCTTCGGGCCGCTTTTATCTGGATGTGGACAGTACATCAGGGAGATGTCGTAATGGTCTTGCGAGAGTTGGGAGCGAAAGCCACACCTGCTATACCCGATCTCCGAGCTACATTCTTGTATATTCATTCCAGGAAATATTTCCTCGTTCTGTCTTTCATAGCTTTATGGGATTTATTTCAGCCTGAGCGCCCCCTTCGCTGGCGAAGATGGATGATTGCTAATTGGATAACGCGCAGGGAAACAGCTCTAGCCCTCGAGCAAATCGAACTCAGCACCGCCGAACAACCACTACAACCCTCAAAGAGTCCCACCCAACAACCCCTCCGCCAACGCCAATAACCGCCCCAAGCCGGCATCCCCACGTCCCAGTTCTTTCGCACACAACGGACACTGAAACGCTGGCGGCGGGGTTTGATTCACGAGTTGCGGGATTCCTTCAGCTTCCTCCAACCGCAACCAGACCGATCCGCCCGATTCCGCTACCATCGCTTCCAGCAAGCGCAACCCCACATGGGCATTGATTTGATTCACACTGCGCAAAGACCCAGCCCGTAATTGCTGCCAAGGGGCCGGCGGTTCACTCGTGCGTAACAACGCCGGGCTACGGGCCGCCTGACTCAAGCCCCCGAAACACCACAAACACCGCCCCTCATCCGGCAGAATCAGTCGGATATCCCCACCCGGTACCAGCTGTCCGGCGTCATCGCGCAACACCCCACCGCCAATATCCAGCAGGGGCCGCAAGTACAAGGTCGCCAGAATGCCGGCGGCCAACCGGGTCCGTTCGTCATCCACCGCGCACAAGAACACCTCAGCCGCCCGGACGGCGCTCAACGCTGGCGGCGTGGTCAGTCCATGGGGCAACGGCGTCACGATCAACGCCGGGCCACCGATCCGGCGCAGATGTTCCGCTACCACCTCGACCTTGAACCGCCCGACATCAGCGGGATACACCCCATCCATCGCATCCAGGTTGTGTGGCTCCACCCGATCCGGGTCGATCAAAGTCAACCGCCTTGCGCCCAGCCGCGCCAACGACGTTGCCAGCAACGACCCGGCCCGGCCCACCCCGATCACCGCATAATGCAGGCCCCGCAACCGCTGCCAGACCGGCAACGACAAGGCCCCGATCACCCGACTCCAGCGGTCGCTATCGGCGGGGTCCGGCGCGACTTCGGCCGGTTCGGTCAACGACAGACAGTGCATGCCCCGCCCCACCAAACGCAACCGGCGCACCGGCTGCCAATCGCCTGCCGTCCGCACCCACGCCGACGCCGCGCCCGCCGGAGTCAGCCCCAAACCCACGACCGTTACCGCCGCCTCCAGACCGGCCTGCGCCAACACCCCGACCCAATCCGCTGGATCGGGCAAATCCGGTGTCACCCGCGCCAGCACGAGTGGCCCCTCGGCATCCGCCATGCCCCACGCCGTCAACCGGGGCGCCAGCCATTCCACCGTATCGCCCTGGTCACTGATCCCCGCCGGCCCGGACCACAACCGCTCGCGGCCAACACGGCCGCTCAACACGGCTTCGATGACGGCGCGGGGAAGGGCAAGATCGTAATGCGGTGTCATGCGCGGAAGACGATTCAATCGCAGGTATAACGCGGCATCGCGGCGCTCCGAGCGCGTTCGGCGACCCGGCGGGCGTGTTCCTGCCGTTCGCGTTGCGCCGCCGCCTTGACCATCCCGGCCAGCACCGGAAACGGCTGCGGGGAAGTTAGCTGGAGTTGCGGCTCCAGACAGATCAAGGGTTCAACCATTTCAATTGCAGACATCACACACCTCCTCACATCAACAAGAAAATAAGGCCGTTGCGCACGGCAATCAGGCCGGCGAACGGTTGGGGAGCAAGGAGATTGTCAACGATAAGGGCGGTGGGCACTTTCGCAGAGGGACTGCGAAAGTCCTGATCCGGAACATATGGGAAACTGCTCCAAGACGAACCGGGAACAGCCCAATAGGAGATAGCGATATGAGCGAATTCTTGGCAGAAACGCACACGGCCGACATGAACCCAGCCGCGTTACTGGCTGGCTGCACAATCGTCGTGGCAAACCTGGCGTTGCCGGGTCGCCGACGCCGACCGATCCATCGTTGATCCGAGGAGTAAAAATCATGTCGTGCCAACAACGTACACTGTCCCAATTAGTTAACGGAACCGCCCTGATGATCCTGAGCGTAGCCTGTTTTGCGCTGATGGACGTGTCCGGTAAATGGCTCTGCGGTTCGTACCCCCTGTTGCAGGTTCTTTTGTTCCGCATGGGGGTCACCGTCTTATTCACCGGAGCGCTGGTGCTGTGTCTCGGCGAATGGCGCCGCCATCTCCATCCCGTACGGCTGGGCCTGCCTTGCCTTTATGGAGTGTCCTGGAGCATTACGGCCCTATTATTTGCCACCGCGTTCTCTCTTGGCGATCTCACGCGGGTCTACCTAGTCAGTTTCTTGCATCCCCTTTTCCTTGTGATCTTGTTATGGCTGAGCGGTCAACGAACCCGCCCAGGCGCCTTGCTGCCTCTGGGCGTGATGTTCCTAGGCGTGGTCTGCACAGTGGGCGATAGTGCCACTGCCGAGGCGGTCCCGGCGGCACTGGTGTGCGCGGGGTTGGCCGGCTGCTTCTACGCCATGAATGCAGTCCTCGCTACCGAGGCTCGATCCGCATGCAATGGGTCCAATTGGGGGCTGTTATTTTACGGATCATTGAGTGCCTCACTGTTGCTGGCCGTTGTTACAGCAGTGGCTGGGATAGCTGGTGAGTCCATTTGGGTAACCCCCTCATCTGGAGATACGGCCCTGCTCTTGGCCCAAGGTTTGGTCGCTGGGCTCGCCAATTTACTCCTGCTGATGGCATTGGCAAGGGCTGGCGCACGGGCGGTTATGCCGCTGGACTACAGCATCGTCGCGTTCGGTGCGGGGTTCGATTGGCTGCTGTTCGACGTGCCGCCATCGTTGGGTTTACTTGTGGGTGGCCTCATCATCGTCGGCGGCGGCATCTGGCATATCTGTACCGAACAAGAAAACGGCCCCCAATGCGACGAGGCGAGGTGCAGGCCCTTCCTCACTGGCGCTGAAGACTAATGACCGCTCCGCCGCTGGGCGTGGGCGCGTGCGCATCGACTGGCGTTCCGAGCAGCACTTGGCGTATCGGAACGCCAAACAGCCAAAGCGCCAATAGCGTCACGGCAATGCCGCCAACGAAGAGGAGCAGCGTGCGCTGTTCAGGGGTACCAACGTGTTTGGTATGGGGTCTCTTCATAACTGTTCTCCAAAAACTTCCAACGGTGCTGTTGGTCTTCCACGGCTTTGTTGCATAAATCAGTAACCCATTGATTGGGAATCATATTTTTCATGAGCAGTATTCTTAAATACTTATAAACATCAATTGGTTATCATTATTTATGCAACAAAGCCGTCTTCCACCCCAATTTCCATCCCGCCGCGCCTAATCCATCATACTAAATCGCTTGATTCAGCCTTTGATTAGGACATGTTGCGGCCTGACCGGTCAGGCTGCGGCCGTTCAGCGCAGCTTGCGTAGAATTACCTGGACCACGCCGACGAACACCATGTCAGGGGTCATTTCCACCATGGGATATTTGAGGATTGAGCGCACGTAAATACCGCTTGCCTATATCTTAAACCAACTGCTTGACGTCACGGCGGAGTTCCCCACCCTGATTTCCCCTTCGGCCGTAGTCGCTCACTCCCCCTGCCCTTGACTTCCTTTTGATGAGGAAGCAAGGAACACTGAGAATCGTGTACTCAGACTGATTTTATGCCTCCATGCACCTGAACGATCATAGTCTGCGTCAGATCGACGATGCCTACCGCCGGTCCTTGGAGCCGGAGGCGTTATGCGCTCTGTCGCTGCGATTACTCGCGGATCTCAAGGAGGCTCGGAACCGCTTGCACCCTGGGCCGGAGAACAGCTCGCGTCCGCCAAGTAGTCGCGTCCCGTGGGAGCGGACGAGTGGTGGTCAGGTGTCGGATGAAGATCCCGAGGGCGGCGAACCCAGGCCAGAGCTAGCGGATGTGGCGAAGGTCCAACCGACGGAGGTCTAACCGGCCCGTAAAGCCGGCAAACAACCTGGCGCTCCGAGGATAGGCCGAACCCCAGTGTTCCAAGCGCATGAGGAACAGGCGCATTACCCGATGGTCCGCGCGGGCTGTGGCCAAACCCTGGATCCGGCAGGCGCGATCGCCGACACCGGCTTGCAATCGGTCGACCTGCACTGGGGCAATCCGGTCGCACCAGGTCTGACCTTGCGGGTGGTGGACCATCGCTATTACGAGGCGTCCCGCGCCTGTGGACATCACACCCGTGCCCGGGCCGGTCAAGGGGCGGTCGATCCGTTACTGGCGGGTATAACACCCCATGCGCCCGCCTTGGCGACATTGCGAACCGCTTGCGAGCAGCACCGTGGGAGTGATCACGGCAAAACTCACGCCTTGGCGGTGGAGTGACTCAATGATTGGGAGGCTGGCGGTGGACCGGCATAATCGCCCCTGGGAACTCACGCCTTGACCGTTGAGAGCCAGGGCTTTCAAGGTAGCCCAACTTTTTGGTGGAAGGAGGATTTTTCCTGGAGTCTGTGCTGATGAGCCTAGTGCTGAACCCGATTCTGGATCGATTCGCCGAACGCACTCCGATTCCGGTGATGGCCCGTAGCGTGCTGGAACGTTGCCTGAATGCGCGGCAATTGGATGCGTGGTTCGAGACGGTGGCTGAAGAACAATACACGCGCGGTCTGTTGTTCTCGACCGTGTTTGCGTTGATGACGGCGGTGGTGTTTCGTCAGCAGCCGTCGGTGAATGCCGCCTATCAGGCACGTTCGGACGACATCGGGGTGTCGGTGACCTCGGTTTACAACAAACTCAATGGCTTGGAGCCGACGGTGACGGCCGGGCTGGTGGGGTTCGCTAGTGAGCGGGCCGAGGCACTGATTGAGCAGTTGGGCGGCGCGAAGCCAGGACCCCTACCGGGCTGGCGCGTCAAGGTGCTCGATGGCAATGGGCTGGGTGGGCGCGAGCATCGGCTCAAGGAACTCAGGACCCTGGGTGGCGCGCCGCCGCCGGGCAAATCGGTGGCGGTGTTCGACCCGGCGCTGGAGGTGTTCACCGCTCTGTTTCCCCGCGAGGACGCTGACACGCAAGAGCGCGCCTTGTGGTCGGCGGTGGTGCATACGGTGCGGGCCGGTGAGTTGTGGCTGGCCGATCGCAACTTCCGCGCCCGTGCGTTCATTGAGCAGGTTGTTGAGCGCAAGGCCGCCGTGCTGATCCGCGAGCATGAGGGCCTGCGCTGGACACCCCTAGAGCCGATACGCGCCTGCGGACGCACCACCCGTGGCCAGGTCACCGAGCAACGGGTGCGCTTGGGCGCGGCGGAGGAATCCGGGGGACTCGCGCTTCGCCGGGTGTGCCTCCAACTTGATGAGCCGACCCGCGACGGTGAGACCACGGTCTCGCTGTTGACCGATTTGCCTGAGGCAGCGGCTTCGGCAGCGACGGTCGCTGAATTGTACTTGACCCGCTGGACCATCGAGACGGCTTTTTTGCGCTTGACCGTGGAATTGCGCTGCGAGATCGATACCTTGGGCTATCCGCGAGCCGCGCTGTTTGGCTTCGCCGTCGCCGCTGTGGCGTTCAAGGTCCTCGCGGTGGTCAAAGCGGCGTTGCGTCAGGTCCATGGGGTGGAGCGGATCGAACAGAGTGTGTCCAGTTTCTACCTGAGCACCGAGATGGCGAATCTAGCTGAGGCGCTTGATACGCTCCTTGATCCCGAGGCTGGGCGCGTGTTCCAGACCCTGAGCACCGCTGTCATCGCCGCTTGGCTGCTGGAACTGGCCGGGCGAGTCAACCTGCGCAAATACCGTAACCATCCCCGAGGGCCGAAAAAAGCCTCACCCAAGCGAAAATACGATCCGCGGCATCTTCATGTCTCGGTCGCTCGAATCCTAAACGAGCGAAAGGCTCAGCGTGAAACAAAGTCACCTTGAAAGCCCTGAGTGGAGTGACTCAATGATTGGGAGGCCATCTTCCAGGTGTTGCAACACCCGGCACTGCCGCCGACGAACAATGACGCCGAGCGCGCCTTGCGGCACTGGGTCATCCTGCGCAAGCTCAGTCTGGGAACCCGCACCGAGGTGGGTTCGCGAGTCATGGCGCTCCTTGCGAGCGTCATCGATACCTGTCGTCAGCGGGGTCAATCCCCTTGGCGCTATCTCGAACGGGCGATCGCTGACCGCCGCGCCGGCCAGCCCCTCGCTCCTCTACCCCAGCAAGGGGAGTGAACGACTACCTTCGGCCAAGGAGGGCGAGGGGGATTGGGAACACCGTGAAGGGCCTCCGCCGGGCCAATCCCTCCCGACCCCCCTTTTGCAAAGGGGGGTGTTTCGATGGCGGCGTCCTGCACAACATCGTTCAACCTAATGAGAATTGATATAATCACCCACCTCAACCATCAAATCAGAATCTATGACAATCAACCATGTCAATCGGTTATCTGCGCCTTGGCAGTACTGATGTCGGCCCCAACAGTTCATTTCAGCCCGAAGGCGCGACCGGATTGGACCGTTTTGCCCGCGTTGGCCGGCGGTACTAGCAAGCGCGTTTGCGCTCGATATGGTCGCGCGCCAAATCAAGCAGTTCGAGTGGTGGTTCGTAGCCGGCGCGACGGCAATGCCGCAAGTATTCGCTCAGGCGTGGCTCAACGTCGTAGCGATCGGCGAGCGCGATGAGCTCCAGCAGCTCGATCATGTGGGGCGTGGGGACAGCGGCGACGGTTTGCAACATGTTGGAGGTTCCTCGGATTGAAATATGAGCCTTAAAGATCATAAAGCATGAATCATGCCAAAATAACAGGAACGCCCTGAAATCCCGATGGGCCACCGCGCCCTCAGCAACTGCTCACATTCGGCGCCGCGATCTGGCCGGAGGCGATCGATTGAGTCACCCGGTTGCGGCCCTCCCGCTTCGAGCGATACAGCGCCTGCCCAGCACGCCGCAACAGATCTTCGGCGCCTTCCCCCTCGGCCCGCATCGCCACGCCGAAACTGGCGGTGACCGGCCCATGCAACGACAGGATCGACCGCCATTCCAACTGCTGACGGATACGCTCGGCGCCGACCACCGCGGGTTCCAACAGAGTTTCCGGCAACAACACGACGAACCGCTTCCCGCCGGATCGCACCACCAAATCGCCTTGCCGGCTGTGTTCACGCAATAGTGCCGCAAAATCGCGCAAAACCTCAGCACCGGTCGCGCGCCCCCAACGCTCATTGATCTGCCCGAAATGATCCAGATCCGCGATAAGCAGACAGAGCGGGTGACGCTGGCGGCGGCTACGTTCGACTTCCACCGCCAGCACCTCCTCCAAGCGCCGCCGCTGGTCCGCTTCCGTCGGCGAATCGAAATACATCGGCTTCCCGGCCTTCGCTCCATTCCGCCGCGACTCCCGGTTGGCGCGCGACCACTGGTGCTGGATCTTGGCCAATTCAGTGTTCAGTCGCAGCACTGTCTCCCCCAACGCCTCCAACCCTTCCACATCGTACTCGGCCGCCACCAGCAGCCGCCCCTGCGGCCAACGATAGATATGACCCTGCAGGGAATGACTTTTTCGGTCCGCGCGGGCGATGTTCAACATACCCCGATACAGCAGCAGCGCGCGCCCTTGATACGGTACCAGCGCCTGCACGTCCTCCAAGTGGGGACTGATGAACAGCGTGCGCGCATCCCAGGATTGGCCACCCCTTGCCGACGGTGGCATCAGTCGCAGGAAGCTGCGGTTAGCGGCCAAAATACGACTGTTTTCGTCCAACAGCGCGATCATGACGTTGTCGAGTTCCTGCAGGAACGTCGACAGGCCGATGCCTTCCAGCGAAAGAATCACATCGTTCATGATGATTGCTTCAGAAAGACCCAGACGGCCATCGCCATGCTGATCTCACCGAGAGACGACGTTGAAGGCCAGCGTCAACCTCCCTGGGATACGAGGGTACCAAGCAGTGGATGCCCTTCGTCGTCCAGGGGAATATCCACCCATTCATCGCGACGGATACGCCGCAAGTCCATAATGGACCAGGGAACCAAGATCAGGGCCGCCAAAATCCAGGCGATCAGATGCCAGATCCAGCCGCTGCCGGGAATGAAGGTCGCGATCACGATGAAAAACCCGGTGACCCCATAAAAACGATAGGCCGCCTGCTGAGTGTAATACCCCACCTTCGGGTTGGGATGATGGCGATTCATCGCGTACACCAGCATCGAAGCGCCGAACCAGAAAATTAGCAGGGGAAACGGCACGAGAATCGCGATCAGGTTACCGTAATTCATCAGGGCGGAAGCCCGCTTGGCGGACGAACCGCGCGCCACCTTGCCAATGACCGTATTTTCGCTTTGTTCCAGAATATGCATCACAACACCCTTGCCATGAAGAACCAACCCGCGCCTCACTGGAAAAACCAGCGGCTCCGGGAACCTGCCGCGGCGCGGCCAGCCCTGGACAGCACGCCGTGACTCTCGCCTGGTCGCGCGCCCCGTGGCATGGACTCCTGCCACCCATCTGCCTGCTGTGCGGGGCCACTGGCACGACGGACCGCGATCTGTGCGCCGGCTGCGACGCCGACCTACCGCGCAATACGCGGGCCTGTCCGGGTTGCGCCCTGCCGCTGGCGGCAGGTTCCAATGGCGACTGCGAATATTGCCGAGCACAGTCCTTCAGCTTCGATCGCGCCTTTGTGCCGTTTCGCTATCGACCACCGGTGGATTTTTTAATTCTCGGGCTGAAATTCACGCATCGGCTGAGCCACGCCCGGCTGCTGGGCGAGCTGTTCGCGGCGGCGCTGGCCGAACGGAACGCGCCACCGCCCGATTGTATCATTCCGGTACCGCTGCATCCGCTACGCCTGCGGGAACGCGGCTTCAATCAGGCGCTGGAACTGGCGCGTCCCAGTGCCCGACGCCTCCGCGTGCCGCTATTGGCCGACGGTCTGCGCCGCGTGCGTCATACCCCCCCGCAAACCCAACTGGATGCCGGTCGTCGCCACGATAACCCGCGAGGGGCATTCGTCGCCAACCGGCCTTTATCAGGACGGCGGGTAGCACTGATGGACGACGTCGTCACCACGGCCAGCACCGTTGCCGAATGCTCTCGCATTCTACGAGCCAGTGGTGCGGTGGATATCGAAATCTGGGCCATCGGCCGTGCCACCGCCGATCCGTAAACCGTCCGTCCGCACCGCAAAACCGCCCACGCTCGGCCAACAATCGGCAATAACCATTACCTCCACGCCTGAAATCTCGTAGAATGCCGCGCCAATTTGTTCCCGGACAGCATGGGCACCATGAAAACGACCGTTCCGGCTTTCGATCAGGCCATTCGTTCTCACGACGAACTCATCAAACGCCGCGATCTGGCGATCTGGATCGGTGCCGAACCGACCTTCACCGACCGGGCTTCCGAAGCGCCGGAGTGGCTGCACAATGCCCTCGGTCCGACCAAGGAAGCGCGCGCCCGGCAAATGCTGGCTCAGGCCCTCGGCCAAATGCCGGGAACGGCGATCCTGCGAACCTTGGGCCGACAATACTCCAAGGAAGACCGACCGCGCTGGAGCCTGGGATTATACCGCCGGCGCGACGGCCAAGCCGTCTGGTCCGGCCCGCCCGATCCCCTGCTGGACAGCACGCCTACCGCTCTGCCCACCGGTCAGCTTGAGGACTTCTGGGAGCAACTCGCCCAACGGCTCGGCGTATACGGCTGGCCGGCGCTACTGTTCGCGGTCGAAACCTATCCAGAGCTGCGCATCGCGTTCCGCCGCGACCGACTGCCGCTACTGGCCAATCCCGAGCGAGACCCGCGGCTGGCCCGCCCCAGCCCACACGGCCAAGCGATTCCACCGCAAGGACCGTGCGACGAGCTGGCGGAACAGGGAACCTTCCTGCTCGGCATCGGCTGGCCCAGCCCGGAACAGGGTCTGGAGGCGGTCGCCGCGCCCTGTGTGGAGTTGCCGGCCTGCCCCGATGGCGAAATGTTCCAACAACTGTTGGCGGCGATCGGCGCGGCGGCTAACGCCGCCGGGCTGCCGGGACTGATCCTCACCGGCTTTCCCCCGCCGGTGGACGCCAGCGTGGCCTGGACCACGCTGACGCCAGACCCCGCCGTGGTGGAAACCAACATGGCGCCAGCAGCCGATGTCGCCACTTTCCTGGACGAAACCCGAGCCTGGTTCGCCGCCGCCACCGCCGCCGGTCTTGCGCCCTATCGGCTGCACTACAACGGCCAGATCACCGACTCCGGCGGCGGCGGCCAACTGACCCTGGGTGGCATCAACCCAGACCGCAGTCCCTTTTTGAGCCACCCTCAGTTGCTGCCGGCGCTGCTCGCTTATTTCAACCGCCACCCGGCCTTGTCGTTTTATTTCGCCGGCGACTTCGTCGGCAGTTCCAGTCAGGCGCCGCGCCCCGACGAACGAACCACCGACATCTTCGAGGAAATGGCGCTGGCGTTGGCGCTGCTCAAGCGTCAACGCAACCCAACGCCGGAACTGCTCTGGCAAAGCCTGTCGCCCTTTCTGGCCGATCCGGCCGGTAACCCGCACCGCGCCGAAATCAATATCGAAAAGCTGTGGAACCCTTACCTACCCGGCCGCGGCCAGTTAGGGCTGGTGGAATTTCGCGCCTTTCGCATGCCAGCCACCCCGGAACGGCTGGCGACCCTGGCGGCGCTGCTGCGAGCCGTCGCCGCCATGTTGGCTCAGACGCCGGATTATCCCGAACCGATCCACTGGGGTCGGGAATTGCACGACCGTTTCGCCCTGCCCTATTACCTGCGCGCCGATCTGTGGGAGGTGCTGGACGAACTGGCCAGCGCCGGTCTGGGACTAGGCCAAGCGCTGATCGCGGAATTGTTGGACGACAGCCACCACTGGCTGACCGAAGTCGCGTTCGGCGGCTGCCGGCTCACCGTCCGGCGCGGCCTGGAATTCTGGCCACTGCTGGGCGACGCGCTGACCCAGGAACACGGTCATTCTCGGCTGGTGGACGCCAGCAGCACGCGGCTGGAAATCAGCCTGCGCGCCGATCCCGATTCCGGTACCGAGCACCCAGATCTGGCCGATTGGCAACTGACGGTGAACGGCTACCGGCTGCCGCTACGTCGAGAAGACGAAATGGACGGAGAGACGCGCGTGTACGGGCTGCGCTACCGCCGCTTCAAACCCTGGACCGGCCTGCATCCCACTCTGGAAGCGCAGGGTCCGATCGAACTGCTGTTGAGCCACCCTCACCAACCGGGCGCGCTGCGGTTCACCCTGCACGAGTGGCGACCGCAGGGCGGCGGTTACGATGGCCTGCCCCGGGATCTGGAGGAAGCGGCATTCCGCCGGGCCGAACGCTTCATGACGGAACGGCTCGAAACCGCTCCCACCGCGCCCCCGCTGGAACCGCCGCCCACCGCCCTGACCCCCTACACGCTCGACCTACGCCGCCTCTAGCTATTCCCCGCCGACACACCCCTTATTCAATCCTGTTGCCAACAGGCGCATAATGCGCCGCATCCCGAAAAACCCCAAGGAGAGTCCTGAATCATGAGCGTCGAAACCATCGCCAGCCAACCGTTCCAGGATCAAAAACCCGGCACCTCGGGGCTACGCAAGAAAGTCAAGGTGTTCGAAAAACCGCATTACCTGGAAAATTTCGTGCAGAGCATTTTCGACACCCAGGACGGCTATCGAGATGCGCCATTGGTGGTGGGTGGCGACGGCCGCTATTACAATCGGCAGGCAATTCAGAAAATCCTGCGCATCGCCGCCGCCAACGGTTGCGGGCGTGTCTTGCTGGGCCAGGGCGGCATTTTCTCCACTCCCGCTGTTTCTCACATGATCCGCAAGCATGGTGCCTGCGGTGGTATTATCCTTTCGGCCAGTCATAATCCCGGCGGACCGGACGAGGATTTCGGCATCAAGTTCAACACCCCGAACGGTGGACCGGCCGCGGAAAAAGTGACGGAGGCCATTTACACAGCCACCCTGCACATCAACCGCTATCGCGTGCTGGATACGCCGGACATCGACCTGGACCGGATCGGAACCACTTATGTTGGCGACATGCAGGTGGAAATTGTCGATTCAGTGCGCGACTACGCCGATCTGATGGAACAATTGTTCGACTTCGAGCGGATCCGCGCGCTGTTCCAGTCTGGCTTCCGGATGCGTTTCGACGCCATGCACGCGGTGACTGGCCCCTATGCCCGCGAAATCCTGGAGCATCGCCTGGGCGCACCGGCCGGCACGGTGGTCAACGGCATGCCGCTGGAAGACTTCGGCCACGGCCACCCCGATCCAAATCTGGTGTACGCCAAGGAGCTGGCCGATCATCTATTCGGCCCGGACGCGCCCGACTTCGGCGCGGCCTCGGACGGGGACGGCGATCGCAACATGGTGCTGGGCCGGCATTTCTTCGTCACGCCCAGCGATAGCCTGGCGGTGATCCTGGCCAACGCCGATCTGGCGCCCGGCTACCGCTCCCGCGTGACCGGCGTGGCCCGCTCGATGCCAACCAGCCAGGCGGCCGACCGGGTCGCGGCCAAGTTGGGGCTGAATTGTTACGAGACCCCGACCGGCTGGAAGTTCTTCGGCAACCTGCTGGACGCCGGCAAAATCACCTTGTGCGGCGAAGAAAGTTTCGGCACCGGCTCCGACCACGTGCGCGAGAAGGATGGGCTGTGGGCGGTACTGTTCTGGCTGAATATCCTGGCCGAGCGCCGGCAGTCAGTGGCGGAAATCGTGCGCGAGCACTGGCGAAACTACGGGCGTAATTATTACACCCGTCATGACTACGAAGCGGTCGATAGCACCGCCGCCAACGGCCTGATCGACGCGCTGCGCGCCGCCTGCGCGACTCTGCCGGGTCAGCAACTCGGTTCGTATACGGTGGATTACGCTGACGATTTCCGCTATTTCGATCCCATCGATGACAGCGTGAGCGAGAAACAGGGCATTCGCATCGGTTTCAAGGACGGCTCGCGCATCGTCTATCGCCTGTCCGGCACCGGCACCGAGGGCGCGACCCTGCGGATCTACATCGAAGCTTACGAGGCCGACCCGGCCAAGCACGATTTCGACACCCAGCAGGCGCTGGCGGAACTGATCGGCATCGCCGATAGTCTCGCCAGCATCCGCGAGCGCACCGGGCGCAACGAACCGACGGTGATTACCTAACCCCACCTCGTCCCCCGCCCGATCTCGCTCTCTTCCATGGAGGGAAGAGCAGTGGCTGAGCTGTCGACGCCTTCAACCGAGGAGCCGACGACTTCGACGGCGGAGCGCGACGGGGCGGCACGCCGCAAGATGGCCGGAAGCGCTCGCGGCGACCATGAAAAACGCGGGCAAATTTCACCACCCGTGTATAATAGCGCGTTTTAAATCAGACCCCCTGCCCGTCCCCGTGCGAACTCCGCTGCCCAGCACCACTAACGGTCGCCCCGATTCTCGCCAGCGCGACCGCCAGTCGAGACCGGCAAACCAAGAGGAATTACCGTGGAAAGCATCTTGAACGTCCTGATCCCCGCCGCCATGGCCCAAACCGGCGCTCCCTCCGGCGGCGAGCTGGGCCTGATGAACCTGCTGTTTCCCATCATCCTGATCGGCGCCTTCTACTTCCTGCTGATCCGCCCCCAGACCAAGCGCGCCAAAGAACACAAGCAAATGGTGGACGCGCTCAAAAAGGGCGATGAAATCGTCTCCGGCGGCGGCGTGCTAGGCCGAATCACCGAGGTGGGCGAAAATTTCGTGCAGGTGGAAATCGCCGAAAACGTGCAGATCAGGATTCAAAAGCAATCCGTCAGCTCGCTGATGCCCAAGGGCACCTACAAAGGCACTCTGTAACCGCGCCGCCCGGCGCCACGCGGGAAACGCCGTTCCATGGCCACGCCTTACACCCTGAATCAATATCCCTGGTGGAAATATCTGCTGATCGGCCTAGTCATACTATGGGGCCTGATTTTTGCGCTGCCCAATCTGTTCGGCGAGGATCCGGCGGTGCAAATCTCCGGTGCCCGGGCCAACATCGCCATCGATCCGGCGTTCCAGGATCGGGTCGCCGCCTTGCTCGACGCCGAAAAGCTGCCCCACAAGCGGCTGGAGTTGGAGGCCGATCGCCTGCTGGTCCGCTTTACCGACCCGGAAGAACAGCTCAAGGCCGCCGACATCCTCAAGGACCGATTGGGCCGTGACTACATCGTCGCCCTCAACCTGGCTTCGTCGGAACCGGGATTTCTGCGGGCGCTGGGCTTGAACCCGATGTATCTCGGCCTGGATCTGCGCGGCGGTGTGCATTTCCTGATGCAGGTGGATATGGACGCCACCGTCAAACAGGTCGAGGACAGCTACGTCGAGGACATCCGCGCCCACCTACGCGCCGAGAAGGTGTTGTACGCCTCCGTCGGCCGCGCAACGAACGGCGGTGGCATACGCGTCGAGTTCAAGGATGGCGCCGAACGCGACAAGGCCGCCCAGGTGCTGCATAAACAACTGCCCAATCTGCAACAGAGCGAACCGGACCCGCTCAGCCTGAAGCTGACTCTCGGCGAACCGGAAATCCGGGAAAAGCGCGCCTTCGCCCTGCAGCAGAACATCACCACCCTGCGCAATCGAGTCAACGAGCTGGGTGTGGCCGAGCCGATCATCCAACAGCAGGGCAATGACCGCATCGTGGTGCAATTGCCCGGCGTGCAGGACACCGCCCGCGCCAAGGAAATCCTCGGTGCCACCGCCACCCTGGAATTCCGACTGGCGGACGAGGAAAACGACTGGACCCAAGCCGCCGCCACCGGCCGCATCCCGCTCAACTCGCGGCTGTACAAGGATCGCGAGGGTCGCCCGGTGCTGCTGCAAAAACGGGTGATGCTGACCGGCGACTCCATCGTCGACGCCGCCTCCGGGCTGGATCAGCAAAGCGGCGGGCCGGCGGTGTTCGTCACTCTGGACGGCAAGGGCGCCAAGCGCTTCGAGGATGCCACCAAGGACAACATCGGCAAGCGCATGGGCGTGGTGTTCATCGAGAACAAAACCGAGACCAAGCGAGTGGACGGCGAATTGAAGAAAACCGCCTACACGGTCGAGGAAGTCATCAATCTCGCCACCATCCGCGACCGGCTGGGCCGGCGCTTCCAGATCACTGGGCTGGACAGCACCCGCGAGGCCCGCGATCTGGCGCTGCTGTTGCGGGCCGGCGCGCTGGCCAGCCCGATCGAAATCATCGAGGAGCGCACCGTCGGCCCTAGCGCCGGCAAGGAAAACATCGCGCAAGGCTTCCGCGCCGCCATGGTCTCGCTGTTGGTGATCGCCGCGTTCATGATCGGGCGCTACCGCTGGTTCGGCGCCATCGCCACCGCCGCGCTGGCCGCCAATGTGGTGCTGATCGTGGCCGCGCTGTCCATGCTCCAGGCTACGCTTACCTTGCCCGGCATCGCCGGCATCGTGCTGACCATGGGCATGGCGGTTGACGCCAACGTACTGATCTACGAACGGATCCGCGAGGAACTGCGCAACGGCAACAGCCCGCAGGCGGCGATCCACGCCGGCTTCGACCGAGCCTTCGACACCATCATCGACTCCAACCTGACCACCCTGATCGCGGCGATCATGCTGTTCGGCTTCGGTACCGGCCCGATCAAGGGTTTCGCGGTCACCCTCAGCATCGGCATCCTGACTTCGATGTTCACCGCGGTGACCGGCTCACGGGCGCTGGTCAACTTCATCTACGGCGGCCGCAAGCTGCAAAAACTGGCCGTCTGATCCGTCGGCACGGGAAATGGCTTCTATGTGGCGTTTGAACCTTTACAACACCAATATCGACTTTCTGCGCTGGCGTAAACTGGCGATGGGCTGGTCCATCGCCGTGTTGCTGATCGCGATCGGCTCCTTGCTGATCCGGGGCATGAATCTGGGACTGGACTTCACCGGCGGTACGGTGATCGAAGTGCAATACCCGGAATCGGTGGAGATCCCCATGGTGCGCGAAACCCTGGCCAAAGCCGGTTTCGGCGATGCCCAGACTCAGCACTTCGGCACTTCCAAGGAGGTGCTGATCCGCATCCCACCGCACGACCAGCGTAACGCCGCCACCTTGAGCAACGAGGTGCTGCACGCCTTGCAGGAGGCCGAGGGCGGCGCGGGCGCCATGCTGGCGCGGGCCGAGTTCGTCGGGCCGCAGGTGGGCCAGGAACTGGTCGAACAAGGTGGGCTGGCGATGCTGGGCGCTCTGCTGGGAATTCTGATTTACGTCATGTTCCGCTTCGAATGGCGGCTAGCGATCGGCACCATCGCCGCCACCGTCCACGACGTGATTTTCACCATTGGCTGGTTTTCGCTGTTCCATCTTGAATTCGACCTGACGGTGCTGGCGGCGGTACTGGCGGTAATCGGCTATTCGGTCAACGACACCGTCGTGGTGCTGGACCGCATCCGCGAAAACTTCCGCAAGCGCCGCAAGGGCTCGGTGCTGGAGATCATGAATCGCTCGATCAACGAAACGCTCTCGCGCACCCTCATGACCAGCCTGGTCACCCTGCTATCGGTCATCGTCCTGTACTTCATCGGCGGCACGGTGATGCATGGTTTCTCGATCGCCATGATCGTCGGCATCCTGGTCGGCACCTACTCGTCCATTTACATCGCTAGCGCCAGCGCACTATATCTGGGCATCAGCCGCGAGGATTTGTTGCCGAAGGCGAAAGAGGCCGCGGATGAACGACCCTGACTCACGGCTAGGGGAGCCGTAACCTCCCTAGCCGCTTGCTCGCGCGTGACGCGCTTAGGAATTGCTCCGAAGTTGGTGAAACGGGTCCTCGTCGGCTTGCGGTTCCACTTGGTGTGCCTGCGTGCTGTCCGCACGCTGGAACAGATCGCTTTCCACTCCCCGAATCACCAAGCGCGCCCAGACCGTGGCAATCAACCACAGTAGGACACCAGCCGCAATCAGGAAATTCGGGCCGAGTAGACTGCCCAGCGTGCCGCCGGCCAAGCCGTAACCGATGCAGGCCAGGCTCCCCAACCAGAACACGCCGATCGGCGCTGCGGTGCAGCTCACGCAGCCGTAACGAGCGACCGCCGCGGGCGGGGCGATCAGTGCAAGCATGGTTCGTTTCATGGCATGGTTCCTCCAGTGGAATT
>DAOTGT010000008.1:0-39207 GCA_035447285.1 Candidatus Competibacter sp.
CCGGTGATGTACTCGGTGACCGGATGCTCGACCTGCAAGCGGGTGTTCATCTCCAGGAAGTAGAAGTTGCGTTTGGAATCGACGATGAACTCGACGGTGCCCGCGGATTGATAATCGACCGCTCGGGACAGCGCCACGGCTTGTTCGCCCATCGCCCGGCGGGTTTTCTCGTCCAGGAACGGCGAGGGCGCTTCCTCGATCACCTTCTGGTGGCGACGTTGCAAGGAGCATTCACGCTCGCCTAGAAAAACGATGTTACCGAAGCTGTCGCCCAGCACCTGGATTTCGATGTGGCGCGGCTCTTCGATATATTTCTCGATAAAGATCCGGTCGTCACCGAAGGAAGAGCGGGCTTCGTTCGTGGTGCGTTCGAAGCCGTCGGCGCAATCGGCATCGTTCCAGGCGATGCGCATCCCCTTGCCGCCGCCGCCGGCGCTCGCCTTCATCATCACCGGATAGCCGATACTCCGAGCGATCTCCAAGGCATGCTCGGTATCCCTGATCACATCGGTGTGGCCGGGTACGGTGTTGACCCCGGCTTCCTTGGCCAGGATCTTGGAAGTGATCTTGTCGCCCATGGCCTCGATGGCGCGTACTTTCGGGCCGATGAACGCAATGCCTTCCTTCTCCAGCGCCTCGCAGAAAGCCGAGCGCTCGGACAGAAAACCGTAGCCCGGATGGACGGCATCCGCGCCGGTGTCCTTGCAGGCCTGGAGAATGCGCTCCATGACCAGATAACTTTGGGCGGTGGGCGGTGGGCCGATCAAGACCGCTTCGTCGGCCATTTCCACATGCAGCGCGTCCTTATCTGCCTCGGAATAGACCGCTACGGTCTTGATGCCCATCTTGCGGGCGGTCTTGATCACGCGGCAGGCGATTTCGCCACGGTTGGCAATCAGAATTTTCTTGAACATGTGTCGCTTCTCCCTCACAGCGGAATGTTGCCGTGCTTGCGCCACGGATTTTCGAGTTCCTTGTCCCGCAGCATCGCCAGCGAGCGGCAGATGCGCTTGCGAGTGCCGTGCGGCATGATCACGTCATCGATGAAACCGCGATGGCCGGCGATGAACGGATTGGCGAATTTCTTGCGATATTCCTCGGTGCGGGCCTCGATCTTGGCCGGATCACCGATGTCCTGACGGAAAATGATTTCGACCGCGCCCTTGGGACCCATGACCGCGATCTCGGCGGTCGGCCAAGCGAAGTTGACGTCGCCGCGCAGATGCTTGGAGCTCATGACGTCGTAGGCGCCGCCATAAGCCTTGCGGGTGATGACGGTGACTTTGGGCACGGTGCATTCGGCATAGGCGTAGAGCAGTTTGGCGCCGTGTTTGATGATGCCGCCATATTCCTGCGCGGTGCCGGGCATGAAGCCGGGCACATCGACGAAGGTGATGATCGGAATGTTGAAGGCATCGCAGAAGCGCACAAAGCGAGCCGCCTTGATTGAGGACTTGATGTCCAGGCAACCGGCCAGCACCATCGGTTGGTTGGCGACGATACCCACCGGCCAGCCATCCATCCGCGCCAGGCCGACGATGATGTTCTTGGCGTTATCCGGTTGGATTTCGAAGAAATCCACATCGTCCACGACCTTCAGGATCAGTTCCTTCATGTCGTAGGGTTTGTTGGGATTGTCGGGAATCAGTGTGTCCAGCGAGTAGTCGATCCGGCCCGCCGGATCCGGCGTGGGTCGGAAGGGTGGCTTCTCCCGGTTATTGGCCGGCAGGTAGTTGATGAAGCGGCGCAGCATCAACAGCGCATGGATGTCGTTCTCGAAGGCCCGGTCGCACACGCCCGATTTGACCGAATGCGACATGGCGCCGCCCAATTCCTCGGCGGTGACTTCCTCGTGGGTGACGGTCTTGACGACTTCGGGACCGGTCACGAACATATAAGAGGTGTCCTTGACCATGAAGATGAAGTCGGTCATGGCGGGCGAATACACCGCACCGCCGGCGCAGGGACCCATGATCAGGGAAATCTGCGGAATGACCCCGGAGGCCATGACGTTGCGCTGGAATACGTTGGCATAACCGGCCAGCGAGTCCACGCCTTCCTGGATGCGGGCGCCGCCAGAATCGTTCAGGCCGATGACCGGCGCGCCGACCTTGATGGCGTGATCCATGATCTTGCAGATTTTCTCGGCATGGGGTTCCGACAACGAACCGCCGAACACGGTGAAATCCTGGCTGAACACGAAGACGATGCGGCCATTGACCGTGCCATAGCCAGTTACGACCCCATCGCCGGGAATCGAGGTGTCGGCCATGCCGAAGTCGGTGCAGCGATGCTCGACGAACATATCCCATTCTTCGAAGCTGCCCGGATCGAGCAGGACTTCAATGCGCTCGCGGGCACTGAGTTTGCCTCGTTTATGCTGCGCATCGATGCGGCGCTGGCCTCCACCCATACGGGCGCCGGCGCGTTTTTGTTCTAATTGGTGAATAATGTCATGCATGAACGCTCTCTCCTTACTGATATCGGACGTCGCGGTCGAACTGGCGACGACGGGAGCTTAAAGGCTCGCCAAAAATTAGGGGGCGGGCCGGATGAAAACCGGGTAGTGTTTCGGAAATCGATAGCCAAGGCGTTAATGTTGTTCGTTTTTTGGACGGATTCGCGGCAAGCGAAGCCGCTGGCCGCCAGTATAAGCTTCGCCAATTATAATAAGGTTTTTAGCGATTCCGCGCTATGCGCGCGAGCCTAATTTTAATGGGCGTCCGCGAACCGCCCACCGCCTCAGGGTCGGGGATAGGGGTCGTCGTCGGGTCAAGCTCAGGGGTGAAATAGAGTGAGCCAGTCGTTGATCCGTCTGAATCGGTGGGAGCGTTTCCGGGCCGCTAGCCGCCCGAGAAAAGATAGTGGGGCCGGCGTTCAAACCGGGTTGTCGATATCGATGAACGCGAATCGCAGGTCAAATGCTTGCGCCAGGTGCGCGCCCAGGGCCTGTACCCCGTAACGCTCGGTGGCGTGGTGGCCGGCGGCAAAGAAGTGCAGACCGGTTTCTCGGGCGAAATGGACGGTCTGCTCCGACGCTTCGCCAGTCAGGAAGGCATCCGCGCCCGCCGCTTGGGCGGTGGCGATGAAGGATTGCGCGCCGCCGGTGCACCAGGCCAGTTGGCGGATTGGCGCGTCGCCGCCCGCAATGTGCAGGGATGGCCGACCGAGCCGGGTGGCCAAGTGGGCGGCGAATGCCGCGCCGCCGATCGGCGCGGCCGGCTCGCCCAGCATCACCAGGCCAGGCGTGCGGCCGTCGTCGCCGATGGTGCCGGTGACGGTCAGATCCAGCACTCGGGCAAGTTGGGCGTTGTTGCCGAGTTCCGGGTGGGCGTCCAATGGCAGATGATAGGCAAGCAGGCCGATCTCATGGCGGAGCAGGGTGGCGAGTCGTCGGTATTTCATGCCGGTTAGGCACGGATCTTCACCCTTCCAGAAATAGCCGTGATGCACCAGCACGGCATCCGCCCCTTGTTCCAGCGCCGCCTCCAGTAGCGCCTGGCAGGCGGTGACGCCGCCGACCAGCGTGCGGATCTCCGCCCGGCCTTCGACCTGCAAACCGTTCGGGCAGTAGTCGCTGAAGCGGTCGATGGCCAGCAGGCGGTTGGTGTAGGCGACCAGTTCGCGCAGTTGCACGGGTTCAGCCCGCCGCCAGGATTTCGGCGAGCGCGGCGAGCAACGCGGCGTTCTGGTCGGGGTGGCCGACCGTGATGCGCAAAAATTGCTCGATGCGCGGCTGGCGGAAATGCCGCACGATCACATGGCGTTCGCGCAAGGCGGCGGCCAGCGCGGCGGCATCGCGCGCCGGGTGGCGGGCGAACACGAAGTTCGCCGCCGAGGGCAGCACCTCGAAACCGAGTCGCTCCAGCGCCGCGACCAGTTCGACGCGGCTGGCGATCACCGCCCGCCGGGTGCGCTCAAAGTGTTCGCGATCCTCGAACGCGGCGACTGCTCCGGCGATGGCCAGCCGGTCCAGCGGATAGGAGTTGAAGCTGTTCTTGACCCGTTCCATGGCTTCGATCAACCCCGCGTGGCCGACCGCCAGCCCCACCCGCAACCCGGCCAACGAGCGCGCCTTGGATAAGGTCTGCACCACCAACAGATTCGGGTAGCGATCCACCAGGGCGATGGCGGTGTCGCCGCCGAAGTCGATGTAGGCTTCGTCCACCACCACCACCGAATCGCGGTTGCGTTCCAGCAGCCACGCGATGTCGGCCAGCGGCAGCAGACGCCCGGTCGGCGCGTTCGGATTGGCGAAGATGATGCCGCCGTTCGGCCGCGCGTAATCGGTGATCCGCAGCGTGAAGTCCCCGGCCAGCGGCACGGTGACGAAATCGATACTGTATAGCCCGCAGTAGACCGGATAGAAACTGTAGGTGATATCCGGGAACAACAACGGCGCCGGATGGTGGAGCAGGGCCTGGAAGGCGAGGGCCAGCACTTCGTCCGAACCGTTGCCGACGAACACTTCCGTCGGCGCGACGGCGTGGTAGTCGGCGATGGCCTGTTTCAATCGTTCGGCGTTCGGGTCCGGGTACAGGCGCAGAGCGTCGGACAGTTCGGCGCGGATCGCGTCCAGCACCTTGGGCGACGGGCCGTAGGGATTTTCATTGGTGTTGAGCTTGACCAGGTGGCTCAGCTTCGGCTGCTCGCCCGGTACATAGGGCGTGAGCCGGTGTACCACGGGACTCCAGTAAGCATTGGGCGGATGGGCGGGCACGGGGTTGGCGGTCTCGTCAGTCATGGCAAGTGGGTTTCGATGGGTGGGATGAGAGACATGGGCAGTCGATCGGCGTCCGATCCGCGCGCGGCGCGTTCAAGCATCCAGGTTCGCCCACGCTGGGAGCCGCGCCAGTACCGGATCGTGATCGCTGGCTGGTTCCGGTTTGCCGGGGCCGGCGTCGCTGTTGACGTGGGGGATATGCGCCGCTGCTCCGAGTCGCAGCGCCGGGCTGACCAGAATATGATCCAGCGCCTGTGGCCGGCCGCCGTGCCGACGGGTGTAACCTTGTCCGCGTGGCAGATCCTCCAGCAGATTATGGAACAGATCGCCCTTGAGGATTTTCAGGGTCTTGGAACCTGGCACGTCATTCAGGTCGCCGAGCACCACGATCGCCGCGCGCGGGTCGCAAGCCAGCAGGTCGGCGGCGAAATGATGGACGATTTCGGCTTGGGCGTGTCGCTGCTTCTTGGCGTAATCCTCCTCGCGGCGGGTGAGCGAGCGCATGGATTTGAAATGGCAGACGATCACGAATAGCCGTTGTCCGCGTAGCTCGAACTCCGCCGCCAGCGTCTTGCGGCTGGGCACCCAGTGATGGGGGCCATCGCCGGCAAAGGCCGGATGCAGGGGGGCGATACGGCCGGGGTTGAGCGTCAGGCTGGGGCGACCGCCATTGAGGCGAATACCGGTGCTGTCCTCCGGGCCGGCGCGGCCCCGGTCGGGAAAACCGACCCGCAGCGGATCGAAGAGCAGCCCGACTCGAATATTGGCGCCGGCCATGCCGCCATCCCGGTGGAGCAGCGGCGGGACCTCCCGAAACTCGTAGCGAGGACCGCCGGCACCGACGACGGCGGCGCTCAGCGCCTGATAGGCCAAGTCGGCCGGAACCCGTCCATCCGGCATCGGTGGGGTTTCCGCCATGATCTCCTGCACCGCCAGAATATCCGGTCCGCCCAGATCGCGGGCGGCGATCGCGCCCAGTTTCGCCAGCCGAGCCGGCGGCGCGGCGGCGCCCAGATTGCACAGGTTGAAAGTGGCGATGGATAGCATGGCGATTCCCTGATTATTTGTATTTGTTTCCGGAAAGATTAGCGCGAAACCGGAGCGGCATGGGTCACACGGTGGCCGGATTGTACTCTCTAGATCCCTCAGCCGTTGACCTGGAAACGCAGCCGTGCCCGCACCAGCGCCCCGCCGAGCGGGCCACGGCTGATATCGAGTTGACCGTAATAGATTTCCTCGACCAGAACCCGTACCACCGCCAAGCCGATGCCGTATCCCGCCACGCTCGGATCGGCACGCCGGCCGCGGTCGAGCAACAGCGGCGCCTGGTCGGGTGGAATGCCGGGTCCATCGTCCTCGACCTCCACCACCAGTTCGGTGTGCTCGCCGCGATCGGCGGGGTAAGCGCGCACCACCACCCGCTGTCGGCACCATTTGCAGGCGTTGTCGGCCAAGTTGCCGAGGATTTCCATCAGGTCGCCCTCGTCACCATAGAATACCGTGGTCCTTCCGACTTCGCTGCTTAAGCTCGGCGCTCGGTCGGCATAAACCTTGGCCAGCGAGCCCAAGATCTTGCGGGCGACCGGCGCGACCGGCAACGGTGTGCTCAGGGCGATGCGCCCGGAGGCGGCGGCCCGCTGCAACTGGTAGTCCACCGTGCGGTTCATCCGCTCCAACTGCTCTTGTAGGGTCCGTCGCAGCTCGGCGTGGCTCGTCCCATTGTCCAGGGCGCCGCGCATCACCGCCAGCGGTGTCTTCAGGCTATGGGCCAGATCGCCCAAGGCATTGCGGTAGCGCTCCAAGTGGGCATGGCCCTGGCGCAGCAGGGCATTCAGATTGACGGTCAGCGGTTGCAGTTCCTCGGGATAGTCGCCGCTGAGTTCGGCGCGTCGGCCGGCTTCGATCTCGGTGACTTCGGTGGCGACCCGCCGCAATGGTTTCAGGCTCCAACGCAGGATCAGGCCCTGAGCCGCCAGCAGCACGCCGGTCGCCGCCAGCAGCCAGCCCCATAGACTACGGCGGAAGTTCCAGAGCTGGTCGAGGAAATTCCACTGGGTTTCAGCCACCCGGAAAGTATAGAGCCGGTACTGGTTGGCGGCGATTTCCCAGCTGACGGTGAAGGCCAGCACGAACAGTGGGGTCTTGGTCTCGTCGGAAGAGATCAATGGCGCGAACTGGGTGTCGCCGGGGGTGCGCACCGCTGGAAAAAAGGGCAGCGCCATGCCCAGCAGCGACGGCGAGCGCCAGACCAGGTTGCCCTGATTGTCCATGGCATCGGCGTACAGGCCGGAATCCGGGGTGGAGAAGCGCGCTTCCGGCAAGACTTTTGGCAGGGCTAGGCGGTTGAAGGCGTCCAAATTGGCCGCGCCCAGCAGCATGTAGATCTGCGCTTGCAGCCGTTCGCGGGCGGCGGCCAGGGCGCTATCGCGGAACGCTCGATCCAGGGTCAGGCCGGTCAGGCCGAGGAAGGCGGCCAGCACCACGCTGGCGGCGATGCGCAGGCGGCCGCTGAGGGACCTCATCTCAGCCGGAAGACCGTTCCAGGGCGAATCGGTAACCGCGACCTCGCAACGTCTCGATCGGATTGAGTGTCCGATCCGGGTCGAGTTTGCGGCGCAGTCGGCCGACCAGCACTTCCAGCACGTTGCTGTCGCGGTCCTCGTCTTCCTGGTAGAGATGTTCGGTCAGTGTGGTCTTGGAAATGACCATGCCGGCATGCAGCATCAGGTACTCCAGCAGTTTGTATTCGTAGGCGGTGACCTCCACCGGTTGGCCGGCGAGGGTTACCAGTTGCGCGCCAGTATCCAGAGTGATGGAACCGCAGCTCAACAGCGACTGAGTCCAGCCGCCGGTGCGGCGAATCAGTGCCCGCAACCGCGCCAATAGCTCTTCCATGTGAAACGGCTTGACCAGATAATCGTCGGCGCCGGCTTCCAATCCTTCGACCTTGTCCTGCCAGCGGCCGCGAGCGGTGAGGATCAGGATGGGGAAGCACCGCCCGGCGGCCCGCCAGCGGCTGATCACTTCGATTCCCGATAGATCCGGCAGGCCAAGATCCACCACCGCCGCGTCCAGCGGATATTCCTGGCCGAGGTACAAACCGGTGCGGCCGTCGGCGGCGGTGTCCACGGCGTAGCCCTGCTCGCGTAACTGGGCGGTCACGCGTTCCAGCAACGGTGCTTCATCTTCGATGATCAGAATACGCATGGAGTTATCCGTTCGGTCGAGGGAGAGAATTCAGTCACGCATCGTGCCGCTGGCGGCATCGTAATGCAGGCTGCGCACGCGGCCGTCCGGTTGCAGGATGCGAACCCGGTAACCTGGCCGGCCATCGCGTTCGGAGCCCTGCACGCCCAACACCCGCCCGCCGGTGGCTTGACGCGCGGCGTTGGCGGCGCGATCGGGATCGGCGAACTGGCGGGGCGGCGGACCGCGCTCGTCCCCCTGTTGTCGGTACCCGGACTGCGCCTGCGCACCGGTGACGGCCAGCACGCCGGTTAACACGAGGAGCGGCAGGCAACGCGGTTGTTGGAGATGGTCGGGCATGAAAGGGCAACTTCCCTATAAAGATTTTAAATTAGCTTACAGCTTAATCGGTTAATAATGAATCGAGACTGAATTCCAAGCTGTTTTTTTGGGGACGGCGGCAATGGAAAATCGCTCAAGTGTTCAGTAGGGATTCAGCCGTCGCCACTTAGGCTGGATCGCATGACGAGAATGGCGGGGTTTGGAAACCGCGGATTGATGACAACCCATCGGGAGCAGGTTCGATGAAGATGAAATGGCAAACAGGGCTGATGGCAATATGGGTGCTGCTGGTTCCGATACTGGCGGGGGCACAGCGGTTCGATAGCGGCAAGGTGGAGGTGGAGGTGGTCAACGATGGTGGCCGACCCTATCCACAGTATCCGCTTGATGGGCGGCGGGGATCGAGCGTGTTCAAGGCCTATGTGGAGGCGGTGCGCGACCAGAAATATTCGGTCCAGATCCGTAATCGCAGCAACCAGCGCATCGGCGTGGTGATTGCGGTGGATGGCCGCAACATCATTTCCGGCGACCGTTCCAACCTGCGTCCGGACGAGCGGATGTACGTGCTCGGACCGTATCAGCAAGAAACCTATGAAGGCTGGCGGACCGGCAAGAACCGGGTCAACCGCTTTTATTTCACCGACGCCGGCGATTCCTACTCCGGGGCCTGGGGCGATTATTCGGCGATGGGTGTGATCGCGGTGGCGGCATTCCGGGAGCGTGCGCCCGACAGGCCGCAGCCGTGGGCTCAAGAGGGTTCGGGTTACGGCAACCAGCGTGGGTTGCGGGAGAAGTCCGCGCCTCTCGGCGCCGCGCCTGGAGCGCGGGCGGAACCGGGTACCGGCTACGGTGAGAGCGAATGGTCGCCGTCGCGGCGGGTGGAGTTCGAGCCGTTGTCGCGGCCGTTCGCCCAGTATTTCCTGAAGTACACTTGGCGCGATACGCTGTGCCGCAAAGGGGTGATCGACTGCGACGGTGGGCGCCGCCCTCCACACAACCGATTCTGGAAGGAGGACGACGGTGACTACACGCCGCCGCCACCACGCCACGACCGTGGCGAGGAGTGGCGGTAAAAGCCGTGAGGCGTCCCAGCCGCCGGTCGGGCGTCGCAGTGTGACAGCTTACGAGTGACGGCTTACGATTTATTGCTGATTCATTAATCATATGATTATTTGGCAAGATATTTGCTGAATCCAGTTTTGAAGTTCAAATAGCTGGAGTGCTATGGGAATTGCTGGGCATGAAAGCCCTAAGTGGACCACTGTATGCACGCAGTAACAACAAATAGGGGCGCTCTGCGCTCCTATTTGTTGTTAGACAGGTCAGAATGAACCGATCCCAGGGTGGGTTCCGTAGTGGCCGTTGCCGCGGGACGGCTCGCCTTGGAGCGCCGTGTACTCTGACTTTCGCCGCTGGCGCCGCGATGGCAGGTGGATGCGCGTCCATGACCCCCCGCAGGTACGTCTGCGCGATGGTGGATACCGTGGGCGCTTGCTCGAGTGGGTCGCCCATCGCTTCCCATTCGTCCTGTCGGTCGTCTTGTTGCCTCGGCGCTGGGGGGTCGAGCGAGCATTTGCTTGGTTCAACCATCCCCGACGCCTCAGCGAGGGTTATGAGTGCCTGATGCCGACCAGCGAAACCTGGATTTATCGGCGATGATCAAATTGATGGCTAACCGATTGGCGTGAGCCGAGGGTTTCCAAGCAGCTTCTAAGTAAGAACGTTAATGGGATGTGATATGAGACGCGATTTGACTGGACCGAGTTACAGGTGGCCGCGTGGCGCTGGGTTAAAGGGGAATTTCACGACGACTCATGGTGGGATGGTCCGCTGGGCGATTTGGCTGGTGCTGGCGTTGTTGACGCTGGTGGCGCTGCCAACACACGCAGCGACGACGCTGACCGTGACGCCCATCACCTGGAATGTGGTTGGTTTGGACAGCAACAACGTCAACGTTGGGCCGAACGATTTTCCGGTGGGGGCACGGATCTGTAATACCGGCGGATCGGCTGCTTCCAATCTCACCGCTTCGTTCGTGTGGGATTCAAGCAACTCCTATATTAACAATCGTTCCGGCACTAACACCAGTATTTCCGTATCCAGCCTGGCGGCCAGCACCTGCACCGATGTGTATTTCGAGGTGGAGATAACGCGCGATTCCGCAGCGTATGACACCACGCGCAACTACCATATCGCCGTCACGGCCGATTCAGGCACAACCACCGGCAGCACGCCCACCCCGCGCCAAGTGTATGTGGAGCACTTGGTTTCCCAGTCGCGTAACTCGGTGACGGGGATTTCCTATGGACTCCATGGCGGTTCACTCACTGCGGTGGGGGTTGGCGGGACTATGACTTTGATCGTAGGGAATGAGTACGACATCAAGGTCGATGGCGCCACCGCCACGAATGGTTATGAACAATCCGAAACCTTCATTAGCCTGCCCAATACCATTTTCCAATTGATATCGGTTTCGTCCACTTATTCTGCCGATACTTCGTCTTACGTTTCCAGCCCGAACGATAAACTGTATGGGGATGCCTGCCTTTGGGATTCCAACCCCAGTAGCCCCAACTATCGTTCGTGCTTGGACGTGGGCAAAGTTGGCGGAACCATCAGCGAAACGTATCATGTCAAGATTCTTTCCGTGCCCGGCGCGCCGCTGGTTAACCCTGAACCGCTCAGTACCTTGATCTATGATTTCTCTGGTTCCAGCTACCACTACAACAGCGATTATGGTGTCTCGACGCGCTTTGCCAATATTATCAGCCCGGCCACGATTACCAAGGCGTTTTCTCCCAATACCATTGCCCCGAACGCGAATTCGACGCTGACCTATACGATTACCAACATCAGCTCGAATGCACTGAGTAACCTCAACTTCGCCGATACCACCGGCTGGCCTGCCGGTATGACGGTTAGCGCGACGACCGTGACACCCAGTGGCTGCGGCAGTCCCACACCGTCTTCACTCACGGTCGGCGCGACCTCGGCCTCGTTCTCCAACATTACCGTGGCTGCCAATAGCATATGCACCATCAGCATCACGGTGACGGCGGGGACGAACGGCAGCTATCCTAACACCACGCAAAACTTGTTCATCGATACGCTCGATACCGGTAGCAAGGCTTCGGCCACGTTGGTAGTGAGTTCGTCGGGAACTAATACTTACGATTGTGGTACTGCCAAAACCACGCTTGTACGCTGGAACTTTAATTCAGGGGATGGGGGCACTGGCGCAAGCCCCACCTATACCAGCCCTTTGGCTTCTGGCGTCAGTTCGGCCACTGCCACTGCGGGACTCAATACAGGCGCCACCGCCAGTATTGACACGGGGACCGGCGGAACCAGCAGCGTAAACTCTTGGCAGATTGCTACTACGTCTGGAAACAGCACTAACGGCTGGAAGGCTATTACAAGCCCACCGACCTATACTAGTACCCCTTACTTTGAATTTCAGGTGGATACCAGTAACTATAGTTTTTCTGAAATACAATTATCTTATAATTTACAAACTAATGGTGATTGGGCTAACCCGGGAGACAATAAAATATATGTGCATACGTATAACGGTATAACTTGGAGTAATATGTCAACCGGTCTTTCGGCCACGAAAGGTAGCTGGACCGCTTATAATGTTACTAATGGCGTGGATGTGATAGCAGCATCCACAGGTACCAATACAACCACATTCCGAATCAATGCACTGGGTGCGAAAACTGGAAACAACGATACTCCCTCTGTCGCGCTTGATGATGTGACTATTCTCGGCTGCGCACGCCCGACGCCGCCTACGCTTGCCAAGGCATTCTCGCCCACGACCATCGGATCAGATACATCAAGCACCACGGCGAATTACAGTACGCTGACGTTCACCATTGGTAATCCTAATACTGGCAGCTTGAACGGCGTCGCTTTCACCGACACCCTGCCGGAGGGTCTTGTCGTTGCCAACCCGCCAACCGTATCCACTCCATCTTGCACGAGCGGCACGCTGACAGGGCAGACCATCACTGCCGCCGCAGGTTCTAACACCATTAGTATGACTGGTGGCGTTCTTTCAGCGAGCGCCGCTAGCTGCACATTTTCGGTGCGCGTTCAAGGCAAAGCAGCCGGCTCGTACACAAATACCAGCAGTCGCATTAGCGCGACTTCTTCCGGTCCCAACACCACCGGCGGCGCGAATGTCGGCTACGGCCAGGCATCACTGACGGTGATTAGTGCGCCGGTGATCGCCAAGGCCTTTGGCGCTAACTCCATCCTAACCAACGGCACGACCACGCTTTCGTTCACGATTAGGAATCCCAACGCGTCAACCTCCCTGAACGGGGTGGCCTTTACCGATACTTTGCCTGGTGGCTTGACTGTGGCCACCCCCAACGGCCTGAGCGGGACTTGCGGCGGTGGTACGATCACCGCAACGGCGGGTTCAGGCACAGTCATCCTGTCCGGCGCCACCTTAGCAGGAAGCGCTTCTTGTACCTTCTCCCTCAACGTCACGGGCACCACGACTGGCCTGAAAACCAATTCGGTAACCGTCAGTTCCACCAATGGCGGGACGGGCAACACCGCGACCGCTAACGTACTGGTGAAGGATCCCACCCCCGGCCTTGTTCTGTCGAAAAAGGTCGGTACCTCCGCTTCGGGACCGTGGTACAACTACCTGGTCGTTTCCGCTGGCAGCACTCCGAACCAGATCTGGTATCAGTTTACCGTTGAAAACACCGGTGATGTTGCTTTCAATCCGGTGACCCTCACCGACAATACGTTTACGCCTTCTTGCACTTGGTCCCCCAGCGTCACGCCTCTACCCGTGGCCGTGGCTGCAAACGATGACCACATCAGTACCTGCGTCGTGCAAAATGGTGTTGCCCAGTCGGGCACCGTCACGAATACAGCCCATGCCACAGGTACCTATGGCAGCGGCAGTACATACAACTCGCCCAACGACACCGCCACCTACGAAGGTGTCAATCCCACCTACGCCTTTCTCAGCGATTTCCGCGCCTACGCCCTGAATGGAACGCCCGTCATCGAATGGCGGACTTCGGGCGAAACCAACACCTTGGGTTTCGATCTCTACCGGAAGGACGTCGATCAACCGGACGAAAGCGCCTTCGTGCAACTTAACGCCGAAGTGCTGCCGGCGCTGATTGATGCCCCCCAGGGCGGAACCTACTACTTCGTGGACGCCGGCGCGCAGGTCGGCCAGACCTACACCTACCGTTTGGTCGAACACGAAGTGGACCTCAAAGGCAAGGTCAAGGAGCGAAATCTCGGCGTTTACACCGTGCTCATCGAAGCGCAAACCCCGGTGGACGCCGAGATCACCCTGGTCGAACTGGCCGATGACTACGCCCGCAAGGCTCGCCAACCCTCCGCCGAGGAAGCCGCTCGCAGTGACGCGGCCCAGGTCGCCCATCAGGAAGCCAAGAATCATAAGCGCAAGAAGAAATCCAGCGACCTGGTCAAGCTGTACATCAAGGACAAGGGGTTGTATCGGGTCGCCGCCGCCGACCTGGCCACTTTGCTCAACATCGACCTCAAGGAAGCGAAAAAGCAGATCGGCAAATACGGCTATGAACTGACCAGCCAAGGCCGGGACGTGGCCTATCACGCGGCGGACGACAACAGCGCCCTGTACTTCTACAACCCCGGCTACGACTCCGTCTACACCAGCACCAACGTGTTCTGGCTGGGGCTGGGCAAGAAAGCCGGCGTTCCGATGATCATGGTGGATGGCGTACCCAGCACCAAACCCAAACAGCCCAAACCACCCGTGCCCACCGGAACGGAGACCTTTCAGCAGATGTTGGAATTCGAGGAGAACCATTCACCGGTCCTGGGATTGGGGCTGCACGGTCCTGAAGACGACTACTGGATGTGGAACTACCTGTATACCGCCCAACCAGAATTGAGCGCCAAAACCTACACCATGACCGCGCCCAGCGTCGTTACTTCCAGCCCGGCCACCCTGACCGTGGAGCTGGTGGGTGGCACGGATACCGCCGCCAACCCGGACCATCATCTCGTGGTCGCGCTCAATGACAGTACGGTGGGCGAGACCCGCTGGGATGGCATCGCCAAGAAGACCCTCAACCTGACCCTTGATCCGGGTGTCCTTAAGGCGGGCGACAACGCCCTCACCCTGACGGCACTCAAGGACGCCAGCGTCCCCTACAGTTTGTTCTACGTGGACCGCTTTACCTTGACGTATCCCAGCCGCTACCAGGCCACGAACAACCGGTTGGCCTTCAACAGTGCCCAGAACACCGCGATTCAGGTCGGCGGTTTCAGCGATTCCCAAGTCGCGCTGGTCAGCCTGAGTGATCCATGGAAACCGGTCTGGGTGAATGTGATCGGCCAAGCGCTGACGGGTGGCGGTTATGGCGTCACCCTCAATCCGGCCAGTGCCAACCTGCCGTATTGGGCGGCGACGGACAGCGCCATGCCGATCGTGGACAACGCTTGGACCGACAAACCCTCGCAACTCAAGCAAACCGCTCTCAATGCGGATTACCTCGTCATCGCTCCCGAGGAGGTGAGGGAGGCCGCGCAAGCGCTGGCCGATTACCGGGAAGGCCAGGGATTCAGCACCGCCGTGGTGGATCTTGAAGATATCATGGACGAATTTAACGGTGGATTGTCCTCGCCCAAGGCCATCCGCGACTTCCTGAGCCTTGCGTACAACCAGTGGAAAAACCCGCCGCGGTTCGTGGTGTTGGCTGGTTCGGGCAGCTACGACTACCAGAATTACTTGGGCCACGACGACAGCCTGATTCCGCCCCTTATGGTGCAGACACCCTACGGTCTGACGGCCAGCGATAACCGCTTGGGCGATGTCGTGGGCGACGACGGTATGCCCGAGATCATCGTCGGCCGGATTCCCGCCGTCAATAACACCGAACTGCAAGCCTATGTGGACAAGGTGGTCGCGTATGAAAGCGCGGTGGCTGATCCTTGGACGCGGCAAGTCGTGTTGATGGCGGATAACAGCCCCGACCCAGCCGGTGATTTCCCGGCGGACAGCGACGATCTGGCGGCCCTCGTGTTGAACCCTCCTTATCAGACCAATAAGATTTATCTGGGGAGGATGCCGTATCAGACCGCGAGTCTTGCCCGCGCCGGGGTGCTGAACGCCCTCAACCAAGGCGCCGCCTACTTCAGCTACATGGGTCACGGCAACCCCAGCCAACTGGCCAATGAAAAACTGCTGTTGCAGAGCGATGTGACCGCTTTAAGTAACGGTGGCCGTCAGCCGGTGGCGCTGTTCCTGACCTGCGCGGCCGTCCGCTTCAGCTTGCCAGGCTACGACTCGTTGGGTGAGGCCTTGGTGCTCAAGCACAATGGTGGTGCTATCGCCGTGTGGGGGCCTACCGGTCTGTCGTTGAACAGCGAGGCCAAGCAGTTGGCGGAAGGTTTCTTCACCGAAACCTTCTGGATGGGGGGCAATCGGATGTTGGGCGAATCGGCTTTCGAGGCTTATCAACACTACGGCACGAACCGCTACCGCTTCATACTCGATATTTACAACATCCTTGGCGATCCGGCCTTGCGGATGAAATAGTGGTGTCTGTGAATCGTTCGGTCCCCTCACCCACTTGACAGGGGGTGAGGGCTGGTCTAGAACACCTAGATTCCCAGAGGTCGTACAAGAACGCCTCTTAACCTCGGCAGGTGCCACATTCGACCGTGCAATGTCATGAACGCTGTCTATAAACGCCAAGACCGGGTCGTGACCCGCGAAATCGCCGGTGAAGTTCTGCTGGTGCCCATTCATGGCGATGTCGCCGATATGAACTATTTGTTCATGCTCAATCCCGTCTCAGCCCATATCTGGCAGCGGCTGGACGGAGCGACGCCGGTGAGCGCCATCGTGGAATCGGTCTGCGAAACCTTTGAGGTGGACCCAACCCAGGCCGAACAGGATACAAGCGCGTTCCTTGATGATCTCCTGTCTTCCAATCTGCTGACGCGAGTGGAACCCTGATGGACTGTAGCGACTTGGCGGAACTCAGCAACGCCGACGTTCTGAACCGGCTGTCGCGGCAAGCGGTGAAAGCCGGTATCCCGCTGAGCGCCAGCATGGAGCTGACCGAACGCTGCAACTTGCATTGCGTTCATTGCTATCTGGGCGATCAGGACGCGCTACGGCAAAACCGCGCCCGCGAGCTGAATACGGCGCAGTGGTTGAAGGTCATCGATCAGATCGCTGACCTCGGCTGTTTGTATCTGCTGATCACCGGCGGCGATCCGCTGATCCGCAAGGATTTCGCCGAGATTTACACGCACGCCCGGCGGCGAGGTTTGCTGGTGACGGTGTTCACCAACGGTACGCTGGTGACGGATGCGATGGTCGAACTGTTCCGGGAACTACCGCCGTTCGTGATCGAAATCACCCTGTACGGCGCGACGCAAGCGACTTATGAAGCGATTACCGGGGTGCCGGGGTCTTACGCACGCTGTCTCGCGGGTTTCGAGAAATTGCGGGCGCTGGGATTAGATGCGCGGCTGAAAACCATCCTGATGAAACCGAATCAGCAGGAGTTTCAACAAATCGCCGATTTTTGCCGCGCCCATTCGCATCGCGGCAAGTTCCGGTTCGATTTTGAAATCCAGGGTTGTCTGGATGGCGAAAAAGGACCGATTGCCTTGCGGCTGGACCCCGAAGAAGCCGTGCGGATGGAATTGACCCAACCGGATCGGGCGCAAAGCTGGCGCGATTACTACCAAAAACGCCTGCCACAAATGCCGGCGAACCCGGATCGGCTTTACAATTGCGGGGCGGGAACCGGGATGTTCCACGTCAATCCCTACGGTCAACTGCAACCTTGTCTAACGGTGTGTCATATCACCTTCGATCTGGCGGAAGGGACCGTAGCCGAAGGTTTGGCGGCGCTCCAGCAACGCTTGGCTGCGTTGAAAGCGCCGGAAGATTCCATGTGTGGCCAATGCTCGCAACGAATGGTGTGCAGCAGTTGTCCGGCTTTTTCCTATCTCGAAAGCGGGATCGAGCAAAAGCCTTCGGGTTTTCAATGTCAAGTCACTTGGGCGCGCAGTCGGGCGTTTCAGCAGCAAGAGGTTTTATCGAAATGAGCGAACAAACTAAAAAACAACCTTATGTTCAACCTGTTCTGAGGCGGGTTGAGTTGAAGGCAGACGAGGTATTGGTTAGCGGGTGTAAAACTGCAGCAGGTGGTAACTCAAGCACAGATCCTGGTTGTGCTACTGGTAATTGTACTGATGTCGGCTCATAGTAAGTAAACCATGAGCTTCGCTCTAATCGATGAAATTTTGTTCGCGGTAAGCGGCAAGTTGTTTTTATGTGCACTCTCAGAGGCATTTTCATCTGACGCATTTCTAGAGACACCCTACAAGCTATTTTCATTTACTCAAGAGCTAGGTCATCGAAGCTCTGAGAGTGTAACATTGGTTCGTTTTTACTGCTCAGAAACTGAGAGCGAAAGTTGGAAATACGCTAATGGTATCTGCTGGGGTCGCGATTGGCGGTTGCTAAAAAGTGAAACCGAATATTTTTTAGTTGGATCTGCTTTCGAGCAGGCGCGGGTGAATTGGATTGCCTGTTCCGATCTTGACTTCAGAACTATTCATGTCTGGCGCAACGGGCGTCTGATGTCGGGTCGTTCACGGTGCATGGAAGCCTATGTTGAACCCGAGCTGAGAACAATCACCCGCTTGGTGCTGATGTACGACATGCTGCGCGACCGATCCGGCCTCCTCCTCCACACCGCCGCCCTGCACATCGGCGGACGCATTTGGCTGTTTTCCGGCTGTTCCGGCGCGGGCAAAAGCACCTTCTCCCGCCTGTGGCTGGATCGCACCGACGCGCATGTGGTCAACGACGACCGCATGATCGTCCGGCAAAACGAACAAGGATCGGGCTTCACCGCTTACGGCACCCCCTGGCCCGGCGAACTGGGCATCGCCCTCAACGAAAGTGCTTCCTTGGGCGGTATCTGCTTTCTGCACAAGAGCGACCAGACCGAAATCCGGCCCATCACTCCCAGGCAAGCCTTGCCTCAGCTACTGCCGCTGGCCTCCATCCCCTGGTACGAACAGGAACTGATCCCGCCGGCGCTGGATTTCTGCGACCGGCTGCTGGCCGGCGTCCCCCTTTATGAACTGCACTTCCGCCCGGATCACAGCGCCATCAAGGCAGTATTGAGCCTGGCCGGCTGACGGCATGGTGGCGACTGAGCTTTGGATCGACCATCGTGACTTGGCCGAACTGGCGCGGGACGTATTAAACCAGGGACAATATTTCCGGTTTCGCGCGCACGGCCAAAGTATGTGGCCATTCATCCGTCCCGGCGATGTCCTGCTAATTGAACCCCTCCGCTCCAAATGGCCCCGCGTCGGCGACGTCGCGCTGTACCAGACGCTCCATGGAACCCTGGTGGCGCATCGAGTGGTCAGAACGGGGGCGAGAGAAAGCGAAAACAATTCGGGCCTGTACCTTCGCGGCGACCGACTCTGGGCGCCGCTCGAACAGACCCATCCCCATCAACTGCTCGGGCGAGTCGTGGCTATTGAGCGGGACCATCATTGGATTTCGCTCACGGTCACCCGGCATCGCTTAACGGTGTTGACCTGGCTTGCGCTAAGACCCACCATCCGTGTGGTCCGGCGTCACCTCAGCGCCCTCAAGCGCTTTATCCTGTCTGTGGGCCAGGTAACCGTTCGGGGGCAGTGCTTCAGGATATGGATATATGGATTCATTAACTGCATTAAATTCAAACATATACTACCCAACCGCCAGGTTTAGGGAACTCCCATTGTGCTGACCGGCGCTGAAGGATTTGGGAGACGGTATTGCACTCGAACTGGCCCGATTACTGGCGCCGCCTGCGCGCTGCCTTGTTGCATCCCCGTGTCGATGATGAGGCGTTGGACGTGGCCTTGCGCGAGGCACGGGCGCGGCAACCGTTGCCGGTGTTGTGGCTGATCGGTAAGACCCAGGCCGGCAAGACCTCGATCGTCCGCGCCCTGACCGGCAGCGAAAGCGCCGAAATCGGCAACGGTTTCCAGCCCTGCACCCGTACCGCCCGTTTCTACGATTTTCCCGCCGAAGCGCCGGTGGTGCGCTTTCTCGATACCCGTGGTCTGGGCGAAGTCGCCTACGATCCGGCCGAGGACATTCGCTACTGCGAGTCGCAAGCCCATCTGCTGCTCGGGGTGATGAAAGCGACCGATATCCGTCAGGACGCGGTGTTCGAGGTGCTGCGTCAGGTTCGCAAGCGGCATCCCGAATGGCCGGTGCTCATTGCCCAGACCGGCTTGCATGAAGCCTATCCACCCGATGGCGAACACCTTTTGCCCTATCCCTACGACCGGCAACCGTGGCCACCGCAAGTGCCCCACGATCTGACCCGCACCCTGCGCGCCCAGCGCGAGCGATTGGGCAAGCTGTCCGGCGCGGCGCCGGCACGTTGGGTGCCGGTCGATCTGACCCTGCCCGAGGACGGTTACCAACCGGCGAACTACGGCCTGGAGGCGTTGTGGAACGCCATCGAAACGGTATCGACCCTGGGTCTGCAAGCGATGCTGCGAGGCGATGCCGGTGTCCGCGATCTCTACGAGCGCGCCGCCCATCCTCATATCGTCGGTCATGCGTTGGCGGCGGCCGGTATCGGCGCGCTGCCGCTGGTGGATCTGGTCGGGGTGCCGGCGGTGCAGGCCAAACTGCTACACGGTTTGGGTCGGCTGTACGGGCAGGATTGGGACGGACGGGCGGTGTCCGAATTTCTCGGCCTGCTCGGCGCTGGCATCGGGGCCGGCTACTTGGCGCGTACGGCCGGTCGGGAACTGATCAAGTTCGTGCCTTGGTGGGGACAGACAGTCGGCGTGATGTGGGGCGCGACCACCAGCGGCGCGACCACCTACGCACTCGGCAAGGCAGCCGGTTATTACTTTGCCCATCGTGGGCGAGGCGGTTCGCTGGATGCGGAGGCGTTGCGCCGGATTTATGCCGAGGCACTGGTGGCGAGTTCGAGCTTGTTGAAGCCGCCACCGGGGAAAGATTAGTCGTGAAAGCGCTGTTCGATCGGTTCGACCGTTTGCGTCTGTTCGCCTTGCTGCTGTGGGTATTGCCGTTCGCGGCGCTGTTGCCGCTCGGGGCCTTCTGGCTCTGGCAGGCGGGGCGGTTGTCCTGGTGGCTGGTAGCGATGATCGCGTGCAGCGCGGCCGGCTACGGGTTGCAATACGGGCTGCTGCGTCGGGATCGTCGCCTGCTGGCCGATGCGGTGACCGCTCCCGACCCGCATTGGTCACCCAAGGCGGAAGGCGCTTGGGCGACGGTTGAACGGTTGGCGGAGGCAGCGCGGCCGGAAGATTGGCCGTTGCACGATGGTGGCCGGTTGTGGACGCTGGGCCGGAACACGTTGGACGCCGTCGCCCGTTGCCATCACCCGGAACAAGAGCGGCCGCTGCTGGAACTGACCGTGCCGCATACCCTGCTGATCATCGAGCGGGCCAGCCGCGATCTGCGCACGACCGTCACCGATTGCATCCCGCTGAGCCATCGGCTGACCATCGGCGATCTGCTCCGCGCCTGGCGTTGGAATGATGCCGCTAAGCGGCTGGTGACGATCTATCGGGCCGGTCGATTGGTGGTCAATCCGATGGACGCCCTGTTGAGCGAGGCGTGGGGGCATTTGCGCGGTCAGGCGTATGGTCAGGCGTGGACGGAAACCCAGCGTTGGCTGTTGCGAGAATATGTGCGCAAAGTCGGCTATTACGCGATTGAATTGTATAGCGGGCGCTTGAGCTTGGCTGATACCGAGCCGGTCGCCAAACTCACGCCTGCTTCGTCCGTTGATATGACGCGGGCCGCCACGGCAACCGCTGGCACCGGCGAGCCGCTGCGCATCGTGGTGCTGGGTCGCGCCAATGTGGGCAAGTCCAGCTTGATTAACGCCTTGTTCGGCCGACTGGCCGCCGCCACCGATGTGTTGCCGGACACCACGATGGGATTGACGCCCTATCGGCTGGAGCGGGAAGAGATGACCGCCGCTTTGATCTTCGATACGCCCGGTTGCGATACCGGCTTGCTGAGCGAAAAGGTGTTGCGGGGGGCGGCCATGGCCGCCGACCTGATACTTTGGACCTGTGCCGCCCATCGCCCCGACCGGCAACTGGATCGGCTGCGCCTGGATGCGTTGCGCGACGGGTTCGCTGAACGCCCGGATCGTCGGCCGCCACCCGTGCTGATCGTGGTCAGCCACATTGATCGGTTGCGCCCACCGCGCGAATGGCAACCGCCCTACGATCTGCTGAATCCCCAAGGAAGCAAGGCGATGCATATCCGCGCGGTGGTGGAGGCGGTGGCGGGGGATTTGGCGGTTCCGGTGGCGACCGTCATTCCCATCTGTCTGGCGGAAAATCGGATCTACAACGTGGACGATGCGTTGTGGGCGGCGCTGCTCGACCAGCAAGATGAAGCGATCAAGGGGCGGTTGCTGCGCTGTCTGAACCAGCGAATACGGGAAGAAAACTGGGTATTGTTGCGTCGGCAATTGGCGAATGCTGGGCGGTGGTTGCTGAAGTTGCCGGGCGGGCGGCGAATTGAGTGAGGACGCGATGCGTAGTGGGTTATTGCGACTGTGGCGGCATGGATCGATCGTCTGGGGACTCTCCTGGAAGGAGCGCGGTTTGTTGTTGCAAGCGTGGTGGATGCTACATGGCGTTGCCTTGGCGTTGCCTTGGCGTTGCGTTGGGCGAGCTTTCGGCGAGTTATAACCGAATCTGGTGTACGGGTGGGTTGAAGGAAGGCGGCGTACCCTGCTGAAATGAGATGGATGAGATCAGGCTGAGCTTTTACAATTTTCCGGCCGGGCACTGGATACATATTCGGATCACCCACCCGATCGAATCGAGCTTTGCCACCATTCGGCATCGCACGAGTCGGACCAAGAACGGCGTGTCGCGGAATACCATTGCTGGGCTTGGTCCAATGGGCACTGACGGCAGAGAAAAGCTGGCGCAAGCCGCGCGGCTTCAACCGCCTCCCCGATGTAGCCAAAGGTATCCGGTTTCACGACAGGATAGCGGTTGGCGATCAACCCGATGAAGCACAGACAGATCAGCAGAAACTCGCCGCCTGATTCAGGCGGGCCATACACCAGATTTGACTATTGCTCGCTTTCGGCGGGTATACGGTTTTCTGGGACGTCAGGTCGGGACGATCCATTCGACCACCGGCGACGAAATGCAGCTTGCGGATCGAGCCCGCGTTCTGGCCCGGTTGGTACAGGGCGCGGCGGCGCGGAGTCTTGTATTGTCCCACCTGGTTGCATCGCTCGTTGACGCTGTGGTGGCTGCTGGGGCGCCAGGGTATCGCCAGCGAGTTGCGGATCGGGGTGCGCAAGGAGCAGGGGCGGTTCGAGGCGCATTCGTGGGTGGAGTACGAAGGTGTGACGTTGAATGATGAGCTGGATGTGGGTTCACGCTTTGCGGCTTTTCAGGGTCTTTGGCTTCTTGCACAAAACCTGTGGCCGAATTGACTTATTCTTCAAGAGATGAATTCAGGAGAACGCCACGATGACAACCGCTGTTCAACACGACCAGGATTTCTACTCCTGGGCCATGCATAATGCCCAGTTGCTGCGGGAAGGCCGGCTGGCGGAAATCGATTGCGAGTACGTCGCCGAGGAGCTGGAAGACATGGGCGCGGCCAAAGAGCGGGAGTTGGAGAGTCGATTGGGCGTGTTGATGGCGCATTTGCTGAAATGGATTTTCCAACCGGAACGGCGTGGCAATAGCTGGATCGCCACCATCAAGGAGCAACGGCAGAGGATCGTTCGTTTGCTACAAAAAAATCCGGGCCTGAAATCTTGCTTGGATGAGGCGTTTGTGAATGGTTATTCGGATGCGCGCTTCATTGCTGTCCGCGAGACGAATTTACCAGAACCAACGTTTCCAGAAACTGCACCATTTGTGCTGGGACAGGTTTTGGATGATGCGTATTGGCCTGGGTAAGAACAGCGATGAATTTTCTGATGGGCTTCCAGAAGATTGAGGATTCACGATGCCCGAGCAGTTTAGGCAGATCAAGGGAATATTACTGAAATCGGGGTGCAGATGCGACGCGGCAAAAGGCATCCGATTACCCAAGTATGGTCCGCCCCATGCTGTCAAGGGATGAGTTCAGCTTGAAGTCGAGAATGTTATCTATGTGGGTTTCATATGGTTACGGAGTTGAAATACTACTTTGTTTGGAAGACAAAATAGAGTTACCCCGTGTTACGTGGGGACATCGGACTACATCGATTACCCTCGACGGTTCGAGGATTTGACGCGTGTCCGGGAGGCCATCGTGGAACAAGCGCGTCATGAGGGCAATGGCGTATGATTTCCCGAACATGCGACCCTATGGTAAGTAGGGGAAATGACATCCGCCGCGTGTTTTGCGAAGGGGCATGCCTATTTTCCGGAGATTGACATGACGAATCTGACTATTCAAATCGCCTTCGATGTCAAAACTTATCTTGCCTGGGAAGAGTAGCAAGAGGAAAAGCATGAGTTTATCGCCGGTGAAGTGTTCGCCATGATAGGCGCGCGACGCGAGCATATGGTGGTGTCCCTGAACCTAGCCGCTGCTTTCAAGCAACGGTTGTGCGGCGGACCGTGCAGGCATATGTCGCCGATTTGAAAGTGCGGGTGGAAGCGGCGGATGCCTTTTTCTACCCGGATGTCGTGATCTCTTGCGATCCGCGCGATCACGCGGCCGGCCAATTCATCGCCCATCCAACCTTGATCGTGAAAGTGTTGTCAGAGTCCACCGCCGCCTTCGGCCGAGGCAACAAATTCGCGGCTTACCGCACGCTGCCGTCCTTACGGGAATACGTGCTGGTGGACATTGAGGCGCGCCGCGTTGAAACGTTTCGGCGCACCCCGGAAAGCGACTGGTTGTTTCACGAACCTCTTCCTGGTTGCGGGGAATGCATGTTTTCGGCGTTGAACGTCTCGATTCCGTTCAAGGAAACCTTTGAAAACGTCGTTCCCCAAGCCGGAGAGAATGACGCTTCCGCAACCGAATGATGGATGATAACCACAGTGGGAAGCCGCTTGATGTTGACCCGCGACGCTCGTTTGCAAATTTCTGAGCAGGTGGTCACTCGCCGGGTAGGCGACGAGACCGTCCTTCTCAACCTCGAATCCGGGATCTACTTCGGTCTTGATCCGGTGGGCAGCCGCTTTTTCGAACTACTTGTGGCGTTTGTCACTCGGATGCGGAGAGCATTTGATATGACCGAAACGTAACTGGAGACTGACGAGATGATCGCCAGCGATCTGCTTGAACCGGTGTAGCAATCGAGAATCGGCGAGTGGTTCGTCCGCATTGCCGATGAGGGGATTGGGTTGGGAATAAAGATTCGCGCAACCCTGCTGGACTGTCTGCACCGGGATGAAAGTCGGCTTGATCCGGCGGCTTTGTCGGTTTTGACCGATGAGGGATGGACAGCCCTGATCGAGATGGCAACCCGGCACGGCGTGGCGCCCCTGCTGTATCAGCGGTTGAAGACTCCCAACTTGGTCGGCTGTATATCTCATGAGGTGCTGGATCGGTTGCGGGGTGTATATCTCAATACCGCAGCTTGCAATGTGCGCCTTTATGAAGAACTGCGACCGCTGTTGCTGGCGCTGCGCGCGGCTGGAATTCCGGTGATCGTATTGAAGGGCGTGTATTTGGCCGAGCAGGTTTATCGCAATATCGCTCTGCGACCGATGAGTGACATTGACCTGCTGGTTCCCGCAAGCCTGGCGCGGGAGGCGTGGCGGGTGATGAAAGAGCTGGGGGAGGGCTACCGGCTGATTTATCCCGCGACCGAGGCACTGATTCCATTGTTCGGCAAGGACTTCGTTTGCCAGAAGCCAGGCGGCTTCACGCCGGTGGAAGTACATTGGACGATCAGGATCGCCGACGAAAAGGACTGCATGGATGACGAGGAACTGTGGCAAAACGCTCGGGTGGCCCGCATCGCCGAGCTCGACACCGCAACGTTGTCGGTGGAAGATTTTCTGCTGCATCTCTGTTTGCACGCTTCCTATCAGCACGAATTCGGTTTCGGGTTGCGGGCGCTGTGCGACATCGCGGTTTTCATCGAACGGTTCGAGTTGGAGATCGACTGGTCGGCATTGCGCGCGCGGGTTTTGCATCACCACTGGCACAAGGGGGTCTATCTGATCCTCTATTTGGCCAGTTTTCGAGTTGGCGCTGCCGTACCGGTGGAAGTCCTGACTGCGTTGGAGCCGGCCGATTTGTCGGTTGAGGTGATCGAACAGGCTGAACGACGTTTGTTTGATGCCAGTACCGAGATGGCTGGGATGACCTTGAACACAATCGGCTTTTTCAAGCCAGGGCGGCTTGACGACCGGGTGAGGGTGCTGTGGCGGCGATTGTTCCCCAGCCGGGAAGAAATGGCTTATATGTATCCGATCCCACCAGGATCATGGGTGCTGTATGGATATTATCTGGTGCGAGTGAGGGACTTGATACGGCGCCACGGGGCGGTGGCATGGTATCTGCTGCGCGGCGATCGGGAACTGGCTGAAACCGTGCGCCGACGCGCTGCGCTGCGGGAATGGCTGTTTAAACCAGATGCCCAGTAGCAGCAGCGAATGCAGTCTTGGCGACTGATCGCATGTCGAATCGTACCGCCTATTTGACCGAACGGTTCCGCGATTATCTCGACGACCGGATTCACGCCCAGGCCATCCATTCGGACCTGAGCTATTACGAAACTCCCGAATACTACGATCAGTTGCACCGGGCGCGGGTGGACGCGCTCGATCGTCCGCGAGCCCTGCTGGAAAATCTTGGCAGCCTGGCCCAGAACGGCCTGACCTTGTTGGCGATGGCCGGCATCTTGTGGGGGTACGCGCCCTGGTTGCCACTGGTGTTGATCGGTGGCGCGTTGCCAGCGCTGTGGGTGGTGGCCCGCGCCATTGTGCGCTTTCATCGATGGCGGATTCGCAATACCGGCAACGAGCGCCGCGCTAGCTATTACGACTGGATGTTGACCTGGGATCGGGCGGTAGCGGAATTGCGTCTGTTCGACCTCGGTGACTCGTTTCGGAGCGCCTATCGCGCCGTGCGAGCCGGGCTGCGCGGCGAGCGTCTGCAGCTCGCCCGCCAGCAGATGCTGGCCGAACTGGGCGCGGATGCCGCCGCATTGCTGGCAATGGGCCTGACCATCGCCTGGATGGTCGGACGGCTGATGCAGGGCTTGGCCAGCCTGGGCGATCTGGCGTTGTTTTATCAGGTCTTCAGCCAAGGACAACGACTGTTGCGCACCGCGCTGGGCAGCGTCGGCGAGATGTACAGCAACCTCCTGTTTCTGGAAAACCTGCACGAATTTCTGGCCCTATGTCCTCGTGTCATGGAGCCGAGGCATCCCGTGTCCCCGTCGGCGAATGCGCCGGGAACGATCCGCTTGGAAAACGTGAGCTTCCGCTATCCCGGCAGCCAGCGCTTGGCGTTGGATGGCTTCAATCTCACGCTCCCCGCCGGCCGGATCGTGGCCATCGTCGGTGAGAACGGCGCGGGCAAGAGCACGCTGCTCAAGCTGCTATGCCGGTTTTACGACCCGGAGGTGGGCCGGGTCAGTTGGGATGGGATCGACCTGCGCGAACTGGCGCTGGCCGACTGGCGCCGACGAATCACGGTGCTGTTTCAGGAGCCGGTCCATTATCATGACACCGTCACCTACAACATTGCCTGTGGCGATCTGGCGGTCGTGTCGGATGAGGCGGCTATCGCCCACGCCGCCCGCGCCGCTGGCGCCGAAGGATCGATCCAGCGTTTGCCACAAAATTATGCGACGGTGCTGGGCAAATGGTTCGGCGGCGCGGAATTGAGCGTGGGCGAATGGCAGCGGCTGGCGCTGGCGCGAGCTTTTCTGCGGCGGTCCGCGTTGCTGATTCTGGACGAGCCAACCAGCGCCATGGATTCCTGGGCGGAAGCCGACTGGCTGGCGCGGTTTCGCGATCTGGCCGCCGGCCGTACCGCCCTGGTGATTACCCACCGCTTCACCACCGCCCTGCACGCCGGCGTCATCCATGTCATGGGGCAGGGCCGCATCCTCGAATCCGGCAGTCACGCCGAATTGCTGGCACGGGGCGGGCGTTACGCCCAGTCTTGGACGCAACAACTGCGCGAAACCGGAAAGGGTCGAGTGGAGGGCGCCCCGTGAAGGTGGGCTGCCGGTTGCGTGATCTGGTTGTACGATATTCATCTGCTGGCACAAGCCATGACTGCTGGGGAATGAAGGGAGTTTGCGTAGTCCGCCGACGCCAAGCGCATGCGGCGAATCTGCCTCGATGGTCTGGCATGCGTCCACGGCGCCTTGGGCGCCGTTTTCTCCAATGCTGTTCTGGGGTGGTTGGCGGCGCCAGCGACCGACGAACTATCCGGTGCCTATCTACTACGGGCTGGCCGCTGGTCCCTTCTAGCGTTAAGTTTACGCGTCCTCGCCACTTGGCGAGGACGAGCGACCTTTCTGTGGGAGCTGTGCGTTCCGCCGGCGGATTACCCGCTAGCCAAATATCGAATGCGAAACCGCTGCTTGTTGTCGTGGCTGTACGCACGCCGGATTGTGGCGGACGTCTGGAAATTTCGAAAATCCTGAGAGGTGCTATTCGATGTCGTTTGTTTCCACCCGTATCGCCCGAGCGTTGCGCGAATTGGCGACGGAGTCGCCGGTGAGCTTGCGGGTCAGCGGTGAGTGTATGGTGCCCCTGCTTGCGAACGGGGCGATGATCCAGGTGGTTCGCCAGCGGTTTTACTGGCCGGGTGATTTGATGGTTTTCCATGCGCCGGATGGTCGCTTGTTGGTTCACCGGCTGTTGGGCTGTTATTCCAAGGGGCGGGGATGGCGCTGGTTGACTCAAGCAGACAATGCCATGCAGCCCGATTTTGCGCTGCCTCTAACCCATGTCGTCGGTAGGGTGGTGGGTAGCGATGGTCATGCTTACGCCATCCGTATTCCCTTCCGGCATCGGCTTTGGGCGTGCGGGCGGTTTTTCCGGCACGCGCTGCGGGCCGTGCGTCGATGGTGGTGAAATGACTTTCGGCGACGCTTATCTGACCTGCCCCCTGACGGACGGTGATTTGCCGGCGGAATTGTGGGGTTCCGAAACGCTCGCTATCGACCTCGCGGGTGGTCCCTACCAATTCTCGGGTTTGGTGCCCGCGCAGGCCGGGTGGGTACAAGCACGATTTCAATCTCTATGCGGTGCGGTTTCGGAGGTCCCCGCGCCAGTTTCCACCACCATACATCGCTTGCCCGAAAGTGCGTTCCGGGAGATCGATACCCGTGGCTGGGTATACACCTTTGACCGCGATTATCATCCTGAGCGCTTGTGCCTGGCGGGATGGGGTTTCTTGGCTGAAATTCGATTTGAGCCTGGCTTGCGGGGCCGACTGTGGACCTGTCGCACCGACCTGGAGCGTTTCGCCGGCGTGTTCGAGAATTTTTTCCGGGTACTGGTCGCCTACCGGGTGATGCAATCGGGTGGGGTGTTGTTGCACAGCGCCGCGTTCGCCCGCGATGGCCGAGCCCAGGTGGTTTTTGGGCGCTCTGGCGCCGGCAAATCCACTAGTTCGCGGTTTGCCTTAAACGCTGGCTGGGAGGTGCTGTCCGACGATATGAACGCTTTGCTACCCGATCCATGGCAAGTGGAGAAACTGCCCTTCGCCGGCGACTTGGGGCAGACGCCTAGTCGCAGCCGCGCCTATCCCATCGCTGGGTTGCGCTGGCTGCAACAGGCCGCGGCCCACGCCGTGCGACCCATGTCGGGAACCTTGGCGCTAGCACGGTTGCTGGTGTGCGCGCCGGTTGTCAATGAGGACCCGTTCCGGGTGGACGGCCTATTGCATAATCTGACAAATTTGCTGGGACACGCGAGCGCGGAAACACTCGATTTCGCCCGCGACCCCGGTTTTCTCTCCTTGCTTGACCCTGATCATTGAGGTGCGCGATGCCAGCTAATTCCCTCTCTTTCCGCCTCTGTGCGGATGTCCGCTACCGGCAGATCGCCGATGAAGGAATCGTGCTGCGCCAGCAGGCGGGTGAAGTGCTCGTGCTCAACGAGGTGGGCGCGCGGGTCGTGGCGTTGCTGGACGAAGGTTTGGCGCCGCCAGGGATCGTCGCCCGCCTAGCTGCGGAATTTGACGCCGATCCCGGACGTCTTGCGATCGATGTCGCCGGCTTCGTGGCGGAACTCCGCGCCGCCGGTGTCATTGAGGAGGAGGCGTGCTCATGAGTTACCAGGCGCTGCTGACCAAGGCGGTCAATGGCAACATCCCATTTTCCGTGCTGCTGGAATTGACCTACCGCTGCAATCTTGATTGCTACTACTGCTATAACGACCGGACCAACGGAGGACGGTCACTGTCAGTGGCGCAATACGTCAGTTTATTTGCCGATTTGCGCGAGTTGGCCACGATGAACCTGACCTTCAGCGGTGGTGAACCATTGGCGCACCCGCATTTTTTCACGCTGGGCGCACGAGCAAGGGCGTTGGGGTTCGTGATTCGGGTTAAATCCAACGGCCATCGGCTGAACGGACGATTGGCGCGACGGTTGCTTAACGAGGTCGATCCCTTTGTGGTGGAAATTAGCCTGCACGGTGCTAGTGCCGCGACTCACGAGCGCCAAACACAGGTGGCGGGAAGCTTCGGGCGGTTGCTGACGAATCTGGAACAGATGCAGGCCCTGGGCCTGCGGGTGCAGCTTAATTCGACCCTCACCGCTTGGAACGAGATCGAGATGGAGGCGATGGGCGCTTTGGCCGAGCGGATGGCCTTGCCCTTGCGCTGGAACATGCAAATTACCCCACGCGATAATGGCGACCGCGCGCCGCTGGATATCGCCGCCTCGCCCCAAGCGATCAGTCGCCTGCGGGAGTTGTTGGAGCAACGGCGCGGCACGGAAACGACTATTGATCTCGACCCGTCACCCCCGTGGGGCAAATACTGCGGCGCGGGTGCGTCGGGTTTGACGGTGGACCCGTGGGGTAACGTGTATCCCTGTGTGCAGTGGCGGGTTCCGGCGGGCAACCTGCATCGGGAGAATGTGCGGGATATCTGGGAGCGGTCGCCGGTGCTGCAAGCGGTGCGTGTCCGTACCGAGGCGCTTGCTACTACCGTCAAGGCGAGAACGGCGGGAGCGGCGAAAGAATGGTTTTGTCCGGCGCTGGTGGAAGCGGGCAGCGGAGAGGAAAGGCTTCTTTAGATTCGATATAAGCGATTTATTCCGTAAAAATTCTCATGATAAATTGACGGTACGATTTTACTGATGGTAGATAGCGAAGGGATAGGGATGATACGAATAAGCAATAACAAACCGAGTGTAACTCCATGGGCGCTCCTGTATGTGATTTTGACTCTGGCGCTGGGCTGGGTTGGGCCGTGGACAGCGGCGCGGGCGGCGCCAGCCTATCAGTCACAAATCACCGGCACGGCTACCGGCAATAGCATCACCCTCGTCAACCCAACTGACACCGTTCAGAACGATCTACTACTTGCCACCATTTCCACCAACGGCGGTACAGTAACCGCCCCTGCCGGCTGGACCCCAGTCCAGCAGCAGACCCAAGGGACTGAGACGCTGGCGGTCTTTTATCTACGCTATAGCGCGAGCACGGCAGCTTCCCACACATTTACCACGACTAACAGTGCTGGAATAGCGGGCGCGATTTTGCGTTACACCGGGGTCGAAAGCTTGCAAGCTATTGATATCTCTGATATTGCGGCGAATACGAGCACCAATGCCACCGCCCCCTCTGTAACCACCAGTGTCGCGGATACGACAGTCGTTCGGATTGCGGGAATTGGAAACGATATACTTAACGGACAGCCAGCGACTTCTCGAATTACACTCAACTATAATGCCAGTGGTCGTGCAAACGACATAGCCCTTGGGGTCTCCGACGCTTCCCAAGTTGCTGCTGGGTCCACTGGGACTGCGGCATTTACGAACACTATTATTGACTGGGTCGCCGTCACCCTCGCCCTGCGACCCTTTACCACCACCCTGTGCGCCAATCCGCCGAGTAGCGGCACAACCTCCCTGGCAGCCGGGATCTACAACACCTACTATCCCGGCACGGCCACCGCAAACGCCGGCGCGGTCAGTATCTCCGTGGGAACCTCCACGGGCGCCAGCGCAGCTATTGCCGCCGGCGATCTGCTGTTGGTGGTCCAGATGCAGGACGCGACGATCAATTACACCAATACCAGCAGCTACGGGAATGGCTCAACTGGCAGCGGGGCGACCAACTACAACAACGCTGGCCTCTATGAATTCGTGGTGGCTAAAGGAGCGGTCAGCGGCGGTTCTGTGCCCATCGAAGGCAAAGGCTCGGGCGGCGGCTTGATCAACACCTACACCAACGCTAACGCCACGACCACTCACGGTCAACGCCGCTTCCAGGTGGTGCGGGTGCCGCAGTACTACAACGCGAGCGTGACAGGGGCCGTCACGGCTTCCGCCTGGAACGGCAGCACAGGCGGTATCGTCGCCCTGGACGTGGCGGGAACGCTGACCTTTTCCGGCGGTGGCATCAATGTTGACGCCAAGGGCTTCCGAGGTGGCGGCGGACAAGCGCTCGGTGGTGGAGCTGGGACCAACACTGATTATCGCACCCGGATCACTGTGAACACCAACGGCAACAAGGCCGAAGGCGTGGCTGGCTCACCCAATTATATGTACGACGGTACCGCAACGCTGGCTTCGGGCAGTGGTTATCCTGACGGGACCAATGCCGACGCCAGCCGCGCCCGCGGCGCGCCGGGCAATGCCGGTGGTGGTGGGAACGATGGCTATCCCAGCGCCAATGACCAGAACAGTGGCGGTGGCGGTGGCGGCAACGGCGGCGCGGGCGGGCTTGGCGGTAACACCTGGAGCAGTAACTTGTCGCTTGGTGGTTTCGGTGGCGCGGCTTTCCCTTACGCCGCCGGTCGCTTGGCCATGGGCGGTGGCGGCGGCAGTGGTGCGCGCAATAACTCCACGGGCGTGCAGTCCAGCGGTGGCCGGGGCGGTGGCATGATCTTTGTCCGCGCGAACAGTATCACTGGCACGACCACTCTCAGTGCAAACGGTGGGGTCGGTGTCACGCCGGCTGAGGACGGCGGCGGTGGCGGCGGCGCGGGCGGCAGCGTGCTGGTGTTTGCTAGAAACAGTCTCCCTGCCACCTTAACCATCACTGCCAATGGTGGTGTCGGCACCAACGCCTGGCCCACACAAGCGCAAGGCACTGGTTGTCCCACCTCCTCCAACTGCAATTATCATGGCCCCGGCGGCGGTGGCGCGGGCGGCATAATCTATCTTTCCAGCGCCGCCGGTTCCACCAGCGTCACCGGCGGCGCCAACGGTACCACGACGACGGCAGCGAACGCTTATGGCGCCACCCCAGGCGCCATCGGTAAGATTGGCACCGTCACCGAAAGCCAGATCCCCGGTGTCACGTCCGGCGCGACCTGCAAGGCCACTCTGGCCAGCGTCGCGGAATTTGGGGCGACGGTCGAAGGCGGGCGCGTCGTGCTGTACTGGGAAACCGCCTTCGAACTGGGCACGGCGGGCTTCCACGTCGAACGGCTTGAACCCATCAGCGGCGATTACGACCGCCTCAACGATACGCTGTTGCCGGCGCTGATTACCTCGCCGCAGGGCGGTCGATATACCTTCGTGGACCCGAGCGGCTGGCCCGACCAAAGCTATACCTACCGACTGGTGGAGCAGGAAGTCTGGGGAAGCACGCGCGTTCACGGTCCCTACACCGTGACTCCGGTCGAATCGGCCCAGCAAGTCGCGAAGGTGGCGTTCGCCGCCGAATCGTCAACGGATTCCGACGAAGGCTACGACGACCCGGCGCAAGGCTATCAAGCCGTTCCCCATGCGCTCGATCACCGAAACGTCGAGCGGAGCACGCAAGTGGCCGTCTCGACGGTGAGCAAGAAAAAGAAGGTGACGGACACGGCGCAAATCCCGGTGCGGCAGGATGGGCTGTTCTACGCCAGTGTCGCCCAGCTCGCCCAGACTCTGGGTAGCACCGAGAAAGATGTGCGTAAGTGGCTACGCAACGAAAAGTTGGAGTTGACCACGGCCGGCAAGGATGTGGCTTGGCTGCCAGCGGCGGACGAGACCGGAATCCTGTTCTACGGCGAAGCCATCGATAGCCTCTATACGCTGGACAACGTCTACCGGCTTCGCTCGAACCAGAAGGGTAAGGTGATGAAGGAATCATCCGCCAAGGATAAGGCCCCGGACCCGGTGGCGGCGGGCGACTTTGACGACACGATCACGGCGGAGCAGGACATCTTCGCCGCCACCGTCGTCTCTACCGACCCCGAAAGCGACTACTGGTATTGGGAAGCTTTCATTGGCGGCAACGATCCTATCTGCAGCAGCAAAAATTGGAACACCAAGTGTTTTACCGTCCGCCTGCCCGACGTGGCCGACGGCGGCAAGCTCAAGGTTTTCCTGAAAGGCGCTAGTTCTGGAGCACACTCGGTGCAAGTGCTCATGAACGGCCAGCCGCTCGGCGAGGGAACGTGGAACGATCTGGCGGATTACGAGCTGCGGTTGTCGGTAACGGGCGCACAACTTCAAAGTGGCGACAACGATATAAAAATCCATGCCTTGGGCGATTCTGCGAATATTTTCTACGTCGATCGCATCAAGATGAAATACCGCCGCTTGGCGCGAGCTACCGACGATCGGCTGACTTTGAAAGCCGAGAGCGACGGTCCGCTGGCGGTAGATGGCTTCAGCACGGCCGACATTTACGTCTTCGATATCGGCAACCCGAGAAAACCGGTCTACATCACCCACACGACCGTGATACCCGGCACGGTGGGCCAGAGCGTCACTTTCACCGCCGAGCAGGGCCGGCGCTACCTGGTGTTGACCGGCGCGGCGATTACGTCGGCCACGCCCGCGCCGATGACCGCCGCCGACCTCCAGTCTTCCAGCGACCCAGTGGATTATCTGATCATTGCCCCGCCTGCATTGGTGGATGCAGCCCAAACGCTGGCTAACTATCGCCAAGGTAAGGGTCTGTCCAGCCGGGTGGTGGGTACTGACGAAATCTACGATAGTTATAACTGGGGCGTCGCCAGTCCTCACGCTGTGCGCGACTTCCTCCGTGATGCCTTCCACAACTGGGGCGTGCGCTACGTGGTGCTTGTGGGTATCGGCAGCTTCGATTATCGCGATCTGGGCGGTAAGGGCGAACCGCAGACGCCCACCCTGATGACGTCCACGCCTAACGGCCTATTCGGTTGCGACAACTGCTTGGTAGACTTCGATGGAGACGGTGCGCCCGACATGGCTATTGGTCGCATCCCGGCGGCAAGTGTGGTCGATCTTCAGACCTACTTGGTCAAGGTCGAAGCTTACGAAAAAGGGACGGTTTCGCTATACAATGCCGGGGCGATGCTACTGGCCGACAAGCCAGACTCCGCCGCCGGTTATTTTCCCCAAGACAGCGACTGGGTAGCGGAGTTGCTGCCGTCCGGGATTGCCGTGACTCGGATCTATCTCGACCAGCAGGCCATCGGCGCCGCGCGGTCGCTGCTGTTCGAAGGTATGAACCGAGGCACGGGCTGGGTCAACTATCTTGGGCACGGTGGCATGGACCGCTTCGGTGCGGCTGGTCTGCTTACCTGGGACGATATGGGCGCACTGAGCAGCACTGGCCCTCTGCCGGTGATCAGCGCGCTGACCTGTGCGGCGAACCGATTTGAGGTTCCGGGCTATGCGCCGTTGGGCGCACGCTTGGTTTTGGACGCTAACGGTGGCGCCATCGCCGTCTGGGCGCCCACCGGACTGTCGCTGAACGAACCTGCGGTGCGGCTCAATCGGAACCTGTTCGCGACGGTGTTCCAGCAGCAGACGTCGACGCTGGGCGAGGCAGTTCAGCAGACGTTGCGGGACAATACGCGGCGCGAAGATATGCCGCTGTACATGCTGCGTATCTACAGCCTGATTGGCGATCCCGCCTTGCAGTTGCGCCATTGAGCGGGACCGGGTCTCCTATCTCCTGATCGAAGGGGGTAGGGGGTTGCCGGTGGACACCATTCCAGAGATCGATATAACGAGAAATGCTATGACCGATCAAACCCAAGCGATCCGCGAAACCGCCGCCAAGCCGACAAAAAAAACCTACGCGCCGCCCCGCATTCTGTCCCGCGAACGGCTGGAAGCCGTTGCCGGCGTATGTAGCGGCGGTACTAGCAAGACCAATATTGGTAGCTGTCCTTCGGGTCCCGTTGCTTCCTAAGCCTCCGATTGGTGGCGCTGAGAACTAGCGCCTTTGGCACACCGAATTGCGTTGAAGTGGCCACCACTGAATCGCGATGATCGATGGTTAGGTCATTGATAAGCCGATAAAATGCCTCCATGGGCCAAAAAGACATCATCTCCAAGGGCATTCTCAAGCGTCTGCTGCTGGATATGGCGGTCTACTTGTTCCGGCTGGACCTGATCGACGCCGAGTTGCTCGCCACCGAGGAACAGCGGATTGAAGACCGCCGCGCCGACTTGGTCGCCAAAGTCATCCCCGCACAGGGCGAGCCCTTCATCCTGCATCTGGAAATTCAGAACGCCAACGACGGTCAAATGGCGGTACGGATGCTGCGCTACCTGACCGACATCCACTTGGCGTATCCGGGTTACCGCATCCATCAATGTCTGGTCTACATCGGCGCCGAGCGACTGACCATGGCTACCGGGTTGGATAGCCCACAACTGAGCTACCACTATGACGTGGTCGACATGCGGACGATCGACTACCGCACCCTGTACGCCAGCGACCAGCCTGACGCCCTGGTGTTGGCCATCCTGGGCGACTTTGGCGATGATAATCCGCAAACGGTATTGATGCGCTTATTGGAGAAACTGCGACGGCTGACCGACCCCGACGAAGGCCGGCTGCGCGAATACCTGTCCATGCTGGAGATTCTGGCGGACAATCGCCATCTCACCATCAACCTTCAGGAAGCCTACGCCATGTTGCAAATCAACCTCGAACGGCTGCCCAGCTATCAGAAGGGAATGGAAAAGGGAATGGAAAAGGGAATGGAAAAGGGAATGGAAGAAGGCGCGCATCGCAAGGCGTTGGCGGTGGCTCGGGAACTCCTGGCGATGAATTTTTCACCGGAGCAGATCGCCGCCATCACCCAATTGCCCTTGGCCGAAATTCCAAGGAAGTAGGGTCCGCCGGTCTGGCCCGCGCCCAGCCCCGGCTCAACCCACGCGATCGCTCCGCCAGCTGCGTCGTTTTGCCCGCATCTCGGCAGTCTCATCCGAAAAACCGATCTTGCAATACCCCCAAGTGAAGGTTGGTAATTGGTCGCCAATAATCCCACAATGGGAGTGACCGGACGCTGATTGGAGACCTCCCGTGGAAAAAGTGTGGTTGAAACGTTATCCACCCCAGGTGCCGGCGGACGTCAACCCCGATGAATTCCGCTCGCTGGTCGAAGTGTTCGATCGGAGTTGCTGTCAGTTCGGTCGGCGCAATGCTTTCGTCAACATGGGTTGCGGCATGACCTATGCCGAACTGGAGCAGATGAGTCGGGCGTTCGCCGCCTGGTTGCAACAGGAATTGGGGCTGGAAAAGGGCGAACGGGTGGCGATCATGCTGCCCAACCTGCTGCAATATCCGGTGGCGTTGTTCGGTGCGTTGCGCGCCGGACTGGTGGTGGTCAACGTCAATCCGCTGCATACCCCGCGCGAGCTGGAGCACCAACTCAGGGACTCCGGAGCCAAGGCGATTCTGATTCTCGCCAACTTCGCCCATGTGTTGGCCGAGGTCGTCGAGCGGACCGAGATCAGAACCGCCATCGTTACCGAGATCGGCGACCTGTTGTCGTTCTGGAAGGCCAAGGTGGTCAATCTGGCGGCCCGGCACATCAAGAAGAGGGTGCATTACACGCTGCCGAATACGGTCGGGTTCAGGGAAGCGCTGGCTGGCGGTGCCCGCCTTGTCCTGCGGCCGGTCGCGGTCACCGGCGAGGATCTGGCCTTCCTGCAATACACCGGCGGTACCGCCGGACTGTCCATGGGTGTGATGCTGACCCACCGCAACCTGTTGGCCAACATACGGCAGATCGTCGCCTGGGTGGGTTCGGCGATCCATGAGGGCGAGGAGATCGTCATCACCGCGCTGCCGCTGCACCACATTTTCTGCCTGACGGTGAACTGTCTGTGCTTTCTCTATTTTGGCGGCTTGAACGTGTTGGTCACCAACCCCCGCGACCTTCCGCTGTTCGTGCGGGAAATCCGTCCGTGGAAGTTCACGGTGATTACCGGAGTCAACGCGTTGTTCAACGCGCTGGTCAACAATGACAAGTTCGCTACGTTGGATTTTTCCTCGCTGCGGTTGACGGTCGGCGGGGGCGCGCCGATGTGGCGGACCGTGGCCGATCGCTGGCGAACCCTGACCGGGGTGCCGATCCTGGCAGGCTACGGCCTGACCGAGGCCGCGCCGGCGATCTGCGTCAACCCGGTCGATATCGAGGATTTCACCGGTAGCATCGGTTTGCCGTTGCCGTCCACCGAGGTGCAGGTCCGCGACGAGGAAGGCAGGGAAGTACCGTCGGGGGCGCGCGGAGAATTGTGTGCCCGCGGCCCGCAGGTGATGCGCGGCTATTGGCGTCGGCCCGAGGAAACCGCCCGCATCCTCCGCGATGGCTGGTTGCTGACCGGCGATATCGCCACCATGGACAAACAGGGTTTCTTTTACATGGTGGATCACAAGAAGGACCGGATTCTGGTGTCCGGTTTCGACGTGTTTCCCAGTGAAATCGAGCAGGTGGTGGTGGCTTGTCCGGGGGTGCTGGAGGCGGCCTGTATCGGTGTGCCCGACGAGAAGAGCGGCTCGGCGATCAAGGTGTTCGTCGTGCCCAAGCCGGGGATGGAATTGACTGTCGAAGCCATTCAGGCGCACTGCCGACAGTGTCTCCCCGCCTACAAGCGGCCGCGTCAGGTCGAGTTCCGCGATAGCCTGCCCAAATCCAACATCGGCACGATCCTGCGGCACGAGCTGTGCTGAGGCGCTGGTAGGGGATCGGCATTCCACCGGCCAAGGCATTGATTCCCAACCGCCGGATGTGAGCGATGCGATAAGGGCTCAAACCGGATCGGACGGTCCGGCTTGCTGAAACAGCTCGTCCAGGTAAGCGTGAATTTCCTGCTCCAACTTGTATTTCAGCGTCGCCAGGAGAAAGCCCAGGCGCACGTTGACCCGCAACTTGCCCGGCTCCAGCTCGATCTGGCCACCGACGCCGGAGCGTTCGAAGTACAGGGTGTCGTCCTGCCAGTGGTGGCTGAGGTCGTAACGCTCGGCCAGTTGGACGGCGAGGGTTTCCGCGGCTTGGCGGGCCTCGTCGAGGGTGAGCGGATGGTCGCGGTGAATGACGATATGAGACATGGGAGTATGTTCCATTGACCAAGTCATCATTCTCCCACCAACCGGCGCCGATGACGATGTGGTCCAGCCTCGTCGCGGTCATGGGCGCCGATGAGTGGATGCAAGGTGGTGGTCTTACGCTGGCGTGGAGGGCCGATCGCCGATGGACATAGGGATGATTGCACTAAGGTTTATGGGAGAAGTCGTCGTTGGCGAGATACGCGGGCGTTGAATCGGCATGGCAATCCAAGAAAGCGTGCATGGACCGAATCAAGGGCACTCTGGAGATGCTGGCGAACCGGCTGACCCTGAACGTGGCGGGTGGGTTGCCGGGCTGGATCGAGCGGCGGGTGCCGGGATGCGCGGGACGATCAATCCCAACAGTGGTTCCATTTGGTCCAGTTTCAACTCAATAGATTAACCGACGATACGAAAAAGCGCTATGGAGATGGATGCTGGAGCTTTAGAATGCTGGCAGAGGTAGTGTCGAGGAGGGGGAGGGTATGTATACCACCTAT
>DAOTGT010000009.1:0-33710 GCA_035447285.1 Candidatus Competibacter sp.
CATTGACGTGCTTACGCTGTAGATAGGGGTGATCGCCGCTTGCCGGCTTGGCGGCGTCCAGAACCTTCTGGGCCTCGACACTGGCCGCGTCATGTTGCCGACGGCGTTCGGCGCGCTCTTCCTCGGTCAGATTCTCGGCACTCTTGGCGCACCAGGTTTCTTTGATGCCTCGCTTGTAGTCACCGAAGGTGCCGGCAGGCAGGCCGTCGCCATGCAGCACGTACCAGGAATTCGTGGCCTTATCGCCGTTGATCTTGATGCGGTGCAGCGTGCCGTCGGCGATGATTTTGCCCGCGTAATCCAGGCCAGCAGCGAGCATGGCCGAACGGAAGGAGTCAACATGATCGATCATAGGGGGATTCTCTCCATGAATAGAGAGACTGACTCGCGACCATGCCCGTGATAAGATCCTGCTGCGCTTTCATTTCGGCATGACCGCTGAGGCCAGTCTCGGAGTTACTCGGGACTGGCCTTAGTCGTTTTTGACGTCGTGGAAGGCTCGCGCTTCGGCGATGGCCCGCTTAAACCGGTCGATTTGTTCAGGTGTGATACCGGCTCTAGCGACGATTTCGTCAGCATCGAGGCCGGCCTCGTCGTCGGGCTCGTCGTCGGATCGGTTGGCCAAACGCCATTCCATGAAACGCCAACGTTCGGCTGGCGATCCGGCCTCGAACGCCACCAAGAATTCCTCGAAGTCGCTCATTGGGCACCCTCCTTGCCGTCCTTGCCCAATACCTCGCGATACGCTTGTGCAAATGCCTTTGCGAGAATCACGGTCTTCTCAATCACTGCCGGGTCCGCCTCGATGCGCTCCTCGGTCGCGCGGCGGGCTTCCCGATCCGCCTCGTACTCGGCTTCCCGATCCGCCACAGCCTTTTGGGCTTCGTTCCCGAGACACTCCTCAATGGCTTCAAGCACGCTGGCAACAGCTTGTAATTGCATGAACATTCCGCGCCGCACGTGAATGGAATCGAAAGGATCGCTCTTCTCGTCGGCAAACAATTCCGAAACCAGATGCAGAGTCGAGACGCAATTACTCAACGTGTCGCAGATGTTGTTTGGGCGAATGTGGGTGTCGTCCGCGAACGGATGAGTAAGGGGGATTGCGGGGGTGAATGAATTACTGGCCATGATCAGTCTCCAATCGATTCAAACAAGAACGAACCGGCGTGGTGCCGGGAACTGGCGGGGCTAGGAAACCGCACTCAAGAGCGGCGCGCGCCCTTACGGGTAGCGCATCCCGCCAATCCCCGACATTGCTATTGCTGGAGACTGGCAACCCGGAATCCGGGCGGATTTCGGGCGTAAAAATACCATCGCTGACGGGGACGGTTGACCGCTTGAGTTGGCGTTTCCTAGGCGCCGATCGGAAGGATAGGCCGGGACGGGGTGGGGTGCAAGCGATCATTAGGCGGCCTCCACTGCGAGCGCGGAAGGGCGCATGTCGATGATGTGCTGCTTCAACAGCAACTTGCGGTCTTTGTAGGGCAGTCCTCGCCCAATCAAAACCGAGTTGCGGACCTCTAGATTTGCCAACAGAGACAAATCGGATTCTGATAAGCGTTCCCGATCCAAGGCTGAAAATTGGCCGGACAGAACACCGTTGATTAGCCGCGCTTCGTTGATGAAGTGATGACTGGCGGTGGCTTTGCCCGACTCTTCGCGGACCAGCTTCAAAGCGTCATTCATCATCTTGAAACTGGCGGTCGCTTGGCTACGGGCGCGTTTCCAATCGAAATGGGGATGCTGACCTTTCAGGAACCCTTCGATTTGCTCGTCGCACCAGACCGCGAAATCGACGTTCAGCCATTGAGCGAATCGAACCCCCAAACGAGGATGCAGCCACGTTCCACCGGCTTTGCCGCGTCGGGTCTTGATCCAAAAGCCGGGGTTTTCCCGGTTTATCCCGTGTCGGCGTGACAAAGCATCCAAGTATCGCCGGGTCTCTGGCAAGCGCAGCCATTCGTAGACCTCCTTGCCATAGTGCGCTGCCGCAGCCGTGGCGTTGAACCATCCGTCTTCATTGAAATTGACTGGCATGCCTTGGTAATCAATGCGAACGAGAGAGGCGGTCATTAGGCGGCCTCTCCTTGGCGGCTGGCGGCGATTCGCTCTTCCTGCCAAGCGACCACATCGGATTCCAGCCAGGCGGCGGAACGTTCGGCAAGTTTGATCGGTCGGGGGAACTGGCCATTGCCCATGAGTCTGTAAAGCTGGGCGCGCTTCAAACCGGTACGTGAACAAACGGTGGGGAGTCGGAGGAACTGTATAGCCATGCGGCAACACCTTCAGGCGGTTGTAGACATGGCTTCGATATATTAATGACAGAAATTCAAAATAGAATACTTTTAAAATTCTGTCAGGATGTCTTGCCGCGACCTCCAAGACTACCGGAGGCAACCTTTTTCGCGATGGCGGCCTTTCCTCGATCTCTGATTTTTTTTAGCTCCTCCTCAGCTTTTTCCGCTCGCTGTTTTTCCTTTCGTAATTGCTCAGATAGTTCTTTATTTTCAGTTAGTAAGCGCATGACTTCCTGTTGAAGCTCAGCATAGGTTGGTGGCGCGCGAGGTGTCGGCATCTTGGGAACGGGAAGATAACAATTCATCCGTACTTCAATAACCGGTGGATACATCCATGGAATTAGGTTAGGCCACCGCTTTAAAGCCCAAATGAAAAACCTATTGGAAAAAACGTGACCCTTTGGAAACGGTAGCGGCGCAGGTATCAAGCGCAACGGGTTTTTCTTCGCTTTTTCGCCGTCCCGAATGGCTTGCCATACTTTGGTTTTCGCTCTTGATAGCGGATACTCGGGGTAGACGGTTTCCGCGATGCGCTGCACATAATCGGCTACCGAGATAGTGACTGGATTGTCCGGCTGCTTGGACTCATCAAGTGGCGGGTTACCCATCAAGCAGCACCCACACGAATTGGGACCACCGCCGCGCCCTGCTTCAAGGCGTCCAGGTAATCCGACCAGGCTTGCATCATCTTGCGGCGCTCGGGCAGGTGTTCGGCACGGTTGTAGGCGGCGCGGACGCCGTCCTTTTCGGCATGGGCCAACTGCCGCTCAATGGCGTCTCGATGCCAGCCCATCTCGTTCAGCAGCGTGGAGGCCATGCTTCGAAACCCGTGCCCGGTCATCTGGGTTTGGTCGTAGCCCAAGCGGCGCAAGGCGGCATTGACGGTGTTCTCGCTCATCGGCCGGTCGGCCGTCCGCAAGCCGGGGAACAAATACCTTCCCCGACCGGTGAGGGCTTGCAGTTCCCGCAGGATCGCCAGGGCTTGGGCGGACAGCGGCACGATATGGGCGTGGCGCATCTTCATCTTGTGGGCCGGTATCCGCCATTCCGCAGAATCCAAGTCGAATTCCGGCCACTCGGCTTGACGCAATTCACCGGGCCGCACGAACAGCAGCGGCGCCAGTTGCAGGGCGCAACGGGTCACGAACGAACCCTCGTAGCCGTCCAGATCGCGCAACAGCGCGCCGATGGTCTTCGGGTCGGTGATCGCGGCGAAGTGCTTGACCCGGACCGGTGGCAACGCGCCGCGTAGATCGGCGACGGGATCGCGCTGGGCGCGGCCGGTGGCGACGCCATAGCGGAACACCAGGGACAGGGTTTGCAGCGCCCGATGGGCGGTTTCCAGCGCACCACGGGCTTGAACCCGCCGCAGGCAGGCCAGCAGTTCAGGCGCTTCGAGTTCCTGGACCGGACGCTTGCCCAACCACGGCAGCAAATCCGCCTCCAGGCGTCGCCACACCCGGCCGGCGTGTTCAGGCGTCCAACCGGAAGCGAACTGCTCATACCACTCGCGAGCCAGGGCCTCGAAGCTCCCCTCACCCGCCAGGGCGGTCTTGGCGGCTTTCCGCGCGGCGCTGGGATCAATACCGGCGGCAACTTGTTCGCGGATCTTCTGGCGCTTCTCGCGGGCTTGCTTGAGGGAGACTTCGGGATAGCTGCCGAGTCCCAACAGTTGATCCTTGTCGGCGAAGCGGTACTTGATCCGCCACAGCTTGGAGCCGTGGGGCTGAATCAGCAGGAACAAGCCCTTTTCATCGAACAGCTTCCAAGGCTTGGCGGCCGGCTTGGCGGCCTTGACGGCGGCATCGTTCAGGGGCATTTGGGGTACGGGGTACGGTGGCGGAATCCATACCCTCCACGATACCCCAATCCTTGACGGGTCTCCAGTAGCGTCCAAGGAAGTCCAGCACAGTCTGGCAGGCATAAAAAAACCCGCTGAATCGCGGGCTTGTGTGCTCCTTGCGGACTTCCTTGGACTTCCTTGGATGCTCAACTGGAGGCTAGGGTCGGAATCGAACCGGCGTCCACGGCTTTGCAGGCCGCTGCATGACCACTCTGCCACCTAGCCCGGTGACGAAGACTTATACGCCGGCATCAATGACCGGGCGCATAAAAAAGCCTCGATATTTATTTCGAGGCCAGGGAATCTTGGAGCGGGAAACGAGACTCGAACTCGCGACCCCAACCTTGGCAAGGTTGTGCTCTACCAACTGAGCTATTCCCGCTGCGTAGAAGCGTCATATTAACGCAAAAATCGGGCTCGTCAAGCCTTCAGCGCTGGCCAGGCCGCTAGCAGATAATGCAGCATGGACCAAAGCGTCAGTACCGCGGCAACCAGCAACAAACCCTGCCCCACCGCCAGGGTCGGAAAAACCCCGCCGAACGGCTCTCGATAGAGCAACAGCAGCACGGCGACCATTTGGGCGGTGGTTTTGACCTTACCGATCATGGACACCGCTACCCGCCCATGCCCCCCGATCTGCGCCATCCACTCCCGCAATGCGGAGATGGCGATTTCGCGGCCGATGATGATCATCGCCGTTACCGCCATCAATGGGGTGGGAATGGCCTGCACCAGCAAAACCAGTGCCGCCGCCACCATCAGCTTGTCGGCGACCGGATCGAGAAACGCGCCAAAGGCAGAGGTCTGGCCGAGCCGCCGGGCCAGGTAGCCATCCAACCAATCGGTCAGCGCCGCCAGCCCGAACAATGCGGTGCACAGCAAGTTGGCGCCACGAAACGGCAGAAAGAACACGCCCACGAAAACTGGTATCAACGCGATCCGCAGCAGGGTCAGCCAGGTAGGCAGGTTCAGTTGCATGGTTCGACGGGCGGTCAACTTTCATCGTGGAAAACATCGTAGATGCGTCGTGCCAGTTCGGCGCTGATGCCATCCACTCGGGCAATATCCTCGACGCCGGCCCGGGCCAGTTGTTTCAAACCACCGAACTGCCCGAGCAACGCCTGTCGGCGTTTGGTTCCGATACCGGGGATACTTTCGAGCGCGGAGGTGGTACGCCCTCTGATCCGACGCTGGCGGTGGCCGGTAATCGCGAAGCGGTGTGCCTCGTCGCGGATCTGCTGCACTAAATGCAGCGCGGCTGAATCATCCGGCAGTATAATCGGGCGACTTTCCTCGAACAAGTAAAGCGTCTCCAACCCCGGTTTGCGTCCCGGCCCCTTGGCGATGCCAACCACCACGAGCCCGGTGATTCCCAACTCATCCAGTACCTTGCAGGCCTGGGTCAACTGGCCTTTGCCGCCATCGACGAACAAGATATCCGGCAATCGTTCCTGTCCATCGCGCAGGCGAATGTAGCGTCGGGCCAGCGCTTGGCGCAGGGCGGCGTAATCATCGCCTGGAGTAACCCCTTCGATATTGTAGCGGCGATAGTCGGACTTGACCGGCCCTTCCGGGCCGAACACCACACACGACGCAACCGTCGCCTCGCCGTAAGTATGACTGACGTCGAAACATTCCAGTCGCGCCAGTTCGAATTCGCAGCCCAGTGCTTCCCGTAGCGCCTCCAATCGGCGATGCATCCCGGTCTGACTAGACAGATGGGCGACCAGTGCATGCTCGGCGTTTTGGAGTGCCATGGCCAGCCAGCGGGCGCGCTCGCCGCGCGGGCGGTGAGCGATTCGCACCCGATGCCCGACTCGCTCCTGAAAGGCTTGAATCAGCAGTGCCATCTCCATCGGTTCGTGGCTGATCAACAGATCGGCCGGAACGGTCTTGTCGAGATAGTACTGCGCCAGAAACGCGCTCAATACGGCACCAGCCTCCTCTTCCTCGGGCAGACGGGGGAAAAACGCCTGGTTGCCGAGCAAGCGGCCGCCACGAAACATAAAAACCTGTACGCAGGCCACGCCGCACCGCACCGCGCAGGCCACCACATCAAGATCGCCGCTCTCGCCCTCGACATGCTGGCGTTGCTGAACCTGCCGTAAATCGGCAATCTGGTTGCGGCAGATCGCCGCTTGCTCGAAATCCAGTGTGGCGGCAGCTTTTTCCATCCGCAGCACCAACCCATCGATCACTTGCCCGCTCTTGCCTTCCAGAAACAGGATGGCATCGCGCAGATGGCGTTGGTAACCCACTTCGTCGATCAGGCCGACGCAGGGCCCAGTGCAGCGCTTGATCTGATATTGCAGGCAGGGACGGCTTCGACCCTGGAAAAAACTGTCCTCGCATGACCGCAGTCGAAAAGTTTTCTGCAGCAGGTTCAAGGTATCGTGGACGGCATTGGCGTTGGGATACGGGCCGAAATAGCGCCCCGCCGCGCGCTTGGCGCCCCGATGCAACACCATGCGAGGAAACGCGCCGGCGGATACATGAATGTAGGGATAGCCTTTGTCGTCGCGCAACAGAATGTTGTAGCGCGGCTTGAACTGCTTGATCAGCGTACTTTCCAGAATCAGCGCCTCGACCTCGGTATGAGTCACCGTGACTTCGACGGCGCGGATACGAGCCACCAAGCTGCGCACCTTGGCGGCCGTCTGGTTTTCTCGGAAGTAGCTGGAAACGCGCTGCTTGAGATTGCGCGCCTTACCGACATAAAGCACCGTGCCGCGCTCGTCCAGCATCCGATAGACGCCGGGCAACGCGGTGAGATGCTTGAGAAAAATCCTGGGGTCGAATGGCGGTGGTGGAGGTACGGTCATCTTGGCAATATCGCGGCCCGCAGCTTGGGCCACCTCACTCAAAACGACCGCACCAGATCAGGAATTATCCCGCCGGATATCGTATTTCTCCATCAGACGGTACAGCGTCATGCGCGAAACTCCCAGCTCCTGGGCGGCACGGGCAATGTTGAAGCGGGTTCGCAGCAAGGTCGATTCAATGGTTTCGCGATCAGCCGCCATCCGGGCTTCGTCCAGGGTCACAAAGCCGCGCCCGAGCGAACGCCGCTCCAGCTCCAGGTCGTCGGGGGTGACATACGGCCCTTCGCTCAACAGCACTGCCCGGCGCACCCGGTTCATCAACTCCCGCACGTTGCCGGGCCAGTCGTAACGATTGATGACCTCCAAGGCATCGCGGCTCAATCCCTTGGCGGAAGTCCTGGTTTCCGCGGCAAACTTGGTAAAAAAGTGTTTGGCCAGCAACTCGACGTCGTTCTTGCGCTCGCGCAGAGCCGGTGCCCGCAGGTGCAGCACGTTGAGCCGGTAGTACAAGTCCTCGCGGAACCGCCCGTCTCGCACCACCTGTTCCAGATGGGTGTTGGTGGCGGCGATCACTCGGACATTGACCGGAATCGGCTTGGTGCTGCCCAGGCGGCGGATCTTCTTTTCCTCCAGAAATCGCAACAGATTGGCTTGCAGTTCGGGGGCAAGATCGCCGATCTCATCCAGAAACAGCGTACCGCCGTTAGCGGATTCGAGGTGGCCGATCCGGCGCTCGCTGGCGCCGGTGAACGCGCCCTTCTCATGCCCGAACAGTTCCGATTGAATCAGGTTGGCAGGCAAGGCGGCACAGTTCATGGCGACGAACGGTGACACCACGCGGGCGGAATACTCATGAATGGCGCGGGCCGCCTGCTCCTTGCCGGTACCGCTTTCCCCGGTAATCAGCACCGGCACATCCACTTCCGCCGCTTTCTGAATGCCCCGAAACAGGGTTTGCATGACAGCACTGTTACCGATCAAACCGTACTGGGATTCCGTCTCGCGTTGATGACGAAGGGCGGTTTCGGTCAGGTTTACCATGCCGTAGGCATGCCCAAGCGTCACCACCAAGCGCGCGGGATCAATGGGCAGGGTATGATAATCACAGCAGCGCTCGGCGATGATGCTGGACAATAGCTTGCGATCGAGGCACTGGCGAGACAGCGCCATGATCCACTGCATCTTGCGGCGGGCCAGCATCAGGTCGATCACCCACTGGACCGATCGCTCCGGCTCGCAGCTGAAAAGAATAACCAGGCCCACCTCAAACGAGTGTTCGGTGAGCAACGTTCTGGCCATAACGGATTCCTGGGCCCAATACACTTCCCAGTCCGCCGCCGCGATTTTCTGGAGCAACACCTCATCAACCGCTCCCGTGCTCAAAACCAGAAGCTTGCGCATCGAATTTCACCTACCGTCAATTGGATGGAACACCGAGTTTCGTCGTGCCGAAAAAAGACACTCGGAATCATTAATCGTCATACTCAAAGACATTCACACCATACTGCGTCATCTTCAAACATCCAATCCGACCAAAATACACCATAAAGATGCTTCATACCTGTTTTACTTGTAACCAGCAATCTGCGATGAGCCAGTTCGTATCAGTTTGAGGGATATACCTCACAATTCCGACAAGGCTCTACTCTGCATACGAAATCATGGCGCTAAACTCGGCTGGCCTGTCATCCCTGATACTTGAAAAAGACACAGTAGTGTAAATATTATCCATTGAACCGTAGACATTGTCTACTACAACAACCTTGGCTTTTCGAGAAATCTGTATTATGAATCTGCAGTATTGATGCCCTTCTGTCAGACAGGCAACACATCTGCCCTTTTCCGAACGGTCCAAGCCGACGTTTCATGTGACGACAGTCGCCCTATCTTCACGCTGGCGGCCTTCTATCTCATCATTGAGTCCGAGAATAGCGATGTTCTATTTCCCATTACGTACCTTGCTGTTTCAGCTCGACCCGGAAACCGCTCACAATTGGACGCTTGGCTTACTGCGTGCGACACCTCCCTTGGCACTGAGCACGCTATTTGGAAGATGCGTACCGTCCCAGCCACGCCGGGTCATGGGACTGGATTTCCCTCATCCGATTGGACTAGCGGCCGGTCTGGACAAAAATGGTGAATGTATCAGGGCTTGGGAAGCCTTGGGGTTCGGCTTCATCGAAATCGGCACCGTCACTCCGCGCGCCCAGCCGGGCAACCCCAAGCCTCGGATGTTCCGGCTGCCGTTGGCACAGGCGCTGATCAACCGATTGGGCTTCAACAACAAGGGCGTGGATTATCTGATCGAACAAGTGCGGCGATCCGGCTTCAAGGGCGTGTTGGGCATCAACATCGGCAAGAACGCCGATACCCCGGCGGAACGGGCGATCGACGACTACCTGATCGGCCTGCGCAAGGTCTACCCCTGGGCCAGCTATGTCACCGTAAACATCTCCTCGCCCAACACGCCGGGTCTGCGCGACCTGCAATACGGCGCGGCGCTGGAGCAATTATTGGCGACACTGCAAGCGGAACGACAACGCTTGTGCGACACTCATGGTCGTTACGTACCACTGGCGATCAAGATCGCGCCGGACCTGGCCGACGCCGATTTGCCCATGGTGGGACAGGCGCTGCGCCGGCATGGCATGGATGCGGTCATCGCCACCAACACCACCTTCTCGCGAGCCGGCGTGGAAGGCATGCCTCACGCCGGGGAAACCGGCGGCCTGAGCGGCGCACCGCTGCGGGAACGCTCAACCGCGGTGGTGCGGCGCTTGGCCGACATTCTGGCCGGCGAAATTCCGATCATTGCCGTGGGCGGCATCCTGAGCGGGGCCGACGCCGCCGCCAAGATCGAGGCCGGCGCCAGCTTGGTGCAGCTTTACACCGGCTTTATCTATCGCGGCCCGGATCTGATCCGGGAAGCGGTGCTGGCATTGCGTTAACCTCTCCCCGACTCACTCTCAAGCCATGCTCGATCGTTTGATCGCCGTCGCACCGATGCTGGACTGGACCGACCGGCACTACCGATATTTCATCCGCCTATTGAGTCGCCACACCCTGCTTTACACCGAGATGGTCACGACTGGGGCGATTCTGCGCGGCGATCGGCAACGGCTGCTGGCCCACGATCCGACCGAACATCCGCTGGCCCTGCAACTGGGCGGCAGCGACCCCGCCGAACTGGCCCGCTGCGCCTGCATCGCCGCCGACTGGGGTTACGACGAGATCAATCTCAACGTCGGCTGCCCCAGCGACCGGGTTCAGTCGGGTCGGTTCGGCGCCTGTCTGATGGCGGAACCGGATCTGGTGGCGGCGTGCGTGGCGGCGATGCGGGCGGCAACAGACCTGCCGGTAACGGTCAAAACCCGCATCGGGATCGACGAACGGGATTCCTACCAGGAACTGGCGGATTTCGTGCGCCGGGTCGCGGCGGGCGGGTGCACGGTCTTCATCGTTCACGCCCGCAAAGCCTGGCTGAGCGGCTTGAGCCCGAAAGAAAACCGGGAAATTCCGCCGCTGCGTCATGAGGTCGTGCATCGACTCAAGCGGGATTTCCCCGAATTGACCATCGTGCTGAACGGTGGCTTGACCACACTGGAGCAGGTCACGGAACAATTGCGACAGGTGGACGGGGTGATGATCGGCCGCGCGGCTTACGAGAACCCTTACCTGCTGGCCGAGGTGGATCGACGGTTCTTCGGTTCGAGCGCGCCGCCGCCGAACCGCCATCAGGCGGTTCGGGCGTTGCTGCCCTATCTGGAGGACCGACTACGGGCGGGAACGCCGCTGCAATGCATGACCCGACCTATCCTCGGACTGTTTCAGGGCATACCGGGGGCACGGGCATGGCGGCGCGTCCTGAGCGAACGGGCCTGGCGGCACGGAGCGGGGGTGGAAGTGGTGGAGGCGGCGCTGGAACGGGTGGCGGAAACCCACTGAGCGTCTCAAATCGCGGGCGCGACCCCTGGCCACGATGCAGGATCGACGACAAGGGCGTAAAGTGGCATCCGTCCGCATTAATCGCGGTTTCCCCACGCTCTGTCCGCCGTGACAAAATTTCCGGGCGCGAACCGCCACGACTTTGTAAAGGACCGCCACCGATGTACGAATTTCTGCAATATCAAATTCGCGACGTGATGACCGTCGATCCCATCGCCATCAGTCCAAAAGCCAAATTGCGCGAGGCCGAGGAATTGTTCGAAACCCACGACTTCAACGGCGTGCCGGTGGTGGACAACCAACGCTGCCTGCTCGGCATGCTGACCAAGTTCGACTTGCTGAATGCGTTTCGTTTCGACGCTCACACCTTGGTCCCGCATTACGACGACATCATGGAACAAACCGTCGAAACGGTGATGACTCGTGAACCGGTCATTGTCGCGCCACAACTACCGCTCAGCCGACTGCTGCAAAAACTGGTGGAAATACGCGCCAAGAGTCTGCCGGTGGTCGAGGAAGGTCATCGACTGGTCGGCATCATCTCCCGCCAGGATGTTCTGAAAGCGCTGCGCCGCGCCACCACCAAACGCGAGCTACCCGCTCACGAGGACTCGGCGCCATGACCACTCTGCTCTACACTCATGCGGCTTGCCAGGAACACGACACCGGTTTCGGCCACCCGGAATGCGCGGCTCGACTGACCGCCATCCTCAACGCGCTCGGCACCGTCCCGTTCGCGGCGCTGGAGTGGCGCGACCCGCCCGAGGCCACGCGCGAGCAACTTACCCGCATCCACAGCCAAAGCCACGTCGAGCGTGTTCTCGGTCGGATTCCCAAACAGAAGCATTACGCCATCGATGGGGATACCGTCGTATCGCCACGCTCGGGGGAGGCCGCCCTGCGGGCGGCGGGCGCGGTCTGCGCGGCGGTGGATGCGGTGCTGCGACAGGAAGCCGACAACGCCTTCTGCGCCATCCGTCCGCCCGGCCACCACGCCGAACCGGCACAGGCCATGGGTTTTTGCCTGTTCAACAATGCCGCCATCGGCGCCGCCCACGCCCGCGCCGTTTACGATCTGGAACGGGTGGCGGTGATCGATTTCGACGTGCACCACGGCAACGGCACCCAAGCAGCGTTCGAGCAGGACCACGGCTACCTGTACGTCTCCACTCATCAGGCTTACATTTACCCCGGCACCGGCCGCCGCGAAGAACGCGGGGTCGGCAATATCGTCAACGTCCCGCTGCTGGCCGAGAGTGGTTCGGCCGACCTGCGCCACGCTTGGCATCAGGACATCGAGCCCGCGCTACGACGCTTCCAACCGAAATTGATCCTGATTTCGGCTGGCTTCGACGCCCATTACCTGGACCCGCTGGCCGAACTCAATTTCAACGAGGACGACTACGAGTGGCTGACCCGAGAGATTCTGGCGGTCGCGGCCGATTGCTGCGAAGGCCGCGTGGTATCGGTGCTGGAGGGTGGCTACAACCTGTCGGCGCTGGCCGCCAGCGTGGCGGTTCACGTCAAGGCGCTGATGGAAGCGCCACGCGCGGCCCAACGCGCCTTGGTCAAGGAGATCCTGGAACGGCGGAAGGCCAAACGGAACGAAAACGACTCATGAACGTTCGACCACCGCCAAGGACGGCGGCTCCATGCCACCGACCGTGACATCGGCGGTTTCCGCCAGCCCGCCGCGCAGCCACCCCTCATATCCATCTTGCAGTAGCGACAATCGTCCCTGCAGTGTCCCCTTCAGCAGATGATACGCGCGCACGGCCCGCTCGCCTCGCTGACAGTAGAGCAACAGCTCGTCGTCCGGCCCCACCCGCGCGAGCAGGCTCTCGATCTGGTCCAGCGGCGCGTGCTCGGCGCTTGGAATATGCCCGGCGGCAAACTCGGCTTCGGTGCGGACATCGATCCAGCGTAATGCGGGACGCCGCCGACCAGCCTCCAAGCTGAGCCAGGGCAGCTCGTCGGTGGATGTGGCTTGCTGCTCCGTCGCGCACGTTTCATCGGCCTGGAAATGAGGGGTGCTGGCGCAAACCCATTCGGTCTCGGCCAGCGCGCGGATCGTGGGCGCATCGCCGCAAACCGGGCAGTTTGGATCGCGCGGTAGCCGTGGCTTTTGAAAGCGCATCACCAACAGATCGACCGTGAGCAGCGCGCCGATCAACGGTTCTCCGATTCCCAGGATCAGCTTGAGCGCCTCGTGGGCCTGCAAGGTCCCGAACAGGCCGGGCACCGTCCCCAACACACCCGCTTGAGCACAGGACGGCACCGTCTCGGGATCCGGCATTTCCGGAAAAAGACAGCGATAGCAAGGTCCCCCCGGCGCGGCGTAGACCGAGAGCATCCCCGAGAACGCGCGGATGCTGGCGCCGACATACGGCTTACCCGCCAACACGCAGGCATCGTTCACTAGATATTTGGTGGCGAATCGATCGGAACCTTCGATCAACAGGTCATACGCTTCGACCAGGCGCGCGGCGTTGGCCAGAGTGAAAGCCTCGGGGTAAACGTCGATCTGGAGATGCGGGTTGAGCGTAAGCAGGCGATCGCGGGCTTGCTCAGTCTTGGCCGCGCCACAACCCGCCGTGTCATATAAAACCTGCCGCTGAAGATTGCTCAGCTCAACCTGATCGGGATCGATGATGCCCAAGTGGCCGACCCCGGCGGCGGCCAAGTACAGCAAGGCCGGCGTGCCCAAGCCACCGGCGCCGATCACCAGCACGCTCGCCTGTCGTAATTTCCGCTGACCGTCAAGCCCGATCTCGGGCAAGATCAGATGCCGGGCGTAGCGCAGTTGCTCTTCGACGCTGAGCGCGCTCGTTGCATCTGGGGACTGATGGAGAGGGTTGGACATCCCGAAATAGCTCTGTACGGTGCGGGGTTATGCGCGCGCCGCCGCTTCGCGGAACAGATTCAGCCAGACCCGGACCCGCCCGTCCGGGTCCGGCGCACGCAGCACGTCGGAAACGACCGCGATGGAATCCGCTCCCGCCGCCAGTACCGCCGGCGCTCGTTCCAGCGTGATCCCACCGATGGCGACCAGCGGACCACCAAAACGGGTTTTCCATTCGCCGATGCGGTCGAGCCCCTGCGGGGACCAGGGCATCTTTTTCAAGGTCGTCTCGTAGATCGGCCCCAAGGCAACGTAATCGGGCTTGGCGTCCAAGGCGTTCGCCAGTTCTTCGGGACTGTGAGTGCTGATCCCCAGCTTGATCCCGGCCGCCCGGATCGCCGCGCGATCGGCGCCCGCCCAATCTTCCTGCCCCAGATGCAGCCACGCCGCACCTTCCTGAATCGCTTCCCGCCAGTAGTCGTTGACGATCATCTGGCAGTCGTCGTAATCGGCGGCGACCGCCAACGCTTCGCGGATTTGGCGCCGCACTTCCGATTCGGGCTGTCCCTTGATTCGCAGTTGGATGGTCCGCACGCCCAACGGCAGGAAGCGACGCACCCAACGGACATCGTCCACCACGGGATAAAATCCATGGACTCCATGGGTCTTCATCGGGTACGTCCCTAAGATTGGTGCCAGAACGGCGTGCCGGTGACGGGCGTGCTCGGTTCGGCCATTTCCTGAACCGGCATTGCGCCGGCGAGGTAAGCCAGCCGGCCGGACTCGACGGCCAGACCGAAGGCGCGTCCCATCTGGACCGGGTCGGTCGCGCGGGCGACGGCGGTGTTAACCAGCACGCCGTCGAAGCCCATTTCCATCGCTGCGATGGCGTGGGACGGTTTGCCGATGCCAGCGTCCACGATCAGTGCGATATCCGGGTAACGAGCGCGCAAGGTCCGCAGCGCATAGGGATTGTTCAAGCCTTGCCCCGAACCGATCGGCGCCCCCCATGGCATCAGGATCGAGCAGCCGGCCTGAACCAACCGCTCCGCCACCACCATATCCTCGGTGGTGTACGGAAAGACCTCGAACCCTCGCCGGCAAAGCTCTTCCGCCGCCTCGACCAGCAGGAACGGGTGGGGTTGCAAAGTGTAATCGTCGCCGATCACTTCCAGCTTCAACCACGACGTCTCGAAAATTTCCCGCCCCATCTCGGCGGTGGTCACCGCTTCCTTCACGGTCTTGCAGCCGGCGGTATTCGGCAGGACCTGTACCCCCATCGCCTTGATCGTGGACCAGAAGCGATTTCCGGCTCGCTCGGTCGCCGACTCCCGCCGCAGCGAGACGGTCACGATCTCGGCACCCGAGGCGGCGATGGCCTGTTGCAACACCGCCAGCGACGGATAGCGGGCGGTCCCCAGCAGCAGCCGCGAACGCAACTGGCGGCCTCCAATGTCCCAGAGCGGCGGGTTCGAATCGGTCACCGCTAACCTCCCTGCATCGGCGACACGATTTCCAGACGATCCCCGTCCTGAAGCTGACGGGTGGCGTAGTCGCCACGCGGCACGAATTCGTCGTTGCGCGCCACCGCGATCCGTGCGCCTTCGTAGCCCAAATCGCGGATAGCGTCCGCCAGTGAACGGGGACTTTCCAAGGTTTTCTTCTCTCCGTTGACTTCGATGATCATGCACGACCTCAACAACGTATTCTCGGGTTACCGCAATGGCACGCATTCTAGCGCGGGGCGGGCATACCCCAAAGCGTCGCCGTCTCGGCGGGCCGGCGCTGGTCGCGAATGAAGGTTGCGACGGTCTCCGCGACCAGTGGGCTGAGCAGATAGCCGTGCCGGTACAATCCGTTGATGCGCAACAAGTTATCCTGCTGGACAATGCGGGGCAAATGATCGGGCAGGGTCGGTCGGCACTGGACCTTCATCTCCACGATCTCCGCTTCGGCGAAAGCCGGGTGCAAGGCGTAGGCCGCCGACAGCAATTCCAGGGCGGAACGGACGGTCGCGGGCCGCAACGAGTCGCTTTCGATGCTGGTCGCCCCGACCACGAAACGATTTCCGGGACGCGGCACGATATACAGCGGATAGCGAGGATGCATCATGCGAATCGGACGACGCAGACGAACCTCGTCGGTGCGCAAGGCCAGAATCTCGCCCCGAACACCCCGCAAATCCGTCATCTGGTCGCTGGCCGCCAGCCCCCGACAATCCAACACCCAATCGAAGGTCTGGCGTTCGTCCCGTGCCGTGATCTCTCCCGGCGCCAAATCCTGAACCTCGGTCTCGAAACACAGCGTCGCGCCGTTTTGGCGTAGCGTTTCGACCAAGGACGGCAGCAAGGAACGGGGGTCGATCTCGCCTTCTGGAGAGAGGTACAGACCTTCGCCGAAGCGGCCTTCCAGTTCGGGTTCCAACTCGCGCAATTCGTCGCGCCGCAACCATTGCAGATGCGCGCCGAAGCCAGCGTGCTCGACTCGTTCGGCCAGATGTTGCATGCCCGCCCGGTCTCGATGATGTGCGACCACCAGTGTACCTTCGCAGCTCATGTGCACGGGTTGGGCGAGGGTCGGCACGATGTGCCGCCACAACGCCAAGGCGGAAACGCCCCAGCGGGCGACTTCGGCTTCCGCCTCGCTCAGCTCGCAGTACGGAGCCAGCATCCCCGCCCCGACATGGCTGCAATGATGATCCAGGCGCTCGCCACCCCGTTCGAAGAGGGTGATCCGATGCCCCTGGCGTTGCAAGCACAGGGCCTGGGTCAGACCGGTAATTCCCGCGCCGATCACGACGATCTGGTAGGGGTGCACTTCATCCTCTGCAAGCTGGAGTGAGACGTATCGACGGCCGCCGTTTCAAGGCAGCAGCACGGTGGAACCGGTGGTCTGGCGCGCTTCCAGGTCGCGATGCGCGCGGGCGGTTTCGGCCAACGGATAGGTCTGACGCACTTCGATCCTGACCGCCCCGCTGGATACCACCCCGAACAGTTCGGCGGCGCTGGCCAGCAAATCGGCGCGCTGGGCCGTATACGTCATCAAGGTCGGCCGGGTGAAGAACAGCGAACCCTTGGCGGCCAAAATTGCCGGCTCGAACGGCGGCACCGGACCCGAAGCGTTGCCGAAGCTGACCATCATCCCCAGCGGCCGCAGGCAATCCAGCGAACCCATGAAAGTGTCCTTGCCGACCGAATCGTAGACCACCACCACGCCCTGGCCGCCGGTAATTTCGCGCACCCGTTCCACGAAATTCTCGCGATTGTAGAGGATGGTGTGATGACAGCCGTGGGCGCGAGCCAGCTCGGCCTTTTCCTCGCTGCCCACCGTGCCGATCACGGTCGCGCCCAGGTGTCGCGCCCACTGGCTGGCAATCAGCCCGACCCCACCGGCGGCGGCGTGCAGCAGGATGGCGTCACCTGGTTGCACCCGGTAGGTGCGCCGCAGCAGGTATTGCGCGGTCATGCCTTGCAGCATCATCGCGGCGGCGGTTCGATCGTCGATGGCGTCGGGCAGCGCCACCACCCGGTCGGCCGGCATCAGGCGGACTTCGGCGTAGGCGCCGACCGGCGGGCTGGCATAGGCGATCCGGTCGCCAGGCTTGAATTCGGTCACACCCTCGCCCACCGCCTCCACCTGTCCCGCGCCTTCCATGCCCAGCGTCCAGGGCAACGACGGCAAGGGATACAGACCGGTGCGATGATAGACGTCGATGTAATTGAGGCCGACGGCGCCGTGGCGCACCCGAAGCTGGCCGGGGCCGGGCTCGCCCACCTCGACCTCTTCCCAGCGCAACACTTCGGGACCGCCGTGTTCATGGATGCGGATGGCTTTGGGCATGGCCTTCTCCTCAGATGGTGAGTGGGAAATTCAAGTGTACTATCCCGCCAACGGCGATTCCTCAATTCAACCGAGCCACCGGCGCGCGTTGCGGAACAGCCGCAGCCACGGCCCGTCTTCGCCCCAATCGTCGGGATGCCAGGAATGCTGCACCGTGCGGAATAACCGCTCTGGATGCGGCATCAGGATGGTGAAACGGCCGTCGCGACTAGTCAGTCCGGTGATACCACCCGGCGAGCCGTTGGGATTGGCCGGGTAGCTTTCGGTCGGCTTGCCGTGGTGGTCCACGAAACGCAGCGCGACCAAACCCGCCGCCAGCGCCGCATCCGCGCCACCCGTATCGCGGAACTCCGCTCGTCCCTCTCCGTGCGCCACCGCGACCGGCAGCCGCGAGCCTTCCATGCCACGCAGGAACAGCGACGGCGACGGCAACACCTCCACCAAGCTCAATCGCGCCTCGAACTGCTCCACCCGGTTACGCACGAAACGCGGCCATAGTTCGGTTCCGGCGATCAACTCATGCAGATTGGACAACATCTGACAGCCATTGCAGACGCCCAGCGCAAAACTATCCGCGCGCGCGAAGAACGCGGCGAACTGCTCGCGAGCGCGGGCATTGAACAGAATCGACTTGGCCCAGCCCTCGCCGGCACCCAGCACGTCGCCGTAGGAAAATCCGCCGCAGGCCGCCAGACCGTGGAAATCCGCCAACACGACTCGCCCGGTCATGATGTCGCTCATATGGACATCCACCGCCGCGAAGCCGGCGCGGTCGAAAGCCGCCGCCATCTCGATCTGCCCGTTGACACCCTGCTCGCGCAGGATAGCCATCCGCGGACGCGCGCCGTTGGCGATGAACGGCGCCGCCACATCCTCGGCGGGATCGAAACTCAGCCGCGCGCTCAAGCCCGGATCGGCCGGATCGCAGGCGGCGTCGAACGCTTCGCGGGCACAATCGGGATGGTCGCGCAGCGCTTGCAGCCGATAACTGGTTTCCGACCACAGCCGCCGCAATTCGGCGCGACTGGCGGTAAACACGGTTTCGCCGGCGTGGCGCAGAATCAACCGATCCTGGCCATTCGGCGCCCCGATCACATGGCTGCACTCGCCCAAACCGGCGGCGACCAAGCGTCCCAACACCACGCCGCGATCCCGCGCCCGCACCTGCAGCACCGCGCCCAGTTCCTCGGCGAACAGTGCCGGTAGCAATCCTTCGCCCAGATCGTCCAGCAGCACCGTCACGCCGCAACCACCGGCGAACATCATCTCCGCCAGCACCGCCAACAAGCCGCCATCGGAACGGTCGTGATAGGCCAGCAATCGCCCGGTGGCGTTAAGCTCCTGAATGACGGCAAAGAAAGCCGCCAGCTCTTCCGGTTTATCCACGTCGGGAACGCAGTCGCCCAACTGGTTGTAAACCTGCGCCAACGCCGAGCCGCCCAACCGATTTTTTCCGCGCCCGAGATCGATCAGGATCAGATCGGTATCGCCCCGGTCGGTGCGCAATTGCGGCGTCAGGGTGTGGCGCAGATCCTGGACCGGAGCAAAGGCGGAGACGATCAGCGACAGCGGCCCCACCACACTCTTGGATTCGCCGGCCACGTCCCAGACCGTCTTCATCGACAGCGAATCCTTGCCAACCGGGATGGCGATGCCCAGCGCCGGGCACAGCTCCATGCCCACCGCCCGGACGGTATCGAACAACCGGGCATCTTCGCCGGGATGGCCGGCCGCCGCCATCCAGTTGGCCGACAGTTTGACATCGCCCAGCTTGTCGATGCGGGCGGCGGCGATGTTGGTCAGCGCCTCGCCGACCGCCATTCGGCCGGAAGCCGGCGCGTCCAGCAACGCCAGCGGCGCGCGCTCGCCCATGGCCATCGCCTCGCCGGTGTCGGCATCGAAACTGGTGGCGGTCACCGCCACATCGCTGACCGGCACCTGCCACGGCCCGACCATCTGATCGCGACAGACCAGGCCGGTCACGGTGCGATCGCCGATGGTGATCAGAAAACTTTTGTCGGCCACCGCCGGGAAGCGCAACACCCGCGCCGCCGCTTCGTCCAGTTCGATACCCGCCAGATCGAGCGCCCCAGACGCGGCCGGGGCGTGCGCCACCTCGCGCAGCAGCTTCGGCGGCTTGCCGAACAGCACGTTCATCGGTAAATCCACCGGCCAGTTGTCGAACCGGCGATCCTCGACCGTCAGGCGCGGGGCTTCCGTGGCGGTGCCGATCACCGCATACGGACAGCGTTCGCGTTCACATAGCGTCCTGAACGTTTCCAGACCTTCGGCGGCAATGGCCAGCACATAGCGTTCCTGGGCTTCGTTGCACCAGATCTGCATCGGCGACATGCCGGGGTCGTCGTTCGGCACATCGCGCAGTTCGAACCGCCCGCCCCGCCCGGCGTCATGGACGATTTCCGGCATGGCGTTGGACAACCCGCCCGCGCCGACATCGTGAATCGAGAGGATGGGATTGGCCGTGCCCAGCGCCGTGCAACGGTCGATGACTTCCTGGGCGCGACGCTGGATTTCCGGGTTGCCGCGCTGCACCGAGGCAAAGTCGAGCTCCGCGTGCGAACTGCCGGCCGCCATGCTGGAGGCCGCGCCGCCACCCAGCCCGATCAGCAACGCCGGTCCGCCCAAGGCCACGATGGCGGCTCCCGGCGGCAGTTCGGCCTTGTGGACATGCACTTCGCGGATGTTGCCCAGTCCGCCGGCGATCATGATCGGCTTGTGATAGCCGCGCCGCTGTCCGTCAGGACCGTTTTCCTCAAAGGCGCGGAAGTAGCCGGCCAAGTTGGGGCGACCGAACTCATTATTGAAAGCCGCCGCGCCGATGGGACCTTCCAACATGATCTCCAACGCCGAGACGATACGGTCCGGCTTGCCGTAATCCCGTTCCCAAGGCTGCACGAAATCGGGAATACGCAGATGCGAGACCGAAAAGCCGCACAAGCCGGCCTTGGGTTTGGCCCCGCGCCCAGTCGCGCCTTCGTCGCGGATTTCGCCGCCGGAACCGGTCGCCGCGCCGGGGAAAGGCGAAATGGCGGTCGGGTGATTGTGCGTCTCCACCTTCATCAGGATATGCACGTCTTCCGGGTGATAGCGGTACTGATTGTCGGCCGGATCCGGGAAAAAGCGTCCGGCGGGAAACCCCGTCATCACCGCCGCGTTATCGTGATAGGCCGACAGCACATCGGCGGGGTGACGCTCGTGAGTATGGCGGATCATCGCGAACAGCGAGCGATCTTGCGCGATACCATCGACGATCCAATCGGCGTTGAAGATCTTATGTCGGCAATGTTCCGAGTTCGCCTGCGCGAACATCATCAGTTCCACGTCGCTGGGGTTGCGTTCCAGACGGATGAAGCTGTCGAGCAGATAGTCGATTTCATCCTCCGACAGCGCCAATCCCAGTTCGCGGTTGGCGACCACCAGAGCGTCGCGCCCACCGCCGAGCAGGTCCACGCTGGCCAGTGGCGCTGGCTCGGCCTGGGCGAACAGCAGGGCGGGATCGTCGTCCGGCTCCAGCACCGCTTCGGTCATGCGGTCATGCAGCAATGGTTTCAGGAGCGCCTGCTCCCCGGCGGTCAACGCCCGTGTCGATTCGAGGTAATACGCCACGCCGCGCTCAATGCGGCGGACGTGTTGCAAGCCGCAGTTGCGAGCGATGTCGGTGGCTTTGGACGACCAGGGCGAGCGGGTGCCGGGGCGAGGAACGACCAAGAAGGTGGGTTCGCTGGTCAGATGACGTTGCGTGGCGGTGGGACCGTACTGAAGCAATCGGTCCAGCACCTCGCGATCATGCGTGATCAGGCGGCCGTCCACGAAATGGACGAACTCGGCGTAGATCTCGGTGACGACTGGAACCCGCCGACGCAACGCGGTCAGCAGCTTCTCCAGACGGAACGGCGACAGGGCGGGGCTCCCACGGAAACGCAGCATCGCGAACACTCTCCTGGATCGGCTGGAAAGCGCGGATGATAGCAGCAATCGCCGATTCACCGGCCATGGTGGAGCGGTACGAACCCGGACAATCTCGTCATGTAGCTCTTGATGGCGGGCTCGGACAAGGCCATCCGCCGGGCCGAGCGGTATCCGCGTCCTACTTCCCCACCCGCAACAGGCTGCTCAAGCCCTGCTGGTCGAGAAACGTATTGGCGTGCTCCCGGATGGCGGCGGCGTTGTCCATCCGCATCGCCTCGGCGAGCACAGCCTGAGTGGCATCATAGCGAATACTGCGGATCATCCACTTGATCTTGAGCAAGCTGCCCAGATTCATGCTCAGGCTATCCACGCCCATCGCCATCAACAGTAGGGCGGACGCCGGGTCGCCAGCCATCTCGCCGCACACGCCGACCGGCTTGCCAGCGGCCTGGCCACCCTCGACCACCTGGCGGATCGCCAGCAGCACCGCCGGATGCAGCGGATCGTACAGCTTGGCGGCCCGGTCGTTGTTGCGGTCCACCGCCAGCAGGTACTGGGTCAGGTCGTTGCTGCCGACGGAGACGAAATCGACCATCCGCACCAAGCGATCGATCTGATACACCGCCGATGGCACTTCCACCATGATGCCGACTCGCGGCGTTCGAACCGGTACCCCGTCTTCCCGCAACTCCACCTCGGAACAACGCAGCAAATCCAGCGCCTCGCTCAACTCGCCGACGCCGCCGATCATCGGAAACAAGATCGCCAGATTGGGATAGACCGCGCCGGCCCGCAGCATCGCCCGCAACTGCGTCTTGAACAGGTCGGGCTGGTCCAGGCTGATGCGGATACCGCGCCAGCCCAGAAATGGATTCTGCTCACTGATGGGAAAATACGGCAACGGCTTGTCGCCACCCACATCCAAGGTGCGCAGCACCACCGGATGCGGTTCCATGATCCTCAGCACCCGAGTGTAGATGGTGGCCTGCTCTTCCTCGCCGGGAAAACGATCGCGCAGAAAGAAATGCAGCTCCGAGCGATATAGCCCCACACCCTGTACCCCACTGTTGCGAGCGGCGGCGATATCGGCGAACAAGCCGGAATTGGCGTGCAGTTCCAGGCGATGCTCGTCCAGGGTCTCGGCCGGCAGATCGCGCAGATGCTGCAAGCCACGCGACAGTTCGGCCTCCTCGGCAATCAGCTTCAGATATTCCTGGCGCAATGCCGAGCTGGGCTGGATGCAAACCCGTACGGTGTAGCCATCCACCGCCACCTCGCGGCCGTTCAAGCGACCCGGCGGCAGGTTGCTGACACCGAACACCGCCGGAACGCCCAAGCCGCGCGCCAGCAGGGCAACGTGCGAGGTACCGGTGCCACGCACCGACACCAGTCCCTTCAACTTCTCGGGCGGCACATCCAGCAGTTGGGAAACGCTGATCTCCTCGCCCATCAGGATGGTGTGATCGGGATAATGGCGATTGACCACCTGCTCCTCCTGCAGGCGATCCAGCAGGCGTTGGCCGAGGTCGAGGATGTCGGCGGCACGCTCGCGTAGGTAGGGGTCGTCCATTTCCGCGAAAATATTGGCGTATTCCAGGACCGTGGCCCGCAGCGCGCCGGGTGCCCAGTTGCCGGCGATGATCCGCTCCAAGGTACCGTTGACCAGGCTGTCGCTGCTCAACAATAACCCGTACGCGTCGAACAACGCCCGATCGCCGGCCGCCAGCAGCAGCCGCATCCGTTCACTCAGGCGTTGCAGCTCGGCCAACTCCGCCGCCACCGCCTGGCGGAAGCGCGAAGCCTCGGCCTCCGGATCGTCGATGTCCTTGTCAGGCACCCGATCCAGCGCGGTGGCCGGAAACACCACCACCGCCTCACCGATCGCCAAACCGCGGGCACTGGCCACCCCCTCCAGAAACAGCGTGCCCGACAGCGCGTCGTCGTCGAGCCGTTCCAGCGCCTGGCGGATTTCCGCCTGGTTGATGCAGCCGGCCAGTTGCGCCGCCAGCGTCACCAGAAACGACTCCTCGTCGGCGGTGTACTTGCGCTGCTCGCGCTGCTGCGACACCAGTACGCCAAATACCTTGCGGCGGCGGACGATCGGCACGCCGATGAACCCACGAAACGGGGCCTCGCCGGTGGCGGCGATGTAGCGGAAAGCGGGATGGGCGGGGGCGTTATCGACGTTGACCGGCTCGGCGCGGGTGGCGGCCAACCCGGTTAACCCTTGACCGAGTTTCAGTCGCACCTTGCCGACCGCGCCCGGCCGCAGACCATCGGTGGCCATCAGCACATGTTCGCCACGGGTGTGATCGGTCATGTATACCGAGCAGACATCAGTATGAATCGCGGCCTTGACCTCGACCACGATCAAATTGAGCGCCTCGCTCAAGTCGCGGGTGGCGTTGATGTCCTGCACGATACGCCGCAGGATGTCCAGCATGGAACCGTCCTCAACAAGCAGCGAAGCGGGAACGAACCGTCAGCGCCGAAACATGCGGTGCGGGCGCAATGCGGTCGGGTGCGGCGAGCAAACCTCGTCCGGGGATGGCATGACAACCGGCGGCGGCTCCAGCGCCGGGATGGTGGGCGTTGCCTCTAGCCCGCCCCGGCGCCGCGCCGAAACCACCATGCGGGTGATGACGGGGTGCTGACCGATCTCCACTCGTCGCAGCGGCAGTACCACCACATGCTTGACCACGGTGGCGGGTTGCCGGGGGGGCGGCTCGGGTAGCCCGGACCGGGCCGGCGGCGACGGACAGGATACGACGGCCTCGGGCAACTTGGAATCGCGCGGCGCCCGCCGCAGTGGTAGGCGATCGGAAAACAGCAGCGGAGCCAGTTCGTACAGCGCTCGCCAGTAGACATGGCGTTTGAAAGGCACCACAGCGCGCAGCGGGTACCAGTAGTCCACCCACCGCCAGTGGTCGAACTCGGGGCGTTCGGATAAATCCAGCCGCACCGCTTCCTCGCCGCCCAGCATCCGCAACAAGAACCAGATCTGTTTCTGGCCGATGCAGGTCGACTTGCCGCCGCGCCGGATCAAACGCTTGGGCAAGCGATAACGCAGCCAGCCCTTGGTGCAGCCGATCACTTGAACGTGCTCCGGCCGCAGGCCAACTTCTTCGGCCAGCTCGCGAAACATGGCCTGCTCGGGCGATTCATCCCGCTGGATGCCACCCTGGGGAAACTGCCAGGACCGCTGCCCGATCCGCTTCGCCCAGAAAAGGCGCCCTTCTTCGTTACACAGAATGATGCCAACGTTCGGCCGATAACCCTCCGAATCAATCACGGTTGGAAACCGATAGGCTGCAATGAATAATTCATCGTATTTTTTCATAAGTATCAATCCTTGTTCCACTGGAATATCCATCGCAGTCGCAAATCTCTCGTGAACCCCACCGGCCAGGCAGGGGCGAAAGCCGCATTCGCGCCCACCCGGCCGCCCTGGAACCCGCTATCATCAATACGATCAAGCATAGCCCGCGATCGGGGCAAGCGTCGGAACACGCTCGCCCCAATCACCCTCGCCGTCATGATTTCAAGGAGTCCGCGATGCGTCGTTTCTCGTTGCCGTTCTTCCTGCTGGCGCTACTGCTGTCGGTCGGCGCCCACGCCTTCGACGATCCGACACTGGCGGTGACCGCCGCCCAGTATCTGCAATCCATTCGCGACAACCGCAACCCTGCGGGTCAGCCAGCCGCCACGCTGACGCAACAGGCCGAGCAACTGGTCCGGCAACACAGTTTGACCGACGCCATCGAGCGCTACGAAACCGCCCTGGCCGCCGGCGCGTCGGCGGCGGTTTGGCTGGATCTGAGTCAGGCATGGCGCGCTTTGGCGCAAAGCAGCAAAGACTCGCAAACCCAGCAGCAGGCACGGGAACGCACCCAACAGGCGGCCTGGAACGCCCTTCAGGCGGCGCGCGCGCCGTTCGAACGCGCCCGCGCCCTGTTCTGGCTGGGTGAACTGTACGACCAGAGTCAGTCGTCCAAGCAAGCCATGGCCGCTTTCCGCGAGGGATTGGAACTGGAAGACAACCCGCGCATCGCCAAGCGTTATCAGGAACTGGCCGACGCCAACGCCTTCCAGATCAAGGGTGTTTCGGTCGAATCCGACAGCACCGCGCCGAAAATCTGCCTGAACTTCTCCGACGAGCTGGCCAAGGACCGGCGCATTCATTATGAGGATTACCTGCTCGTCCAACCCGCCATCCAGATGGTCGTCAGCGCCAAGGAACAGCAACTCTGCGTGGAAGGGGTCGGCCACGGCCAAAACTACACCATTACCGCCCGGGCCGGCATTCCCTCCGCCACCGGTGAGAAAACCCGCGCCAGTCAGGAGTTCACCGCCAAGGTCGAGGATCGTGAACCGACCCTGGGTTTCCGGGGCGCGACCTACGTACTACCCAAGACCGACGGCCAACATCTACCCTTGACCAGCGTCAACCTGGACGCGGCGCGGCTGCGAGTGCTGCGGATCAACGACCGCAACCTGCTGCGGGAGATCGAAAACCGTCGCATCACCAACCTGTTGGATGGCTACGATCTCAACGCCATCGCCAAGCAATCCGGCGAGCAGGTGTGGGAAGGAACCCTAACTTTGGCCACCGGCGAGCGCAACCAGGAAATCACCACCGCCATCCCAATCGGCGAGATCCTACGCGACCCGCAACCGGGCATTTACATTGTCTCCGCCGAGCCGGTCAGTCAGGACCCGGACAGCTACGAGAACCGGGCCACGCAATGGTTGGTGGTCTCCGATATCGGGCTGTTCACCCTGCGCGGCGACGATGGCCTGCATGTGTTCGCCCGCTCGCTGGCCGGCGCCAAGCCGCTACCGGGCATCGAACTGCGGCTATACGCCCGCAACAATGGCGAACTGGGCAAGGCGGTTACCGACCGCCAAGGTTATGCCCGGCTCGATCCGGGTCTGCTACGTGGCGCCGGCGGTCGCGAACCAGCGGCGCTGATGGCCTTCGGCAAGGGCGACTACAACTTTCTCGACCTGACCAAACCCGCCTTCGATCTCAGCGACCGGGGCGTCGGAGGCCGCGCCGCGCCGGGGTCGGTGGATACCTTCTTATATACGGAGCGCGGAGTCTACCGGCCCGGCGAGACGGTGGAGTTGATGGCGCTGGCGCGCGATAGCCGCGGTTACGCTCTCTCCGAAACGCCGCTGACCCTGAAGGTGTTCCGCCCGGATACGGTGGAAATCGCCCAGTTGCGGCCGAGCAACCCGGCGTTGGGTGGCTACCATGTCCAGTTGCCGTTACCGCTGAACGCTCGCACCGGCGAATGGACGGTCAAGGCCTATACCGACCCCAAGGGCGAACCCGTTGGGCAACTGAAATTTCAAGTCGAGGATTTCGTGCCGCAGCAGTTGAAGTTGGCGCTGAACTCGACGGCGACGGTGCTGAAACCGGGCGAGCCAGCAGTGGTGGACATCGACGGCCGCTTCCTGTATGGCGCGCCGGCCGCCAATCTCAAGGCGGAAGCCGAACTGGTACTGGACGAGGACGCCAACCCCTATCCAACTTTCCCCGGCTACCGTTTCGGATTAGCGCAGGACAGTTGGACCGCGCAACGTTTCCCAGTGGCGCTGGCCGGCACCGACGCCCAGGGTAAGGCGCAGGCGTCGATCGAGCTGGAACAGACACCCGACACCAGCCGACCGTTACTGGCCAAGGTGCGGGTATCGCTGTTCGAACCGGGCGGGCGGCCGGTAAACCGCAGCTTGGATCTACCCTATCGGACCCAACCTTTCGCCATCGGCATCAAGCCGCGCTTCGGCGACGGCGGCGTCCAGACCGGCCAGGACGCGGTATTCGAGGTGATCGCACTCGATCCGCTGGGCCAGCCGCTGGCCAAGAACGGGCTGCGCGCCGAACTGGTGCGTGAGGACTATCAGTATTATTGGTATCACGACGAAGGTCGCTGGAACTACAAGCTGATCATCCGCGACAGCACACCGGCTGGCGGTCAGACTCTGAACCTCACCGCCGGCCAGCCGACCGTGGTGACCCAGCGAGGGCTGGACTGGGGCCATTACCGGCTGGACGTGCTCGATCCGGCCACCGGCGTCGCCTCCAGCGTACGCTTCACCGCCGGCTGGTTCGAAACCCCCAGCGAGGGCGACACTCCCGACCAGATGAAGGTGACGCTGGATAAACCGCGCTACCAGGCCGGCGAAACCGCCAAGATCTTCGTGCGCGCGCCCTTCGCCGGCGAGGTGCTGCTGAACGTGGTCGGCGACCGGCTGTGGCTGAGCAAGACGGTCAGCGCCGGCGCCGATGGCGCGACGGTGGAACTGCCGATTCCCGCCGAATGGGGTCCGGGTGTGTACATCGCCGCCACCGCGTTCCGCCCGGCGGACAGCGCCAAGCAACGTGGACCGGGCCGGGCCATCGGCGTGGCCTGGGTGGGACTGGACCCCGCACCGCGCACCCTGACCGTCACCCTCGACGCACCGACCGAATGGAAGCCGCGCCAGACCGTGGAACTGCCGGTTACGGTTACCGGACTCGACGCCGGCCAGCCGGCCTGGCTGACGGTGGCGGCGGTGGACGAAGGCATCCTGCAACTGACTGACTTCGCCACGCCGGACCCGGTGCAATACTTCCTCGGCAAGCGCCGGCTGAGCATGCAGGTGTTGGATCTATACGGAAAACTGATCGAAGCCGGCGGGCGACCGGGCCAGCTCCGGGCCGGCGGCGACGCCGGCAGCCGGCAACTGGACGCCTCCGGCATCCGCACGGTGAAAACCCTGGCACTGTTCTCGGGACCGGTCGCGCTGGACGGCGACGGGCGGGCGCGCGTGCCGCTGGCGCTGCCCGATTTCAACGGCCAATTGCGGTTGATGGCGGTGGCCTGGGACCGCAATCGGGTCGGCCAAACCGAAGCCAAACCGCTGGTGCGCGACCCGCTGGTGGCGCAAGTCTACCTGCCGCGTTTCCTGGCACCGGAGGACGACAGCCGGATCACCGTGACCGTGCGGAACCTGAGTGCCCCGCCGGGCGATTATCAACTGCGCCTGAGCGCCGATGGCGCGGTGGCGGTGGACGAACCGGCAACCTTCACCTTCACGGTGACCGATTCCGCCACTCAAAACCAGGACAGTCGGACCTTCACTTTGCACGGTTTGCAACCGGGTAAGGGCCAGGTTCACTTACAGATCACGGGACCGAACGACTTCCAATTGACGCGGAAAGCCGATATCGGAGTGCGACCGGCCCAGACCATCGTCAGCAACCGTGCCGCGCAACGCCTGAATCCCGGCGAAACGCTGCGACTCGGCGGCGAGGCGTTGAACGACTATCTGCCCGGCACCGGACAGGCGCAATTGAGCGTCGCCAGCCGGCCCAACCTCAATGTCCCCGAACTGCTGGCCGAACTGGATCGCTATCCCTACGGCTGTCTGGAGCAAACCACCAGCCGCGCCCTGCCCTTGCTGTACTTCAATCAAGTCGCTCAAGCCTGGGTCGGCCAAAACGCCACCGAAGCCGGCCTGCGGGCGCGGGTCCAAGAAGCGATTCAGCGTATCCTGAGCTTGCAAGATGCCGGCGGCGGCTTCGGGCTATGGAGTCCCAGTAACGAGATCGAGGATTGGCTGTCGGCCTACGCCATGGATTTCCTGGTTCGCGCCCGACAGGAACAGTATCTGGTACCGGAAGCGGCTTATCAAAGCGGCTTGAAACGCTTGCAGGAGCGGGTGAACGAAGGCGACTTCGATACCGAACATCTCGGTTGGCGGGCCTACAACCTGTACGTGCTGGCGCGGGTGCAGAAGGCAGCCATCGGCGACCTGCGCTATCTACACGATAACTACTTGCAGAAACTGCCGAACGCGCTGGCGCAAGCTCAACTGGGTGCGGCGCTGGCCCGCTACGGTGAGTTAGGTCGAGCGCGGGAAGCCTTCACCGCCGCGCTGAACCGAACCGAACGGACGTGGACACGCGATTACGGTAGTCCCTTACGCGACCGGGCGGCGGTGCTGGCGCTGCTGGCCGAAGTGAAACTGCTGCCGGAGCGGGTGCCGGATTTGGCCGATCAGGTGGCCGCCGACTTCAACACCCGTCGCTACAGCAGTACCCAAGAACAGGCCTGGTTACTACTGGCGGCTCGGGCACTGTTGCAACAGCCGGGGCAACTGCAACTGGCGGTGGACGGACGGGCAACGACCGCCGATCCGTTTTACCAGTCGCTGGCGAGCGAGGCGCTGACCAAGGGGCTGACCGTGACCAACCAGGGTACACAAGCCGCTTGGTATACCCTGAACCGAAGCGGGGTGCCGGTCGCACCGCAACCACCGACCCAAGAAGGTTTCACCATCAGCCGCCGCTATTACACTCGGACCGGTAAAGAGGTGGACCCGGCCCAGATCCGCCAAAACGATCTGCTGGTGGCGGTAATTACCGGTGAGGTGATGGGTACGGAGCAACAGCAGGCGCTGGTGGTGGATCTGCTGCCGGCGGGGCTGGAAATCGAGAATGCCCGGCTGGCGCACAACGCCTCGACCGCTGAACTGAGCTGGCTGCCGGAACTGAGCGAGACGCTGCATACCGAGATTCGAGACGATCGATTCGTTGCGGCGCTGGATCTCGATGCGGGTGACAAGCGGAAATTCACCCTAGCCTATCTGGCGCGGGCGGTGACGCCCGGCGTCTACCAGCAACCAGCGGTGTACGTGGAGGATATGTACAAACCGTGGCAGTTCGGGCGCGGGTCGATGGGGACGGTGAAGGTGGAGTGAGCCGAAGAACAGGCCGGATTGCCGGGCCAGGGATCGGCCCGCGCCCGGCGGCGCACGGACGGTAAGCTGTTCCCGCAACCACAGACCGATTCCCATTGGGTTTTTCGGTTTAAATCGAGTAGACGAGGATAACGCGCGACGGCATTCCAATGAGCCCTGTTGTTAAAGCATAATGAAAATAGAGTGTTAGAAATTCCCCAGAGGGATGGTATCGATGTCACCAAACAACATGGAATGTCCAGGATGTTTTCGTAAACGCACGACAACGGACGAGGAATGTCCACGCTGCGGATACAACCCCAGGGGCTTGCGCCCGCTGTCGCTGTTACCCGTACAGACGCAATTAAAGCGGTATGTGATCGGCCAGAAGCTGGGACAGGGCGGTTTTGGCATCACCTATCGCGGCTTCGATCTGAAGCTGCGCATGGAAGTGGCCATCAAGGAGTATTTCCCGAGCGATTTCGTGAGCCGAGCCGACGACCGGAAAACGCTGGTCCTGAACTCGCGGGAAAACGCGGAATTGTTCAGCCATGGCCTGAAGGCCTTCACCAAGGAAGCACACACCCTGGCCCAATTGAAGCATCCCAACCTGGTGCGGGTGCTCAATCTGTTCGAGATGAACGCCACCGCCTATCTGGTGATGGATTACTACGAAGGCGAAACGATTCACGATTTCTTGACCCGGAAACCGGGCAGGAAATTGCCTTGGCGCGAGGCAATCCAGGTATTGCTACCGGTGCTGGACGGTTTGCAGGCAGTGCACGATCAGGGTTTTTTGCACCGGGACGTCAAGCCGCGCAACCTCTATCGCACGCACCAGGGTCAGATCATCCTGCTCGACTTCGGCGCGGCCCGGCAAGTGGTCAGCGACCGCAGCCGCCATAGCAGCCTGGCGATTTATAGCAGTGGCTATGCGGCTTTCGAGCAACATGTTCAGGGTAAGCAAGGCCCGTGGACCGATGTGTATGGCGCGGCGGCCACGCTCTATTTTCTTCTGACCGGACATGCTCCACCGCCCGCGCCGAATCGCAAACAGAGCGACGCGCTCAAGCCGGCCCGGCACTATGTCCCTACCCTACCACCCGCTTTCGACAACATCCTGCGCCGTGCCCTGGCGGTGGAGCAGGAAAAACGCCTGCAATCAGCTCTGGAATTCAAGCAACAGCTCGAAGCCACATTGAAGGCGGAACCAGACAACCCGCCTCCAAACGCGCAAGAAGCGTCAAAGTTCAACTATCTAGCCGCCGCGATTGCTCTGCTGCTTGTAATTCTAGCTTGGGGCGGGTGGTGGTTGATTGGTTCCAACGGGACCGCACCAAAACCGCCACCTTCCATCGCTAAACCTGTTGTCCTCCAACCACCAGTTCCGCCAGTCAAAGGCACTCTGGAGATCAGCACTGAACCACCGGGAGCAACGATCTGGGTCGACAATATCCAACTTGGTCCCGCACCGAAAACCATCGAACGCGATGATGAAGCAATCGTATCGGTGGAAGCGATGCTGGAAGGTTACAAGCCAAACCAGAAATCATTCTCGCTTAAACCGGGACAACACCGTCCAGTGACACTCTGGTTGGAACGTAAGCGGAAATCGGGCGACGTGCTGGAACGCGACCGGCTGAAAGACGACAACAGCGATGGACCGGCAATGGTGTTCATTGATGCAGGTTGCTTTTCGATGGGCAGCCCGGCAACCGAAGCGGGTCGGGACACCGATGAGCGCCAACATCAGGTCTGTGTGAAAGAACCTTTTGGGATCGGCCGCCACGAAGTCACAGTGGGGGAATTCCGGCGGTATATAGAGGCAACTGGGTACAAAACGGATGCCGAGAAGAACGCGGAGGGTGACGACGGTTGTTTTATCACCTACCGGGAAGGGAGCGAATGGAAATACGATTACCGGGCAGGCTATGACTGGAAGAATCCCAATTTCCAGCAAGGAGACGATCACCCGGTGGTCTGCGTGAGTTGGAACGATGCGAACGCCTATGTGAAGTGGCTCTCTGACCAAACGGGTCAAACATACCGTCTTCCGACGGAAGCGGAATGGGAATATGCGGCGCGGGGGGGAACGGAGACGGCGCGGTACTGGAACGATGACCCGAATCAAGCCTGTCGATATGCTAATGTGGCTGACAGGACAGGGCAGCAGATATTTCCAAATTGGACGATACATAACTGTACGGATTTCAATGTCAACACAGCCCTGGTGGGTTCCTTTGAAGGCAATGCGTGGGGTCTGAAAGACATGGTGGGGAACGTGTGGGAATGGACCTGCTCAGCCTATACCAAAGACTACGACGGCGTGGAGCTAAAGTGCGCCGATAAAGATACAATTGGCCCCCTGGCGGTGCGGGGCGGCTCCTGGAACAGCACTCCCGCGAGGGTGCGTTCCGCCTTCCGCAACTGGAGCTCGCCGTCGTACCGCAGCTTCTTCCGGGGTTTTCGCCTCGCCAGATCCTTATAACTCTTTTATCTTTATCCTTTTACCCTTTATCCCCGCGCGAAGCGCGGGCGATTTTTTTGAAAAAGTTATCCACAATGACCGATGAAAATGCCCGTGATGCAGTGCCTCGGGCGGTGCAAGCCTGCCATGAATTGCTGGTCTGGCTGATTCCACAACTGGATTTGTTCCCCCGCGCCCGGCGTTTCACCTTGGGCGAGCGGTTGGAAAGCAGCCTGTTGCGGGTGCTGGAAGCGTTGGTCGAAGCCGCCTACAGCCGGGAAAAACGGGCGGCGCTGGCGATGGCCAATCGCACTTTGGAAGTCGAACGCCACCTGTGGCGGCTGGCCCACGAACTGCGGGTCATCCCGCTCAAGCGCTACGAACACGGCGCCCGGCTGATGGACGACCTCGGCCGGCAGATCGGCGGCTGGCTGCGCTCCCGGACCGCCGCACCATGAAACGCCTGCACGACCTCTGGCCGCAACTGATCGGTTTCGACAACCTGTGGCGAGCTTGGCGACAAGCCCGGCGCGGCAAATCCCGTAGTCCCGGCGCGGTCGCCTTCGAGCTGGCCCTGGAACCGGAACTGCTGGCGCTGCAACGGGAGCTGGCCGAGGGTTCCTACCAACCTGGCGCCTACCGGCTGTTCACCCTCTACGAACGCAAGCCCCGCCTCATCGCCGCCGCCCCGTTCCGCGACCGGGTGGTGCATCACGCCGTCATGAACATCATCGAACCGCCGCTGGACCGTACCTTCATCTTCGACTCCTACGCCTGTCGCCGGGGCAAGGGCACCCATGCCGCCGTGGACCGCTACCAACGCTGGGCGCAACGCTACCCCTACGTTCTCAAGCTCGACATCCGCCGCTACTTTCCCTCCATCGATCATGCCGTTCTCAAAGCCAAGCTGCGGCGGCGCATCACCGACCCTCAAGTGCTAGGTTCTGTTGACATTTCATCGAGTCCAAATGAGGAAGGCAACCAAGTGCAG
>DAOTGT010000010.1:0-3211 GCA_035447285.1 Candidatus Competibacter sp.
GGGTTACCCCACTGGAACCTAAATCCAGCGCGTCTACCAGTTCCGCCACTTTCGCGAGAAGACAGCGTCGCCGTGGAACAACGGCGAAAAGAACCCCGCCCAACGTCATGATTGCCGCCGCTGGCCACGAGTATACAGGACAACACGCCACCCAAGACAGGGAGCGGGTTTTCGCTCGGCATGGGATGGCGCGGGGACTGTGGCAACGCTGGATGTCTGAATAAAGATGGTGGGCCGTGTAGGACTCGAACCTACAACCAATTGATTAAGAGTCAACTGCTCTACCAATTGAGCTAACGGCCCAGAAGAACCTTAACGGGATTGCAAGCCATCCCGAAAATCCAAGATCGATTGGGGTGGACGATGGGACTCGAACCCACGACGACCGGATCCACAATCCGGGGCTCTACCAACTGAGCTACGCCCACCATTGCATCCGCATTAACCTCGCCGGGATTTGGCGCGCCCGGCAGGACTCGAACCTGCTACCCTCAGCTTAGAAGGCTGATGCTCTATCCACATGAGCTACGGGCGCGTTGCCGCGGGGAAACAGCCTAACAGGACGCCCGGCCCGTATATGGTCGGGGTAGAGGGATTCGAACCCACGACCCCCTGCTCCCAAAGCAGGTGCGCTACCAGACTGCGCTATACCCCGTTCGCGATCAGCCGACATTGGCGACCCGCGTTTCCGTGCAGGATTCGAAATTATATTTTTGGCTAGCGTCGACGTCAAGCTGCTTCTTCAATTTCGCCGCCAGATCGTTCCTTTCGGGGTGTCCTCCAGGACGACTCCAGCCTCCTGCAACACATTCCGAACCCGATCCGCTTCCGCCCAGTTCCGGGCCTTGCGCGCGGCGGCGCGTTCGGCGATCAAAGCTTCGATCCGCTCGGGTGAGTATTCAACACGTCCGGCAAAGGAAGCATTTGCATCTTTCGTAGTAAAACTTAAGCTGTCTGCGTAGTAAACCTTAAAGCCGCCTGATTGCAAATAAGTATCTGGCTCGGTCTGCAATATTCCAAGCAGTCCGCCTAACTGCCGCAGACTAGCGCCCAAACGCACTACCACCGCCTCATCTTCGTCTCGTAGGCGATTGATTTCACGCGCCAACTCGAACAGGACCCCCAGCGCCTCGGGCGTATTGAAGTCGTCGTCCATGGCCTGTTCGAACCGGGCGCGCCAGCCCTCGTCGATTGAAACGTCCAGGATCGGCAAACCACGCAACGCCGTGTACAAGCGGTTGAGCGAAGCCTTGGCATGATCCAGATTTTCGTCGGCGTAGTTCAGCGGACCCCGGTAGTGACTGGCCAGAATGAACAGCCTCACCACCTCCGGTTGGTAGCGTTGCAATACCTCGCGCACGGTAAAAAAATTGCCCAACGATTTGGACATTTTTTCTTCGTTCACCTGGACGAAGCCGTTATGCATCCAGAAATTAACGTAACGATGACCGCTGGCCGCCTCGGATTGGGCGATCTCGTTCTCGTGATGGGGAAATTTCAGGTCCATGCCCCCGCCGTGAATATCGAAATGTTCGCCCAAGCAATGGGTAGACATCGCCGAGCACTCGATATGCCAGCCGGGTCGGCCCGCACCCCACGGCGCGCTCCAACTTGGTTCACCCGGTTTGGTGGCTTTCCACAGCACGAAGTCCAGCGGATCGCTCTTGGCCTCTTCCACTTCGATTCGCGCTCCCGACCGCAAATCGTCCAGCTTCTTGTTGGCCAATTGCCCGTAGCGCTCGAACCGGCTCACATCGTAATACACGTCACCGGTGGCGCCGACATAGGCGAAACCCTTGTCCAGCAGGGTTTGAATCATGGCGATCATGTCGGCCATCGCTTCGGTGGCACGCGGCTCCTGGGTCGGCGGTAGAATGCCCAGCGCATCAAGGTCTTCATGCATGGCCTGGATGAAGCGCTCGGTCAGGGCATGAAAATCCTCGCCGTTCTCTTGGGCACGATGGATGATCTTATCGTCGATGTCGGTAATGTTGCGCACATAGGTCACGTCGTAACCCCTGGCCCGCAGCCAACGCAACACCACGTCGAACACCACCATGACCCGCGCGTGACCGACATGACAGTAGTCGTAGACGGTCATGCCGCACACGTACATCCGCACCTTGCCCGGCTCGATGGGGTGAAACGGTTCTTTTTGACGGGTCAGGCTGTTGAAAATCTGCAACATAAACGGTTATCTCGACGATATTAAGGTCGGTCGGAACAGAGCGAGACGGGATCACTCCGAAAACAGCCGCCAGGATCAACAACAGGCTTCCAACCGCCGCCGCGCGACATCAGGCGGCAGCAGGGCCAAAACCCGTGCCAATTCTGGACCATGGGTCTCGCCCGTCAGCGCCGCCCGTAGCGGCATGAACAGGTCTTTCCCTTTTGCGCCGGTACGCCGCTTCAAGTCTTCGACCAAAGGTCGATAGACCGCGCCGTACTCGGCATACGCAACCAATGCCTGAGCAAAAAACGCCGGTCCCGCCGCCGCGATCGCTGTTCGGCTGTCGTCGCTCGGCGCCCAATCTCCACCGAACAGCCGGTTCGCCCAGAAAACGGCATCGGCGGGAAAGCGGGTATTGGGCCGCACCGCAGCGATGAATTCCTCCCGTCGATCGGGCGGCACCCGCTCGTGAACCATCGACCCCATCCAGGTCCACAATCGTTCCGGCGCCGCGCGCCCCACCGCCTCAGTCTGCCAGTGCAGCAATTGGGCCTCATCGTAGTGGGCCGGCGCGCGCCCCAGATGCGCCACGGCAAACCCGGCCGCCAGTTCCGCTGGCTCCATCCACTCATCGTGCTCGTAGCGATGGCCGAGTCGGGCCAGATAGTTCAACAAGGCCTCCGGCAGATAGCCGGCGGCCCGCAACTCGCGAACGCTGAAGTCGCCTTCGCGCTTGGACAGCGGCCCACCGGCCGCCCCGACGATCAAGGCCATGTGGCCGTATTCCGGAGCTGGCAGACCCAGCGCTTCCAGCAACAGCAACTGGCGTGGGGTGTTGGTCAGATGGTCTTCGCCGCGTAGCACATGGGTAATTCCCATAAGGGCATCATCCACGGCGTTGACGAAGAAAAACTGGGCGCCACCGTCGGCCCGGCGGATCACGAAATCGCCAATGTGGTCGCTGGCAAAACGCTGCGGGCCGCGCACCAGATCGGTGAATTCCACCGTCCGCCCCGGCGGCACCCGGAAGCGCAGCGTCGG
>DAOTGT010000010.1:3311-33256 GCA_035447285.1 Candidatus Competibacter sp.
CCAGATCGGTGAATTCCACCGTCCGCCCCGGCGGCACCCGGAAGCGCAGCGTCGGTTGCAAGCCCCGCCCCCATCGTGCCCACCGTTCGACTTCGTTCAAATGGGCGCAGGTACCCGCATAGCGCGGCGGCTGACCGGCGGATTGTTGCGCCTTGCGGCTCAGCGCCAGCTCCGCCGGGGTGCAAAAGCAAGGATAGACGTGCCCGACCGCATCCAGCCGCTGGTAATATTCAGCGTAAACCGCAGTCCGCTCCGACTGAGCGTAAGGCGCATGGGGACCACCGACTCCCGCGCCTTCCTGCCAGTCCAACCCCAACCAGCGCAGATCGTCCAGCAATGCCGCGATGTATTCCGGACGGCTGCGCTCCCGGTCGGTATCCTCGATCCGCAGCACGAACCGACCGCCCTGGCGCCGAGCCAACAGTGCGTTGAACAGTGCCGTGCGGATGTTGCCCAAGTGCAGGTAACCAGTCGGACTGGGCGCAAAGCGCGTTTTGACGGTCTGGGTGGTCATAGTGAAATCATGGTACCGGAAAGCGCCGACAGCCGCCAAATCTGGCGGCATGCCGGCCAGCCGATTATCATGATCCCGTCATTCCCACAACTTGGCGATTACCGCATGCACAAACGACTTTCGTTAGTGGCCGCCGCCGTTCTCGGCTTGGCCACCGCCGCCCAGGCCGGCACCCAAGTCCGGCTGGACACCAGCATGGGTCCCATCACTCTGGAATTGGCTGACGAGAAAGCCCCGAAATCGGTGGAAAACTTCCTCGCCTACGCCCGCGACGGTTTCTACAACGGCACGATCTTCCATCGGGTCATCGACGGCTTCATGATCCAGGGCGGCGGCTTTACTCCCGACTTCCAGCAGAAGCCGACCCGCGCCCCGGTGCCGAACGAGGCCAACAACGGACTCAAGAATCGGCGCGGCACGGTGGCCATGGCGCGTACCAGCGATCCCCATTCCGCCACCGCCCAGTTCTTCATCAACGTCAAGGACAACGACTTTCTCGACCATCGCGCCCCAACCCCGCAAGGGTGGGGCTACACGGTGTTTGGTCAGGTCATCGACGGCATGGCCGTGGTGGACAAGATCCGTCAGGTACCCACCGGCCCCGGTGGTCCCGGCGGCCGATTCAGTGATGTACCGGTAACTCCGGTGCTCATCGAATCCGTTACGTTGCTACCCGCTCCGACGCCCGCATCGTTCCCCGCGACGCCGAACCCAGCTCCCGCGCCGTCCACCGCGCCCGAACCCGCCAAACAGTGAGGCAGCCATCATGGTCAATCTGCATACCCGATTCGGCATCATCAGCATCGAACTCGATCACGCCCACGCTCCGGCCACGACCGCCAACTTTTTGCAGTACGCCCGCGACGGATTCTACGAAGGCACCTTGTTTCATCGCGTGATTCCTAATTTCATGATTCAGGGCGGCGGCCTTGAAGCGGACATGAGTCAAAAGCCGACTCGCGCTCCCATTCGCAACGAAGCCGAAAACGGCCTGAAAAACCAGGTGGGCACCGTCGCCATGGCGCGTACCAGCGACCCACACTCCGCTACTGCCCAGTTCTTCATCAACGTCAAGGACAACGACTTCCTCGACCACCGCAGTCCGACCAGCCAGGGCTGGGGTTATTGCGTGTTCGGACGGGTTGTGGCCGGCATGGACGCGGTCGATGCGATCGTCGCCGCGCCGACCACCAATCGGCGTGGTCACCAAAACGTGCCAGCCGAGGACATCACGATCACCAAAGTCGAAGTCGTCGGCGAATAGTTCTCATGGCCACGCTGTTCATCTCCGACCTGCACCTGGATCCGCGCCGGCCCGCCATCGTCTCGCTGTTCCTGGATTTTCTGGAACGGCGCGCTCGGCGGGCCGATGCGCTGTATATCCTGGGCGACTTGTTCGAGGCCTGGATCGGCGATGACGACGACGCGGAGCTTGGGCATACTGTCGCTGGCGCGCTGCGCGCGCTGGTCGAATCCGGCGTGCCGACCTACTTTCTGCACGGCAACCGGGATTTCCTGGTTGGCCAAGGTTTCGCATCGGCGAGCCAAATCCAACTATTAGCGGAGAGCGTGGTGATCGAGCTGGTCGGCGAACCCGTGCTGCTGCTGCATGGCGACACGCTGTGCACTGACGATGTCGAGTACCAGGCGTTTCGCGCCCAGGTCCGCAATCCGGCCTGGCAGGCGGGTTTGCTGACGCGGCCGCTGGCGCAACGGCGGATGCTGGCCAGCCAGTTGCGGGAAACCAGCCGGCAGGCCACCCAAGCGAAAGGCACCGAGATCACCGACGTCAACCCCGTGGCGGTGGAACACGCGCTGCGCACGCACGGCGTTGACCATCTGATCCACGGTCACACCCACCGACCCGCCATCCACCAATGGATGCTGGACGGACGGCCCGCGCGGCGGGCGGTGCTGGGCGACTGGCATGAACAGGGCAGCGCACTGTGTTGCGACAAGGCTGGCTGGCGTTTGGAATCCCTGCTTCTGCCTGGCGTGTAGGCTCATGATTCTACTTCGCGATCCCCAGACCGGATTGCTCGCGCACGACACACCGGGCAGCTTTGCGGCACTGATGGATCTGTACGAGCGCAACTACATCAACCTGCGCCGGTTGTTGCCGATCATGCCGCCTGCGTCAACCGTGCGTATCTCGCGGGTAGCCGGAGGCCTGGATTTGCACTTACAAATTCTTAAGCGTAGTCGTTACACCAGTGACCTGATTTTAACGTACCAATTTCGCCAAAACGAAGGCACGGTCACCGCCGAACCCAATCTGCATATTCGGATCTATCACGATGCGCGGATGGCCGAGGTGATGGCCGCGCACTTGCGGCATCGCGCTGCCTTCATTGCCGACTTCCATCTCAACCACCAAACGGACGGCACACACCTTCACGCTCGTTGGCAAACCAACCGTTTTCTTTTTAAATGGCTCACCTACTGCCTGCGCCAGGGCCATCGATTTACTGGGTAATCCGCCTACCTCGTCTAAAATATCCATGATCTATTGAAACGCCCAAGGCATTATTTTTCCAAATTAGTTGACTAGGCCGATAGGTTAATATAGTTTCCTTACTCAATAGTCAGGAATTGACCTCACAGTACAGCCCAATTGCGGGGTAATACTCATGAAACTGTCGACCAAAGGCCGTTATGCGGTTACCGCCATGATGCATCTGGCCATTCACGACAAGTATGGCCCGGTCACGCTGGCCGAGATTTCCCAATGCCAGGGTATATCGCTGTCCTATCTGGAGCAGTTGTTCGCCAAGCTGCGCAAGCGCAGTCTGGTGGAAGGCGTGCGCGGTCCGGGTGGCGGCTACCGGCTGGCAAGTTCACCCGATCAGGTCACTGTTGCCGATATCATCAGCGCAGTCGACGAACGGCTGGACACCACCCGCTGCTTCGGGCATGAGAACTGCCAGGAAGGCCGGCGCTGCCTGACGCACGAATTGTGGACCGACCTCAGCCGGCAGATTTTCGCCTTTCTGGAAGGCATTACCCTGGCGCAGTTCGTCGAACGTCCGGCGGTCTGCGAAGTGGTGCGCCGCCAAAATGGCTCGCGCCGACGCGATCGCTCCAGCGAACGAGTGCCGGCTTCGGCCGTAGCCTGATCGGCTTCCCCATGCCGTAATGCGACTGCCGATTTATCTGGATTACGCGGCAACCACCCCAACGGATCCTCGGGTTGTCGTCACCCTGAGTCAGCATCTCGGTCAGGACGGTATCTTCGGCAACCCTTCTTCCAACACCCACTCTTTCGGTCGAACGGCGGCCCGGGCGGTCGAAACCGCCCGGACGCATGTCGCCGCCCTGCTCGACATCGACCCCGGCGCAATCGTCTGGACTTCCGGCGCGACCGAGGCCAACAACCTCGCTTTGTTTGGCGTCATGCGCGCCTATGCCCGCAAGGGCCGACATCTGGTCACCAGCAAGACCGAACACAAGGCCGTGCTTGACGTTTGCCGGCGGTTGGAACGCGAGGGTTGCGCCATCACCTACCTCGACCCGAACTCGGATGGGTCGCTTCCGCTGGAACGAGTCGCGGCGGCGCTGCGGCCAGACACCGTGCTGGTCTCGCTGATGCATGTCAACAACGAAACCGGCGTGGCGCAGGAACTGCCCACCATCGGCGCGCTGGTTCGAAACCATGGCGCGCTGCTGCATGTGGACGCATCCCAGAGCGTCGGCAAGCTGCCGCTCGATCTGCAAGCCCTGCCAGTGGATCTATTGAGCCTCAGTGCGCACAAGTTGTACGGCCCCAAAGGCATCGGCGCGTTGGTCGTGCGTCAGCGCCCGGTTCGAGTGCGGCTGGAACCACTGCTTTACGGCGGTGGCCAGGAACGCGGGTTACGGGCCGGCACGCTACCCGTCCATCAGATTGTCGCCATGGGGGAAGCCTGCCGGATCGCCCGCGTCGAGATGGAAGCCGAACAAGCCCGCATCCGGCGGCTGCGCGACCGACTGTGGCAAGGATTGGCGGCGTTGGGTGATGTCGAACTGAACGGCCATCCTGAGCGGAACGTAGCCGGTATCCTCAACGTCAGCTTTGCCGGTATCGCCGCCGAAGCACTACTGGACGCCCTGCCGGAGATCGCCCTTGCCACCGGCTCCGCTTGCACCTCCGCCAGCCACGAACCCTCGCACGTATTACGGGCGATGGGTTGCGATGCCATGCGGATGCGTGACGCGGTCCGCTTCAGTCTGGGCCGCTTCACCACCGTCGAGGAAATCGACTACACCATCGATACGGTAACGGCGGCGGTCACCCGGCTGCGGGAGCTATCCCCGGTATGGGAAGCGCACCAGGGAAGTCTGAAACACCGCGCGGTGGATTGGGCGGCGCCCTGACCGGACGTGGCGACCGATGAACCTTCAAGAACAACGACTAATGCTAACCCTGATCCGCAACCGGCGCTGGGCGGCTCTCGCTACTCAGGGTCCAGATGGGCCGGATGCGTCCTGGGTCGCCTATGTCCCGGAACCGGATTGCAGCGGTTTTCTGCTGCACCTCAGCACGCTGTCCGCCCACACTCGCAATCTGCTGGCCCACCCACGCGCCGGGCTGACGATCAGCGAACCGGAACGGGACGACGAAGATCCGCAGACGCTGGCTCGGGTAACGATACAGGGCGAAATCGCGACCATTCCCCGCGACCACCCGGACTACCGGTCGGCAGCACTATGCTATCAGGAACGGTTACCGGCTTCGGTGCCGCGCTTCGAGTTCGGTGATTTCCTATTGTTGCGCCTGATCCCGGTCCGCATCCGCTTTATCGGCGGCTTCGCCCGCGCCCATACCCTGGATTACGACGGGCTGCGAGCGGCCGCTCAGTGCACCAGTTGATTGAGATCGAAGATCGGCAGCAGAATCGCCAGTACGATCACCAGCACCACGCCGCCCATGACCAGAATCAGCATGGGTTCGAAAATCCCCAGCAACGCGGCGATCAATGTTTCGGTCTCCCGCTCCTGCTGCACCGCCGCCCGTTCCAGCATGTTCTCCAAGCGGCCGCTGGCCTCGCCACTGGCAATGAGTTGCACGGTCATCGGCGGGAAATAGCCGCTGGCGCTGACCGCCTTGTACAGGCTGGCGCCTTCCTTGACCCGCACCGCCGCCTGCTCCACCGCTTCCCGCATCGGCAAATTGCCGAGCACCTGCGAGGAAATCCGCAAAGCCTCCAGCACCGGCACGCCGCTCGCCATCAGAATACTGAAGGTGCGGGCAAAGCGGGCGGTATTGGTCCCGCGGATCAAGCGCGCCAGCAGCGGCAAACGCAGCAGCACGCGATGCACCCGCCGCCGGAAACCGACCCGACGCAGCGCGTAGACCCAGCCAGCCGCGCCAGCCGCCAACGCGAGCAACACCAGCCAACCGTACTGGCGCAGGAAATCACTGAGAGCAATCAGGCCACGGGTCAGCGCCGGCAACTGCTGGTTGAGGCTGCCGAACACCTGCACGACCTGTGGCACCACATAGGTCAGCAAGCCGGCGACGATCAGGATGGCGACGCCGGTCAGCAGCAAGGGATAGAACAACGCCAGCCCGACCTTCTGGCGCATCTGCTGGCGGGCCTCGGTGTAATCGGCCAGGCGCTCGAACACCACATCAAGATGGCCGGATTGCTCGCCGGCGGCGACGGTGGCCCGATACAGCTCCGGGAATACCTGCGGAAAATCGCCGAGCGCGGTCGCCAACGTGTGGCCTTCCAGCACCCGGGTGCGCACCGCCAGCAGTAAACCGCTCAAGCGTGCCCGCTCGGCCTGCTGAGCCACCGCGCCCAGCGCTTCTTCCAGCGGCAAGCCGGAACCGACCAAAGTCGCCAATTGCCGGGTAATCAAGGCCAGATCGGTGGCGTTGATCCGAACCCGCCCGCTCCACCAGTGACCACCGCGCCGACGCTCGCGACTGGCCACCTCCTCGACTCCCAATGGGTTCAGACCCCGCTCGCGCAGCGCCTGCCGGGCCAACCGGGGGGTATCGGCCTCGATCAAACCCTTGCGCTGGCGCCCTTTGAGGTCGAGCGCGCTGTACTGAAAAGCGGGCACCTAGTCCTCCTTGGTCACCCGAATCAACTCCGACAACGCGGTATCGCCCGCCAGCACCCGCCGGCGACCATCATCGCGCATACTGGGGCTGGACAAGCGGGCATGGCGCTCCATTTCCTGCTCGCCCTTGCCCTCGTGAATCAGGGTTTGCATCGCCTCGTCCAGCACCACCAACTCGAAAATCCCGGTGCGACCTCGGAATCCGGTCTGGTTGCACTGGCCGCAACCGGCCGGAACGTAGAGCGTCGGCAACACGGCAGGATCGACGCACAACACGTCGCAATCGGCCGGGGTGGCGACATGCGACTGCTTGCAGTGCGGACACAGCTTGCGCACCAGGCGCTGAGCCAGCACCCCAACCAACGATGAGGACAACAGAAACGGTTCCACGCCCATATCGCGTAGTCGAGTGATGGCGCCGACCGCGCTGTTGGTGTGCAAGGTGGACAACACCAGATGGCCGGTCAGCGACGCCTGCACCGCGATTTCGGCCGTTTCCAGATCGCGGATTTCGCCGACCATGACCACATCGGGGTCCTGGCGCAGGATAGCGCGCAAACCACGAGCGAAGGTCATTTCGACCTTGGTATTGACCTGGGTTTGACTGATCCCATCCAGGTAATACTCGATGGGATCCTCGACGGTCATGATGTTGCGCTTGCGGTCGTTGAGCTGGGTCAACCCGGCATAGAGGGTGGTGGTCTTGCCGGAGCCGGTCGGACCGGTGACCAGCAAGATGCCGTGCGGGCGATGGATCACCTTCAGCAGGCGCAGTTCATCGTGCGCCTGCATGCCCAGATGGCGCAAATCCAACCGGCCCTCGCGCTTATCCAGCAGCCGCAGCACCACCCGTTCGCCGTGGCCGGTCGGCAAGGTCGAGACCCGCACGTCCACCGGCCGTCCGGCCACCTTGAGCGAAATTCGCCCATCCTGTGGCAGGCGCTTTTCGGCGATGTCGAGATGGGCCATGACCTTGACCCGGGACACCAGCAGCGGCCCCATGGCCCGTGGTGGCTGCAATGCCTCGCGCAACACACCGTCCACCCGGAACCGTACCAGTAGTCGGTTTTCGAACGTTTCGATGTGGATATCCGAAGCGCTCTCCTTAATCGCCCCGGTCAGCAGCGCGTTGATCAAGCGGATAATCGGCGCATCGTCGGCGCTTTCCAGCAAATCCTCCGGCTCGGGCAGGCTCTGCGCCACCTGATTGAGGTCCATTTCATCGCCGAGATCCTCCATCATGCGGGCCGCGCCACCGCTGTCGCCTTCGTAGCTTTCCTGCAACATCCGTTCAAAATGCTCGGCTGGCACCAGCACCGGTCGCAGCGGGGCATTCAGAAAGCGGCGCAATTCCGCCAAGCTGCGCGTGCTGACGCCCTGCCGACACACGACGGTTACCTTCCCGTCCTCCTCGTCCACCACCAGCACACCATGGCGCTTGGCAAATGCGTAAGACAACGCGGGATGCACGCCCAAAGCCTCGTCCACGCTGGCCGGTAAGGACTCGACGCTGGCTGGTTGGCCCATCATCGGTTGTTGAACCCGAAGCCCGCCGATTTCGCGGCAGGCGGAACGACCGGCGGCGGCGGCGGTTTTTCCGTCTCCGTGTTCAGAATCGTCCCTTGCACCTTCACTTCCTCCTGAGGCTTCAGCACCGGCGATTGCACGTCGGGCAGCAGGTAAACACCTTTATCGCGAGCCGCCAGTTGCTCTTGACGGATATAGCTGTACTTACTACTGGTATACAGATTGCCCTGTGCCGGGTCTCGCAGGATCACCGGATGCAGGAATACCATCAGATTGCGCTTGAGCTTGGAGGTATTACGGTAGCGGAACAGGTTACCCAACAACGGAATATCGCCCAGCAGTGGCACTTTCTGCGCGGTCTCGGTCAACTGGTCGTCGATCAGTCCGCCCAGAACCAGGATCTGCCCGTCCTCGACCAGCACGTTGGTCTTGATGGCCCGTTTGTTGGTGGTCGGTCCTTGGGTCGCCGCGTTGGCCGAAGCCACTACATTGGAGACTTCCTGAGAAATTTCCAGCTTGACGGCGTTGCCTTCGTTGATCTGTGGCTTGACCTTGAGGGTGATACCGACGTCTTGACGCTGGATGGTTTGGAACGGGTTGCCCACCTGCGTGTCGGTCCCACCGGTCGAAGTGGTGTAGGTACCGGTCACGAAGGGCACGTTCTGGCCGACGACAATTTCCGCCTCTTCGTTGTCCAGCGTCACCACGACCGGCGTGGACAACACATTGGTATCGGCATCCTTCGCCAAGGCGCTGATCAGGGCACCGAAGCGGTTGTTACCGGTGAAGTCGCCCACCGCAATCTGAGCTCCTTGTGGGACCCGCGCCGCCGAAATCGCGGTTAAATCGCCGCTGTCGGCTTGAGCCGCCAACCCGATGATGTTGGCCAGACTGGAGGTACCAGCATCGAAATTAGTGAAACCGACCAATCCATTCGAACTGGCGTCGATCACCCATTGCACGCCCAATTCGGCCGCTTTTTCGGCGGAGATCTCGGCGATGACCGCCTCCACCAGCACCTGGGCACGGCGCACATCCAGTTGGGCGATCACCGAACGGATCGAACGGATGGCCTCCGGCGGCGCGGTGATGACTAGCGAGTTGGTTGCTTCGTCGGCCTGAATATCCACCAGGCTGGCGCTGCTTCCGCTACTGCCACCGCCCGGCGGCGCGGCTTGCCCACCCGGCACCGGCGCGTTACGCGCGGCTTCGCTGCTCACATTTTTGCTGACGCCTTGCAGGACAGTCACCAGATCCTTGGCCTTGGCATAACGCAGATAGACAACCTGGGTATTGCCGCCGCTGTCCACCGGAGTATCCAGGTGGGCGATCAGGGTCCGCAGCCGCAACCGTGATAACTTGTCCCCACTCAACAGAATGCTATTGGTGCGCTCGTCCGCCACCATGCGTGGCGGCGTGCCGACGGTGGCGGCCGGATCGTTGCGGGCCTTGCCCTGTTCCAGAGCGGTGAGTACCCGCACCACCTCGGTGGCCGAGGCGTGCCGCAAGGCCACGATCTCCACTTCCTCGTTGCTGGCCAGATCGATCCGGCTGATGATGCTGGCAACACGTTCGACATTGGCGGCACTATCGGAAACGATCAGGACATTGGTGGGGGTGTAAGCCGCTAGATGTCCCTGTGGCGGGATCAACGGACGCAGGATCGGCACGATCTGGGCGGCGGAAACGTTCTGAACCTGGATGACCCGGGTAACGACCTGATCCGGCTCGACGTCTTGCCGCTGATCGACGGTGGGGATGCTCTCCTGCTTGGCCCCCGCCGCTGGCACGATCTTGATCACCTTGCCGCTGGGCACGGCGGCGAAGCCATGCACGCCCAGCACCGCCAGAAATACTTCGTAAAGCTCCTTCTCGTCCATCGGTTTGGCGGAAATAATCGTCACCCGGCCCTTGACCCGCGGATCGACGATGAAATTCTTGCCGGTCAGCACCGACATGCTCTCGACCAGGGCATTGATGTCAGCGTCCTTGAGGTTCAAGGTCACTGGTGCGGCCCACACCGGCGCGGTGAGCAACAGGCCCAGCAGCAACGCGCCCAGGACCCCGAGGCGCGGGCGCCACTTGCGGGAAATTGGTCTGTCGGGCCAGTGGATCATCGTCATCGTTATGGGGTCCGATCGTTGGGCGCCAATCTCCGATTATCAGGGAACTGGCCCGTTCAGGGAAAAAAGTAGGGGGATTTCGGTGCCGCCGCGCAGCACCCGCACGTTGATCTGATCGGCGCTCAACACAGTCTGTAAAATGGCGAAACCCTGCATGGGATTGTTGATGCGGATGCCGTTGACCTCGGTAATCACATCGCCGCTGTTCAGACTGAGTTGCCGCATTAGTCGCCGATCTCGCCCCGGCCGCAGCCGGAACCCAATGAACTGGCCGTCTTGCACATAGGGGCTGGCGAAAGCGATATTTTCCAGGACTTGCGGCCGAACCATCGCCTTATCGCGCAGCTGCTGTGTCACGGCGGTCGCATCGATCACTTGAGGTGCAACGGCGCCAGTGGGTTCCGGTTCGAGCATGGGCTCGACCGGCAGCGACTCTTCCGAAACGGAAGAAGGTGGGCGAACAGCCACACCCAGCTTGGGGAGATTAAGCACTTCCTGCCGGCCCTGACGGGATACGATCACATGATCACGTTGGATCTGTTCCAGACGGGCGCCACCGGGCAAAGAATCGCCAATGCGATAGCCGCGCTCCAGACCACTGCCTTCGGCGATCAGCGCCAGCGCCCTACTGCCACCCTGCTCGATGAAAAACACGCCAGCCAGGTGTAAGTCGAGCGGAGTCACCGGAATGACGGGTGGAGGCACTTCCACCGGCTGGCTCGCCTTTATCTGTCCAAACAGATGCCAATCAGCGATGGTGGTGTAATTAGCCTGCCTGACGGAACTTGCGGGTTCGGCGGCGGATGCATCCCCCGCTGGTACCGGTTGGACCGTCGGCGAAAACCGACCGGACAGGAAGGCCAGAGTCAATTGCGCCAGGGAACCAGCCAGTAGAATGACCAAGACGGCATTGGCCACCCGCACGGCGACCGGCAACCAAACCTCCGGTCGCGGTAAGGCCAGCCATATGCGTTTTCTTACCGCCAGCAGGACGCGTTGTGCAAAATCGGTCAAGATAGGATTCTGGGTGCAAACAGGGGCTCGATACGTTTTGAGAATAACAAAAATCTGCCGTCAACCCTGAGTTTTTCGCTTCAGATCCCGTTCCAGATCCGGCGCTCACAACTCGACCAGCAATGCCAGAGCCGTTCCCTTCGACCCGACAGCTACCCCAGAACGCTAGAACGCTAGAACGCTAGCGCCAAAGCACCGGAGACGGACGGCGCAATCCCTCCGAACCCATTCCTGCCGTCATGGCTGCGGGATCGCTTCCAGAACCTGCCCACGGCGCAGCCAAAACCGACTCCACCAGGCTGTTCTCGGCGGGTCGAAACGACCACCCGCTCAATCATCGTAATAGTGGCGGTGCTTGTAGTGCCCCCGGTGCCGGCCAGGATGGCGATAGTAAGACGGTGGACCGTAGTCGCGATAGCCAGGCCGATCCACATAGATGACATCGGGCCGGCGGTAACGTCTGGTGGTAATCGCGGTTCCGGCCGCGCCGCCCAGCGCGCCCCCTAGAATCGCGCCTTCGCGCCCGCCCAATTCGGAACCCACGCCCGCGCCCAGCGCGCCACCCAGCGCGCCGCCCAGCATCGCATCGGCCGTCTGACCGGCCCACAGCACCGCTGGCGCGCCGAGCATGACTGCGGCCAATAAAGAAGGTATCGCCCTATTCATGACATCACTCCCCTCAGATGGATGAATAATTCTGCTATTTACCATCGTAGTCGAGAAAAACTGAATGAGCGCTGACCGATCAACCGAGCGGGTGTCTGAAGCCGGTCATCGGGATAGCCAACGCAGTGTTGGCGTGCCGGGCTGGCTGGTCGGTGTCTTGGCTCTCACCCCCATCACCCGGCCCGACTGCGGCGGCTGCGGCAACTGGATATGAGCGGCCATCAACGCGCTCAAGCGATCCAGCACCGGCAGTGGCATCGCCGTGCTGTGCCGTTCCTCCATGTCGACATGGATCACCATCAATTCGGTGGTGGCGGAGACAAACCCTTTATCGGCGTGATACAAACGGTGAAAGTGGTGAATGCGCTTGCTGTCGAAACCGAGCAGTTGGGTGGTCACCCGCATCGGATCGCCAGCCACTAGTTCACGTTGGTAGTTCACATGGGTTTCCACGACAAAGGCCGAGCAGCGTCGGCTGTCGCGGTAATTCTGCCCCATGCCCAGATAGTCCATGAACGCGTCGGTGGCATGGTCGAATGCCAGGACGTAATAAGCGACGTTCATGTGACCGTTGTAGTCGATCCACTCGGGCGGCACTACATCAGTATATAGACACAGGGGGGATTCAATCCGCATGATGGGTTGTCGCATTGTCGTCGCTGTCCGTGGGGAAGCGCGGTACGCTACCTATTTTTGTCGCGTTGCGCAATTACTGGCGCGCCAAAGCGTTTCGAACCCCGGTTTTGACCCAAATAGCAGCGGCTTCCCCCGATGGGAATGCCGTTCGACCACCGGAATGAACCGAAGGAATCCGGAATGAAATGGATGTCGAGCGTTTTCCAGAACCAGGCGCTCCAGCTTCCAATGGCAGCCATCATGTCAACCAACGATCAGGTACCGACCATCCCCGAACACCGAAGGAGGGAAAACCGATGCTGAACTGGATTGTCCTGATGACCTTGCTGGTGGTGCTTTTCGTGGCCTGGCTATCCATCCGCGTCTTTCTGCAGGGTCCGACGCTGCGCGATTACGATCGAGTGCCACCGAATAGCCGGGTTGGATCGCGGGAACGGGCGAGTCCCGCCCATCAGGAGGCTGTGCGGCGGCTGGAACAGGCCACGGCCGAGATTCACGCCGCTCCCAGGAAACAGCGGCGAGCCACCATCCGGCGAGTGATGGCGCGAGGCTTTGTCGAACCACCGCTGCTGGTGGGCGGCACAAATTACCAACTTCGGGAAGTCGATGCCGACGGCGTGCCAGGCGAATGGGTGCTGGCACCGGATTTCGATCCGCATCGCCGCCTGTTGTACTTGCACGGCGGTAGCTTCATCAGCGGTTGCCCGCGCGGCCATCGCGTAATCACCACCAAGCTGGCGCAAGTCACTGGAGCCTCGATCCTCGCGCTGGATTACCGACTGATGCCGGAGCATTCACGCCGGGACATCAACACCGACTGCCAGACCGGTTATCGCTGGATTCTGGATCATGGGCCCACCGGCCCGGCTCCCGTCCGCGAATTGTTCTTGGCCGGGGACTCGGCCGGCGGCGGCTTGGCACTGATGTTGGCCACCTGGACGCGCGATGCGGGCTTGCGTCCGGCGCAGGGAGTAATCGCGCTATCACCGACGGTGGACTTGACGCTGTCCAGTCCCACGCTCAAGAGCAACCTCAAGACCGATTTGGTGCTGGGTCCCGGACTGAAAGGGTTCCTGTGCATCCCGCGCCCGATCCAACTGCTGATGATCTGGGGCATGAACCGGATGGCCCCGTCCAATCCGCTGGTTTCACCGGTGTTCGGCGACTTGTCGGGGCTGCCGCCGGTATTGGTCCAGGTCAGCGAAGCTGAAATGATGTTGGGCGATGCCCGATGCTACGTCAACAAGGCCCGCACCGCCGGTTCCCACGCGGAACTGGAAACCTGGCCGGACATGTTGCACGTCTGGCATTTATTCGGGCCGATCCTGCCAGAAGCCGGGGAAGCATTCGAACGGATCGGGCAGTTCGTGGAAGGTTGTATCAGTCATCTCAAAAATGACTAGATAAATTTACACCATCAAGAAAATACCAACAACTAACAACGTATATATAACACTATCAATACGGATTGAAACTCTCATTTAGCATCATTAAGTTGTCACATGTTAGCTGTATTTTGGCGATGCTTGGAATTTGGGTCATGGCGTTTTTTTATCCATGGAAACCTCGGAATTCAAGCTGAAATCCTGTTTGATTATTTCCGTCTTTACTCCAATCAGGAGCCAAAAATCATGTGCCTGCATAAGCATTTATTCAGCGTAATAACTGAGACAGGGAAACGGCAATATTCACTGCTCGTCTTGTTGTTATTGTCTTTCTGCCTCATCATTCCTGGGCAGGCCAACTCGACGGAGATTGGGCCTGGAATAAGCGATACCCATATCCGCATCGGCGCCATAATGCCTTTAACCGGAGATAACCAGTATTATGGAATTGGTATGAAAAAAGGCATTGATGCCGCATTGGCAAATCAGGTCGTGCAAGGCCGAAAAATCGAATTCAAGGCAATGGATGACTCAGGCGACTCCGTCACCACAATTCAAGCGGCCAATCAAATTATAGACGAGGGAATTTTTCTGATGCTGGGCAATGTTGGGGCGCTTCCAACCCTCCAGTTGATGCCGGTTCTCAGAGTCAACCAGGTACCCAGCGTAGGTTTCTATACGCTGGGCGATGTCAGTAACAAAGACACACTGAACTATCGTCCAAACACTAGCGATGAAGTGGCCACGCTGATCACCGACATGACTGAAACAGGCATCAAACCGGCCCAAATCTGTATTTTTGCCCAGAATGACGTGTTTGGCGTGGCAGCGATCAACGGTTTCAAAAATGGACTGAAGAATTTCCCTGAAATGCAGCCTGCCATCGATAAACTGGATCATATTCTCGATATGACCATGGGTGGAATCAATCCCGCACTGAACGGCCTTGGACCGATTGGGTTTTATCCACACGATACCGTATTCATCAGAGATGCGTACCGATCTCTGAAAGATTGGGAACGACAAAGCGGGCAGCCCTGTCGGTTCGTCATCCTCGTCGCTATTCCAAAAGTTGCGGCCGATTTTATCGCTTACTCGCATTATAAAAAAGAATCTTGGTCTTTCGGTGCGATCTCCGCAACGGCTGCGGGTTATGCTCTTGGCAAGAATCTGTCGGCTTATTATCTCGACGACAAAATTATTGTGACTCAAGTAGTGCCGAACCTGGATGCATCTCTGCCAATCGTCAAGGAAGCCAGAGCTGTTCTTGGAAATGATTTCAATCACATAAATCTTGAAGGCTATATTGTGGGTCGTCTGTTCCTGGCTATCTTGAAGTCGATGAAAGAACCCATAACGCGGGATAATTTCATCAAAACAGCACGTCTGCAACCCTTTGACTTGGGAGGTTTGAAGGTTGAATTCAATCAGGGTAATTCAGGTTCAAAACTAGTATCGTTAAATCTTCTGCAGAAAAACACTTACCAAACATTTGTACCGAATGATTTTTCCATAGCCCTCAAGCCATAAGCATTTTGAGCAATCGCCAGTTCGGATTGACCCATCCGACTTTACTGCCCATCAAATGCCGCAAGCTGCCCCCATGCCTTGGCTTCCTGTCGCGTCAACAACTGGCGGACGAAATCCAATGCCAGTACCAGGTTGGCTTCCGCCGTCACACTCAACGACTCACCCAAATCGAAGCGTTCGCCGCGAAGCGCCAATTGGAAAGCAGGTGGCGGCGGAGCGCGATTGATCTGCTGGTAGACATACAATACAGCGGCGGGCGACAGGGCATGGCTGGTATAGCTGGTGTCACGCACTGGCTGAACGCGAGAAAATTGAAAGGGCGGTGGACAGGAAACGCTGGCGTCCACAAACAATACCAGCGCCCGATTTTCCAGATCGACCGCGTGTTCGATCTGCAACTGAAAGTCGGTGAGCAGATCGACGTCTTGCCAATCGTCATACTGCTCCCGCAATGTCGCCAACCGCTCCAGCAATAGCGGTCCCAACGCATCGTCGCCCCGGCTGAGATTGCCAACGGCGAGGATGAGCAGACCAGGAACCTTCACGCAAACCCGCTCCGAGAGGGAGAGGTCATTTCGCTGCGGACGGTTCCATCCGCATCCCGCGCCAGGGAATCCATCACCGTCCCAGTCTTTTCTTCCACCAGTTCCACGATCAGCGGCATCCGACCCAAGGCATGGGTGGCGCAGGACAAGCAGGGATCGTAGGCCCGCACCGCCACTTCGATCTGATTCAGCAGCGGTTCGGTCAGTTCCTTGCCGTCCAGATAATGTTCCGCCACCTGACGGATGGATTCGTTCATCGCCTGATTGTTGTTGGTGGTGGATACGATCAGGTTGGCCTTCTCGATCAGCCCGTCTTCGTCGATACGGTAATGGTGAAACAGCGTACCGCGCGGCGCTTCGATCACGCCGATGCCTTCTCGCGCCATCTCGCCGTGCACGACCCGCTCTTCGCCGAAGATATCCGGGTCGAGCAGCAGTTCCTTGATCGCCTCGGTGGCGTGCAATAACTCGATCATCCGCGCCCAGTGATAGGCCAGGGTCATATGAACTGGCTGGCCATCACCCAACGCCATGAACGCCTGTCGCTCCTCCTCGGCCAGCGGCGTGGGGATAAAATCGCAGTTGTTGATCCGCGCCAGCGGTCCGACCCGATACCAGCCTTGTTCCGATCCCAAGGAATTGATGAACGGAAACTTCATATAGCTCCATGGCTTCACCTGCTCGCGAAGCACTTGGGAATAGCGCCGGTAATCCAGATGGTCAAACAAGATTTCGCCGCGCTCGTTCCTGGCCCGCAAGCCACCGTGATAAAGATCCAACGCGCCATCGGTACGTACCAAACTGAGGTAATTGGAACGGATAGTGGCGAAATGGGTGAAATAGCCGGGGTTCAACTGGTACGCCTGTTTGACCAGCTTGAGGACGCCACGACCCCACTGGATCATCAAATCGAGATCGGTCAGCAGATCATTGCGCTCCTGTAGGGTCAGAGCCTTGTTGACGCCGCCCGGAACCGATCCGGTACCGTGAATCCGCTTGCCGGCGGTAACCCGGATTACTTCTTGGCCATACTTGCGCAACCGCACGCCCTGACGGGCGATGTCAGGGTAATCGGCCATCACCCCGCCTACATTGCGATGCGCGACGGGATCGTCAAAATCGAACAGGAAATCCGGCGAAGCCAAGTGAAAAAAATGCACGGCGTGCGATTGCAGGGTCTGCCCGTAATGCATCAGCCGGCGGATTTTCTCGGCGGTCGGGGTCAGCGCTTGTGCTCCGACCAATTGATCCACTGCCTTGGCTGCCGCCAGATGATGGCTGACCGGGCAGATGCCGCATAAGCGCTGCACCACCACCGGCACTTCCCAGTACGGCCTGCCCTGGATGAACTTCTCGAAGCCGCGAAATTCGACGATGTGCAACCGCGCCTGGCGGATACGATGATCCTTGTCCGTCAGCAGCGTGACCTTGCCGTGCCCCTCGACCCGGCTCAGCGGATCGATGGCGATCCGACACAAATATTCCGGCCGGGCGGCCGTTTCCAGATCGCTCATGGCGCGCCTCGTTCAATCGTAGTGGATTTGGGTATAGGACAGTGCGACCGGCTGACCGGACAACAATTGATTGACGAAAGTCCAGATGGTGTCCGCCGAGGGCGGGCAGCCGGGTAGAAAGTAATCGATTTTGACCACCTCGTGCACTGGATGCACTTGGGCGAGCAACAGCGGGATTTCCGGGTCGTTGGGGATTTGCGGATCGACCAGCCCCACCCCGCGCAGGTAGGATTCCTCCAGACAGTCCTTGAGCGCGAACTGGTTGCGCATCGCCGGAATGCCGCCGTTCAGCGCGCAGGCCCCGATCGCGATCAAGGTCTTGCAACGCGCCCGAAACTCCATCAGCACGTGAACGTTCTCGGCGTTGCAGACCCCGCCCTCGATCAAGCCGATGTCGCACTCGCCCAACTCCTTGATATCGGTCAATGGGCTGCGATCCAATTCCACCCGCTCGGCCAGATCGAACAACCGCTCGTCCAGATCCAGCAACGACATGTGACAACCGAAGCAGCCGGCCAGCGAACAGGTGGCGACTTTCAGGCGCGGCTCAATCATGGCGGCGCCCTCCTTGGCTTTCCGGCACCTGCGCCACATCGCCGACCATGCTGATCGGCTTGCGGTCATACAAGCGCTGGCCGATGGGCGTTTCGTAGCCCCGATGCTTGATCAGGATCGTTCCGGTCGGACAGACTTGGGCGGCCTTGTCGTCGATGCTGAACGAAGTGGCGCCCAACTGACCCGAAGGCGTGTTGACCACCAACCGCGCCTGGATGCCACGTCCTTGCACCGCGAAGATATTTTTACCATCCACATCGCGACTGGCCCGCACGCACAGTTCGCACAGGATGCAGCGGTTGAAGTCGAGCACCGCCTCGGGATGGGAGGCATCCACCGGACGGCGCGGGTAAAAGTGCGTGTAGTGCGGCGCCAGCATCCCGACGTAATAGGCCACCGCCTGCAACTGACAGGCCCCGCTCTTCTCGCAGGCCGGACAGACATGGTTGCCCTCGACGAACAACATTTGCAGGATGCCACGGCGCAGTTCGCGCAACTCTTCGATCTCGCTCTGCACGGTCAGACCGGCCGCCGCCGGCGTGGTGCAAGCCGCCTGCACCCGGCCGTTGACCTTGACCAGACAGACCCGGCAACTGCCATGCGGAGTGAATTCCGGATTGAAGCACAGATGCGGGATGTAGACGCCGGCCTCCAGCGCCGCCGTCATGAGCGTCTGGCCGTCCTCGAAAGGAACTCGCCGCCCGTCCAGGATGAAATGCGGTTGCTCGTTCATGGCATCGCTCCCAACAGCAGATCCCGCTCGTTCAGATAGGCGCCCGGATCGCGGCGACCGGTCAGTTGCCGTGCCTCCTCCAACGCCGCGTTCAAGTCGAAGGCCGGCTCGTAGGCGGTGGAACGCAGCCGTCGCTCATAGGCTTCCGGGAATTCGTCCAGGCTGTCGAGCACCGGATTGGGCGCGGTCTGGCCCAGCCCGCAATGACAAGCGACCTGCATGATCCGCCCCAGCTTGCGCATTTCCTCCAGATCTTGGCGGGTACCGTGACCGGTATGGACCTTGGTGACTAAATCGCGCATCAGCGAGGTACCGACCCGGCACGGCGTGCAGAACCCGCAGCTTTCGTGGACGAAAAACTGGGTAAAGTTGCGGATGCCGTCGAGGATGTCGCGACTTCGGTCGAACACCATGAACGAACCGCCGGTGGCCAGATCCTCGAAACAGATGCGCCGCCCGAACTGCTTGGCGGAAACCGTGTGCCCGGCGGGGCCGGCCATCTGAATTCCCTGAGCATCCCGCGCGCCGCAATCTTCCAATACCCGCTGCACCGTGACGCCGAAGGGGTATTCGTAGATGCCGGGCCGCTCGCAGTCGCCGCTGAGGCTGAGTAGCTTGGTGCCCTTGGATTCGGCGGTGCCGCGACTGGCGAACCAGTCGCCGCCCTCCACCGCGATCTTGGCGGCGGCGGCGAAGGTCTCGACGTTGTTGACCACGGTCGGCCGGTTCAGGTAGCCGTGAGTGGTCGGGAACGGGGGGCGGATGCGCGGCACGCCATGCTTGCCTTCCAGCGACTCGATCAGCGCCGATTCCTCGCCGCAGACGTAAGCACCGGCGCCCAGATGGATGTCGATGTCGAAGTTGAAGCTGGGATCGCCGAGAATGGCCTCGCCCAACAGTCCCGTCTCGCGGCGGCGTTGCAAGGTTTCCCGCAGCGCTTTCAGCAGGTAACGGTATTCGCCCCGCAGGTAGACGAAGCCTTGGCGGGCGCCGATCACTCGGCCGCACAGCGTCATGCCCTCAAACACCAGATCGGCGAAATCCTGCATCAGCACCCGGTCCTTGAAAGTACCCGGCTCGCCCTCGTCGGCGTTGCAGACCACGTATTTCACTTCACCGGGGGCATTGCGGCAGGCCATCCATTTGGCGGCCGACTTGTAGCCGGCGCCGCCCTGACCTCGCAGGCCGGATTTGATCAGTTCGTCCAGCATCGCTTCCGGGCCGCGCCGCAACACCGCCCGCACGGCCGCGCCATCGGCGAAATGCCGGCCCAGCAGAATATCGGCGCGGCGGATGTTGCTGGTCACCTCGAAAAACTCGCGCGGCCACTGCTCCAGGGGGATTCGACCGTTGACCAGCTCCACGATCCGATCCAGCCGAGGCCGATCCAGCCGGGTCAGGGTGTAACCGTTCACCAGCGCGGCTGGACCTTGGTCACACATACCGGTGCAGGACGTGGTGCCGACGCTGACCACCCCGTCGGCACGGGTCTCGCCAATCCCGATGCCGAACCGCCCGCACAGGTAATGGAGCAGCTCACGGTTGCCGAGCATCCGGTCGGTGATATTGTCGCTGAATAGGATGTCGTAGGAGCCACGCGGGTCGGTGTAGAGAAAGGAATAGAACTCGGCGACGCGGCGCACCTTGTCCGGGGACAAACCCAGTTCCTCGGCCACCTGCTCCAGCGCCTCGGACGGCAACCAGGTCAGATGATCCTGCACTTCTCGCAGAATCTGCAGCAACCGGGTCGACAATCCGCCGTGGCGCCGCACGATATCGCGGACCGTCTGGGCAAACGTCATGGGTTCCGCCATGGACCACCTCCGTCGTTCGGCGGCCGATCCAGCACAGCACATGGATGGCCTGTTTTCAAACCGGCTTTATCCAATCGATCACGTTTGCAGGATACTCCAAACCTCATCAAAAAACTCATCTTCCTTGGGCTTGAAAGTGATTTTCCCTGAATGGCCGTTGAAAACAATTTGCACAGTACGGTGAGTGGATCAGCACATCGCAGATATTCCAAAACGGACACCGCTAAAGGCTATCTCAACAACGATGACATCCAGAGTCGTGAAGCACTGGTCGTCGAATTACCCTCGCACTTTTCGAATTTTTTATTAAGTTAAATCAAAAAGATAAATCCGAATAAACCTCAAAATCAGCACAATTGGTTTGCATTATCTGCCCGAGCGTTGTAAAACTAAAAAAAGAAAATGTCATTTTAAAGTTACCTAATTTGGATTTTTTTCCATTCTGATCTGAAATTATTGCTGCCTCTTCAATCGACTGAGCCACCCACTGATTCGGTCTGGCCGGATCGCCCGATAATCTATCGGTTGCGCTATCTCGTTATCCCTTTCAAGTACCAACTAATTTGGAAGCGCTATCGGCAACGATGCCATTATCGATAGCGGATATCGAGGCCCGCGCAATCGCGACCCGAACCTTCCCAATGAACGTCAAAATTGCCATCAGAAAGCTTTACAAGATCTTCGGGGATAACCCCAAGGTTGCCCTGCCGTTACTAGAACAAGGCGTGGACAAGGCGAAAATTTTCGAGCGCACGGGCCAAAGCGTCGGGGTCATGAATGCCAGCTTCGATATCCATGAAGGCGAAATTTTCGTCATCATGGGTCTATCCGGTTCTGGCAAATCCACTCTGGTACGCCTGCTGAACCGGCTGATCGAACCGACCTCGGGGCAAATCCTGGTCGATGACGAGGACATCGCCGTCCTGCCCGCAGAAGGGCTGCGCAATCTCCGGCGACGCAAGATGAGCATGGTCTTTCAGTCTTTCGCATTGATGCCGCATTTCAACATCATCGATAACGCCGCTTTTGGCTTGGAACTGTCGGCGGTTCCACGGGCGACGCGCTACGAACGTGCCTTGGCGGCGTTGGATCAGGTCGGATTGAAAGCCTATGCCGACAGCTATCCGGACGAACTCTCGGGCGGCATGAAACAGCGGGTCGGACTGGCGCGGGCGCTGGCCAACGACCCCGACATTCTACTGATGGACGAGGCGTTCTCCGCTCTCGATCCGCTGATCCGATCGGAAATGCAGGATCAGTTGCTGGACCTGCAAACCCAGCAACAACGCACCATCGTATTTATTTCCCACGATCTGGATGAAGCCATGCGCATCGGCGACCGCATTGCGATCATGGAAGGCGGGCGTGTCGTGCAAGTGGGAACACCGGAAGAAATTCTGCGCAATCCCGCCGACGATTACGTCAGTTCCTTCTTTCGGGGCGTGGATACATCCAAGGTACTCACCGCCCGCGATGTGGCGCGCACCGAACACGCGACGCTGATCGATCGTGAAGGTACGGGTATCCGTGCTGCTCTGAAACAAATCTCCTCTCGTTTTGAGGATTACGGCTATGTAGTCGGTCCCAATCGAGTGTTTCATGGCGTGGTGTCCGCCGATTCCCTACGGGCGGCAGGTGGGGGTGAAGGCGTCCCACTCAAACAGGCTTTCCTATCCGATATCGTTCCCATACCAGACGATAAGCCTCTGAATGAGCTATTGGGTACAGTCGCACAGACACCCTGTGGTGTACCCGTGATCGATCCGAATAAACGCTATCTGGGGGTGATCACCAAGGCCAATCTGTTACTGGCGCTGAATGGTGAGGGGGAATTGGTATGAGAAAACCGACCCATGATAACTGGGCGATGACGAACACCCGGCAATCCATATCTTCCCTAGGCGATACCCGCAACAAGATAATGAGCATTAACCTATTTATTCTAGCCCTATTTATCATGTTGGCATCTCCATCTGGAGTGCTCGCCGCCGACCCGCCAGAGGCCAATCCCTGGGCCAGCGGCGAACCTGCAGCGTCATCCACCCCCTCGCCCGCGCCAGCGGATACGGATTGGCTCGCCGCGGCGTCCGCCCCTGCGGACTCGGCCACATTCGACTGGCTCCATCCCTTTCAGGAAACCTTGATTCCATTGAATGTTTGGGTGGATCAAGGTCTGGACTGGCTGGTGAACAACTTCCGCCCGGTGTTCCAGGCGATCCGCTGGCCGATCGACGCCATCCTGACCTCGGTTGAGTCCGCTTTGCAGGCGGTGCCGGCCCTACTGGTGATCCTGATCTTCGTGCTGCTGGCCTGGCAGATGGTCGGACGCCGCTTGGCGGTGGGTACGCTGATTTCGCTGGTGATCGTCGGGCTGATCGGCGCCTGGTCCGAAGCGATGGTGACTTTGGCCTTGGTGTTGACCTCGGTGTTTTTCTGCGTCCTGGTTGGGCTGCCGCTGGGCATCTGGCTCGCTCGCAACGATCGAGCGCTGGCGATCTTTCGCCCAATCCTGGACGCCATGCAGACCACACCGGCTTTCGTGTACCTGGTACCCATCGTCATGCTATTCGGGATCGGCAACGTCCCCGGTGTGGTGGTGACCATCATCTTTGCGCTGCCGCCCTTGATCCGCCTCACCAACCTGGGCATTCGCCAGGTGCCGGCGGACCTGGTGGAAGCCGCCCAGGCATTCGGTGCCAGTCCACGGCAAATGCTTTTCAAGGTTCAAATTCCTCTGGCGATGCCCAATATCATGGCTGGCGTCAACCAAACCCTGATGTTGGCGCTATCGATGGTGGTAATCGCCTCGATGATCGCTGTAGGTGGTTTGGGCCAGATGGTGTTGCGCGGTATCGGTCGTCTGGACATGGGCTTAGCGACGGTTGGCGGCGTGGGTATCGTGTTGCTAGCCATTATCCTCGATCGGCTGACCCAATCGTTCGGCGCGGATACCCGCCACCGAGAAGCTCGCCACTGGTATCAACAAGGTCCGGCAGGTCTCGTTTATCGCTTGCTGGCTCGCCACTAACGGCGCGAAACCGCGTCTCCCGTCCGGGGTGTCACGGCACCCCCTGCCCTTAAAATCCCAAAGAAGGAGAGATGCATGAGACATTTCACGACTCGTTGGACTGGCTTGAAAGGCTTCCTTGCCACGCTACTGGTGCTATGCCTGTGGTCCGCCGGCGGTCAAGCGGCCGATCTGCCTGGCAAGGGCGTCACCGTTCAACCCTTGAAGAGTTCGATTGCCGAAGAAACCTTTCAGACCCTGCTGGTCATGAAGGCACTGGAACGCTTGGGCTATGACGTCAAACCGATCAAGGAAGTCGAGTACGCCACCGCGCATGTGGCCATCGGTAACGGCGATGGCACATTTCTAGCGGATCATTGGGATCCGCTCCATGTGGATTTCTACACCAAGGCGGGCGGCGCTGACAAGATTTACCGGGAAGGCATTTACTCGCCGGGTGCGCTACAGGGCTATCTGATCGACAAGAAAACCGCCGATCAATATCAGATCACGCATATCGATCAGCTCAAGGACCCAAAATTGGCCAAGCTGTTCGATACCAATGGTGACGGCAAGGCCGACCTGGCGGGCTGCAATCCCGGTTGGGGTTGCGAAAAAGTGATCGAACATCAATTGGATGCATTCAAATTGCGGGATACCGTCACCCACAATCAGGGCAGTTACTCGGCGATCATCGCCGATACGATCACCCGCTTCAAGCAAGGCGAGCCGGTGCTGTATTACACCTGGACCCCTTACTGGGTTTCAGGCGTCATGGTTCCCGGCAAGGATGTCGTGTGGCTGCAAGTACCGTTTTCTTCGTTGCCTGGCGAACGCAAGGATGTGGATACGACGCTGCCGAGCGGCCAGAATTACGGTTTCCAGGCCAACAATCAACGGATCATCGCCAACCTGAAGTTTGCACAGGAAAACCCCGCCGCCGCCAAGCTGTTCTCGATCATGGAGATCAGCGCCAACGACATCAGCGCGCAAAATTTGCGGATGCGCAACGGCGAAAAAAGCATGGCCGACATCGAACGCCACACCGATGCCTGGATCAAGGGACACCAGAAAACCTTCGATGGTTGGATTCAGGAAGCACTCAAGGCGACTAAAAGCCAAAGTTGAGTTTTTTATCGTGGGATAAAACGGTCTTCCCAGCAAAATGGGAACAGGGTGGATCAGGATCGGGTCAAAACGGCAACGACAAAATCGTGACGCGCTTTCCGCAAGCCGCTTGTCGAGCGAACTGTGTGGTCGCTATGGCATTACCGCGAAATTGCAGGCACTATTTTTATTTTTGTCGCCCATATCACCGGAGATGAGACGCTTTCTATGCCGAGCCCTTTCCTGAAACGCCTTCACTGGCTGCTGCTGGGGTGGCTGACCGCCAACGCCGCGCAGGCGACCGTTTATCCCCTGCCGCCCCCGGACGTCGACCTCATCGGTCAGGTCAAGGTCGTCTACGCCACCAAGGAAGACACCCTGATCGATATCGCCCGTCGCCACAGTCTGGGTTACGATGAAATCGTCCACGCCAATCCGGGCGTGGATCGCTGGGCGCCCGGCGCGGGTAACCCGATCGTGCTGCCGACCCGCCACATCTTGCCCGATGCTCCGCGCGAGGGCGTGGTGCTCAACATCGCGGAGATGCGGCTGTACTACTACCCCAAGGCCGGCGCCGACGGGCAGCGTGTGGTCTACACCTATCCGGTGAGCATTGGCCGCATGGACTGGAAAACGCCGATGGGCTTGACCAAGGTCGTTGCCAAGGATGTCGATCCACCTTGGCGGCCACCAGCTTCGATCAAGGCCGAACATGCCGCCGAAGGCGATTTCCTACCCGATGTAATCCCCGGCGGCCCGGATAATCCATTGGGGCGCTATGCCATGCGATTGGGCGTGCCCGGCTATCTGATCCACAGCACCAACAAACCCTACGGCATCGGTATGCGGGTCACGCACGGTTGCGTGCGGATGTATCCGGAAGACATCGAACGACTGTTCAGCATGGTGCCAATCGGTACGCCGGTGCGTTTGGTTGACCAACCGGTCAAGGTCGGTCGTTTCAACGGCGAGTTGTACGTTGAATCGCACGAACCGCTGGAAGAAGACAACCTACCGATCAAGGTCACCCTGGAACAAGCGCAGCGGGCGATCATCGCCAAGATCGGCCCCGACATGCCGGGCGTGGATCCGGCGGCGCTCGAAGTCGCGGTCGAACAGGTCAGCGGTATGCCCGTGGCGGTCAACACCTTACCGGGTTACGGCTATGCGGCGCCACCGCCGGCCACCGCCTATCCGCCCACAGCCATCACGCCTTCCGGATATCGGCCCACATATCCCAATCCCGTACCCAGCTACTCCTATCCAACTTCGGGAATGCCGTCCGCTGGCGCTCCATCCACTTACCGGCCAACACCGGGCAGGCCAATGCCCTACCCAGGTGCCGCCGTCCCCAGCAGTACTCATTCCTCGACCGGCAACGCGCTGGGTGTCGCGCAACCTCGTGCGGCAAACTGATTGTAGCGGCAATAAAAAACCCGCGATCCACATGATCGCGGGTTTTTTATTGCCTGGCGCCGCGCTTATTTGTACATCGACTTCTTGAACATACGGTTGATCTTCTCCTCGGTCGCCATGCTGATGGACTTCGCTTCGCTAGCCATGGACTTGGCTTCGTTGGCGGTATCCATCGCGTTGCGGGCCATGGACTTGGCTTCGTTGGCGTCGTTCTGTACCTTCTGCAGATCGCTGGTGCTGGCACAACCAACGGTCAAACCGGCGATCAGGACCAGGGCGGAAACTTTGATCAGGCTCTTCATGGACATTATCAGCTCCTTACGCGCAAAAAAGATTGTTGTTGATGAGAAAGGCAACGAATGGCGGCCAAAACCGCTGCTAAGTCGATTATATAGGACAGTTATCACACTTGCAGAAATTCCCTTTATGTCAGAGGTCGATCCTCAACGAATTTCGACACGCATCCCGACCCTGACCCACGGTCTGAGCGCATCGATCTGCCCATTGTCCAGCGCCACGCAACCACTGGTCCAATTGATACCAGCACTATGGACATTCGGATCGCCGAAACCGACTCCATGAATACCGATCTGCCCGCCCAGTGGCGTATCCTGGGGTGGCGTACGACCACTGATCCAGGCGGCGCGGATGCGTTCGTAGGTCAACCGATCGATCCGATGCTCGCGCAAAGCCTGCTCAGCGTAATCGAGATTAGGAAAATCGAGGCCGATGAATTTCTTGAATCGACTATGATCGTTGATCCAGCCTACTCGGAATACACCGAGCGGTGTCTTATTGTCGCCACGACGAAACTTGAGGCCAGCGCCACTGCTACCCAATGCGACTTGGTGGAACACTCGCACCGGTTGTTGGCCCCTCATGACCATCAGATTGTCGGCCTTGGTATCCACCAACAACCAGGGCTCGTTGGGCACCGTCGCACGGCTCGGCGTCAATGGTGGCATGGGTGGAGGAGTTTGCACGTCGTTCGTGGCACAGCCACCAAGCAGCCCCGCCAAGATGCCGAGAAGAATTATCTGCCTATTAAACAGCCGCATAGCCAACGGCCCCTCCCTCCACCAACGATTTCAAAGATTGAATATATAAGACAGGCGAAGCGACAATGCAATATCAACCGCTGCCGCTCTCACTTTCCTCGGCTAAACGAGCGGCGATGCGGGCAGCATCGGCAATCGCACCTGATATTCCGCGCGGGTCAGCTTCGCCATGCCAGTCTTATTCCATTCCCGCAATAGCTCCTTAATGCCATCCATGCGTGCTCATCACCCTTGCCGGAGGCCGGTCAGCCGTCAAAAACGAGGCTCCAAGGCTACTGGAGTCAACAGGGAATTGCCGATAAAACAATTCTCCTTAGCCTTGCGGTGCAGTTCCAACACGACCTCGGGATCGGGAGTGGCGCCACCGAACGTCACCTTGGGCCGCAGCGTCAGATGGCTGACCATCGTCCTACCCTTTTCGTTCTTGCCGAGCTCGGCCAAAGGCTCATCCTCGTAGCTATCCACCACCAATTTCTTGAGCGCGGCGATGGCCAGGAAAGTCAGCATGTGACAACTGGACAGCGATGCCAACAATGCCTCCTCGGGATTGCTCATCTCGGGGTCGCCCGAATACTCCGGCGCCGACGAACCCTGCACGGTCTGATGGCCACCGGCCAGATGCCAGACATGGCTACGGTTGAAGGTTTTGTAATCGAAATCGGGCGTCGCGCGCCGCCAATCCAGCCGGATCGAATAACTCGACATGTTCGGTTCCTCGCTAAGAACAGCAGAAAAAAATGACCGCCATCATCCCTCTCTCCTCGCTTTCCGATCCGAGTGGCGCACCGATCAGGGCTCCCGGCGACTCCGCGTCATCGCCTCCAGCGCTTCGGGACCACAAGCATCGCCGACCAGCGCCTGCTCCAAGCGCACGATGCGGGCATGCAAGCGTTCATTTACCGCTTGCTGTCGGGCCAGCGCGGTGCCGTCGGTCGCCAATTGCGAGGAATTCGGCTGAATTCCGGGCCGACGACCGGATACCGTACCACTCAACAACCAGCCGGCCACGATGCCACAGAGCAGAATCGCCAGCGCCACCACCCCCCAGACCCAGGCGCGCTGGTAGCGAGGGATCGTCGCCTCGGCAGCGTGGATCGTGAACTGCGGGTGTTGCCGCTCGACCTGCTCGCTCATGGGATTTCCTCAGCGCTCCACCGTGAAGCCGGTTACCGGCACAATCGCGCCGGGGCGGATCGTGCCCTTGAACACCGACTCCTGGCCACCTCGGCTCAATCGCACCTGATACGAGGTTTCTTGGGGAGACTGCTCATCCTTGCGCGGAATATAGCGGACGGCGATTCGATAGGTCCCGGACATCGCCTTGCCAGATGGCCAGAATACATTTTCCACCGGGCGGTCTTGCAGTTTGTCGCGGGCGGTATTGGCATCCACGTCCAGGGTACCGCCGCACTCGGCGGGATTGCGATAATCCAATTGCCGGCCCGTGGGACAATTTACCACCAAATCGAGATCCCCATGGCTGTTCCACAGCAGTGTGACGGTAATCTCGCCCATGGCCGCGCCGGCGGCCGACATGCGCTGATCGAACTCTCGACGTTCCTCAAGGGTCGGCGCGCTCTTGACCAGCGGCGACTCGGCGGGCGTCGAACTCGGTACGGGCTGGACCGATGGTCGCGAGGACCTGTTCAGTTCCCCACTCAATTGTTCTTCCAGGGTTCGGGCCAGCGACGGCTCGCTGGTCGGTGGGTTTGGCGTAGCGGCGACCGCTGGCGAGCGAACGCCATCCGGCGGATTCTGTTCAGTCGGCGCCGGCGTCATCTTGCGAGGTTGCGCGTCACCTGACGGCGTGGTCGGCGCTGTCGCGATCGCGTCTTCCAGCGCACCGGGCTCTCTCGCAATCGCGCCGCCGGCCCGAACCACCGCACGTTCGGCGGCTGGCATGGTGGCAATCGGTTTCTGCCCGGCATGGTCCTCGCCGGGGGCGGTGGATGCGACTTCACGGCCGGCTGGAGGTGTCGTCCGATCGGGCACGGAACGGGTTTCCGCGTCAGGCGCGACAACCGGCACCGCCACGATATCGGATGACGAGATCTCCACGCTCCGCGATTCAGCGGGCGGAACCAAACCCGTACCCATATCGCTCCGCTCTTGCGCATTGGTGGTGGGCGCTGACGCATCCGCTCCGGCCGGCGGCCGGCATTGGTCGCGTCGTTCGGCCAGCCGTGCGAGCACCTGTTCGAGTCGGGCACGCAATTCCGCTTCAGTCCGCCGGGCATCCGCCAGTGCGCCAGCATTCTCTTCATCGGACGGCGCGGGTACCATAACAATCCGATCTGGGGTCGGGATTCGCCAATGGCTGAAAATCGCCGCGCCCAGCGCCAATAAAACGGCGAGCGCGAACACGCTCCAAAATCCCGTGGAGCCAACCACCACATAGCGTAGCGGCGATGCCGGTTCGGTCTTTTCCACAGATAAGGAACCCACCGTTGCCGCAACCGGCGCGGGCTCGGGTTCGAGCGGCGGTTTCTCCTCCGATTGCGCCGGCGCGGCTTCCACGGCCGCGACCGGCAGCACCGGCTGGGTCTGAGGGGTCGGCGACAATTCCGGCGGCGCGGATTCCAACGGCGCGGATTCCAACGGCGCGGGCGGCGGGACGGGTTCCGGCTGAAATTCGCTCGCGGCGGAGGGTTCGATCGGCGGAACAGGTTGCGGCTCGGCGCTCGTCAGCTCGGGTATGGGGATTTCGGGCACCACCACATCGCGGGGCGGTTCGATCGATCTGGACGCGG
>DAOTGT010000011.1:0-30124 GCA_035447285.1 Candidatus Competibacter sp.
CTCTTTACCACATTGGGGATCTTTTGCCCCTCATTCCATTTGTGCAACAAAGCCGCTGCCTTGCGCAAATCCCTTGGCCCAGAAGTTGCTCCAAGAACCCATACTCCAAAGCTCTGCGAAGCTGCTTGAGACATGAGCGAAGCAAAACCCAAGGCTGCGTTCGTCACGTTTTACTCCTTTAAAGGAGGGGTCGGACGTAGCATGGCGCTCATCAACACCTCCGGTATCCTGGCCGGGCGAGGTTTTCGCGTACTGGTCCTTGATCTCGATCTGGAAGCCCCTGGGCTTTCCTACCTCGACCCGGACGCACCCGATATTTCGCCGGAGCAGCAGCAGTCGAGAGTGCGCCCGCTACAGCTTGGATTCGTGGATTTGCTGAGCGATGCCAAGGAGCATGGAGAGGCGGCGGACTTGTTCGTCCTATCCGCTAACGAGATCGCCGAGCGTTACACTCAGCCCTACCATCTCCCCGAAGAACTTCGTGAATTCAAGGATGGTTCGCTCCACATCATGCCGGCGGGCAAATTCGATGGCGATTACGCACAGCGTTTCGATGCGTTGAATCTGAGTGAGCTTTATCAGGATGGTCTGGGCGAACCGCTGATCCGCGTCTTCAAACAGAAGCTCGTGGAAGCGGATTTGTATGATTACGTTCTCGTGGATAGCCGAACCGGTTTTTCCGACGAAGCGGGTATCTGCACTCGTGATTTGGCCGACTACCTCATGATTCTGAGCGGCTTGAACCGCCAGAATATTCAAGGGACTTGCGAGTTTCTGAAGGCATTGCGGGTGGTGACGGCCGGCGAGAAGCGGTTCCAAATCATTCTCAGCCCGGTTCCCAATGGAGAAGATGCACTTCTGGATCAGCGGGAGGCAATGGCAAAGGCATCCTTTGAAGCGGCTTGGGGGGCCAAGGTCGATCTGTCATTACAGATTCCCTACCACCCGCAACTCGCGCTTACCGAAGAGCCGCACATCTTCAGGCGTCGCCGAGGCTATTTGTTCGAGGCTTATCGTGCCATTGAGCGAAGTATGCTTGTGGCGCTGGGTCATAATGTACGGACTCTGTTGCAAAAGATCAAAGATACGCTTCGGCAAAAGGATTATTCGGTAGCCTTACATGATCTGCGGCACATGGTACGGCTGGATAGTGGAAGGTCAGCATTGCTTGAGCTTGTTTTCGAATTGGAGGCGGATAACCAGCAGTTTTTACTTTTCAAAGACAAAGTAGCAGAAAAACCGAACCAAGAGCAGAATACGTTGAATAATATTCTCGATGATGCACTAGGGCGGCGGGTGATCGAGTTTATCGTGGATCATATTCCCTTAGGCGAAGAGAAATGGGGTGCTGGCGTATTGTTTCAGAGACTGAAAAATAGTTCCTCTGAATTGGTTGACCGGCTCTATAAACGCATGGTGGGCGCCGCGCCGAGCGATGCCGATACTCTCGGCAACTACGCGATTTTCCTGGCAGATCAGCGCGGTGACCTGGACGAGGCGGAGGCCTATTTCAAACATGCGCTGGAGGCCAACCCGAAACACTCCCACCATCTTGGTAATTATGCGAATTTCCTGGTTTGGCAACGTGGTGACCTGGACGAAGCGGAAAGCTATTACCAGCGGGCGCTGGAGATCGACCCGAAACACGCCAACCATCTTGGTAACTACGGGCAGTTTCTCGTGGGGGTCGCCCGATTATCGGAGGGAGAACAGTTACTTGTTTCTGCCTTTGAGTATTCCGATCAATATGATCGATCTAATGTGGGGAATATAGCCGAGATTTGTTATTCGCTCTGGCTCGTTTCGCGGATGCAGGGGCACACTGCGGAACGTTGGGAAGGGTATTTCAAGTTCTTTATTCAAAAAGATTTCAATCGGCATCCATGGAGTTTTGAGCGAATGCTCGACCAAGCGAAGAAGATATTATCGCCAGAAGAGTTTGAATACGCCGAAGCCTTGGCGCGTGCCTTCCTCGACGAAAGTCAAGTCTCCAATCTTGATCGTTATGAACGGTGGCGTATGTTGGAACCGCTAAACCCGATGGAAGCCGGTAATAGATATTCCGAGCGCACCTCCACTTCAATACCTTCAACCTCCCTGTGAAATTGCACTGCATATGAGCTTGCAAGATTTACAGTCCAGTCAGCTTGTCCATTCCAGCTCCAACTCGATTGAGCAGCCACTGAATCCATGGATATTTTGATTGACGTTATTCTGCGCGCTGGCCGCTCGGCGGTGGAGTTGTCGCTGTTCGTGCTGCTGCCGGTAATGATTGTGATGTTGTCGCTGATGCGCCTGTTGGAAGCGCGTGGCGTACTCGATTGGATCGTGCATCGACTTGCGCCGCTGCTCAAACCAATTGGTTTGACCGGGTTGGGTGTGTTCGCCGCGTTGCAAATCAGTTTCGTGAGTTTCGCCGCGCCGGTCGCGACGCTGACGATGATGGAACAACGCGGCGCATCGGATCGTCACATTGCCGCCACGCTGGCGATGGTGATGGCGATGGCTCAGGCCAATGTCATGATCCCGATGACGGCGATGGGGCTGGATTTCGGCACGACGCTCGTGCTGTCGCTGCTCGGTGGTCTATTGGCGGCCGCCGCGACTTACTACCTGTTCGGTCGGAATCTATCCGCCGAGGAAGGCGTGTTGGACGAAACCTTGCACCACGCGGTGGTGAACAGCGGGAAGGGTGTGCTCGACGTGATCAATCGGGCCGGCGCGGAAGCCTTCAAGATCGCGGTGGGATCGATCCCGATGCTGGTGCTCGCCCTGGTGATCGTGATGGCGCTGCGCTCGACCGGTGCGATCGATGCGCTCACCCGTGGCTTGGCTCCGTTCATGGCGATGCTGCATTGGGACCCGGCGATGATCCTGCCCACGCTGACCAAGTACATCGCCGGCGGCACGGCGATGATGGGGGTCATGGATGAGATGTTGCGCAATGGCGCCGTGACGGTGGCAACCCTCAACCATGGAGCCGGTTTCTTGATCCATCCGCTCGATCTGGCGGGTGTCGCGGTGCTCGTTTCGGCGGGCCGGCGCGTTGCCGGGGTCTGGCGGCCGGCGGTGCTGGGCGCGGCGGCGGGCATCGTGGTGCGTACCCTCGGTCACGCGCTATTTACTTGATGGCGTGTGCCTGTCGACCTCACCCGGCGGATAATCGCACTCTCTCCACGGTGGCGGAAGCCCTCTGGTTTTTTTGCGTGCGAAAGGCTCTTGAGGAAACTTGTGTTCCGCGTATTATCTAAATGTCAGCCAACGCCAACGAGCGGAACGACACGCCGGCTTGCGGCGTTGCCGGACGCAAGATGCTTCTTTACCTCAGATCCAACACGTATGCCATGAGCAAGGAATATTCATCGACTCCCGATCAAGACCGCGGTCTGGTGGTGGAGCCGGCAAAGCCCGAACTCAAGCAGCCACCGCTGTATAAGGTGATCCTGCTGAACGATGACTATACTCCCATGGAGTTCGTGGTACGGATCCTGGAACGTTTTTTCGGGATGAATCAGGAGAAGGCGACCCAGGTGATGTTGCACGTTCATACCCGAGGCCAGGGGGTATGCGGCATCTTCACTCACGAGATTGCGGAAACCAAGGTGGTGCAGGTCAACGAATTTTCTCGCCGGCACCAGCATCCGTTGTTGTGCACCATGGAAGAAGCCTAAGTTCGAAATCACCCAGCGCGATTCGAGGTGTGAGTTATGTTGAGCAAGGATCTGGAGTTCTCCATCAATCTTGCTTTCCGCGAGGCACGGGACCGGCGCCATGAGTTCATGACCGTGGAGCACCTGCTGCTGGCCTTGCTGGACAATCCCGCGGCGGCGGAAGTGTTGCGGGCCTGCGGCGCCCATGTGGATAAGCTGAAACGGGATTTGCAAGCGTTCATTCGCGATCATACCCCCTTGCTGGGGACCGACGACCCGCGCGAGACGCAGCCGACCCTGGGGTTCCAGCGGGTGCTGCAACGGGCGGTGCTGCATGTCCAGTCCTCCGGCAACAAGGAGGTCACCGGTGCCAACGTGTTGGTGGCCATTTTCGGCGAGCAGGAATCGCAGGCGGTCTATTTTCTCAAGCAGCAGGAAATCAGCCGGCTGGACGTGGTGAATTTCATCTCGCACGGGATTTCCAAGGTATCCGACGAGCAGGACGCCACCCCTCCGCAGAGCGAGGAAGGCCCCGAAAACCAGAACGCCAAGCCGCTGGAAAACTTTGCCAGCAACCTGAACGAACTGGCGCGGCAGGGGCGTATCGACCCGCTGATCGGCCGGCGCGATGAGATCGAACGCACCATTCAGATCCTGTGCCGGCGACGCAAGAACAATCCCCTGTTCGTCGGTGAAGCCGGGGTCGGCAAGACCGCCATCGCCGAAGGATTGGCGAAGATGATCGTCGACGGCGAGGTGCCTGAGGTATTGCGCAACGCCACCATTTACGCGTTGGATCTGGGCTCGGTGGTGGCCGGCACCAAGTATCGCGGCGATTTCGAGAAGCGCTTGAAGTCGGTCCTGGCGCAACTGCGCAAGGAACGCAACGCCGTGCTGTTCATCGACGAGATCCATACCATCATCGGCGCCGGCGCGGCTTCCGGGGGCGTGATGGACGCCTCGAACCTGATCAAGCCGATGCTGGCTTCCGGGGAAATGAAGTGTATCGGTTCCACCACCTATCAGGAGTATCGCGGTATTTTCGAGAAGGATCGGGCGCTGGCGCGGCGCTTCCAGAAGATCGACGTCACCGAACCGTCGGTCGAGGAGACCTACCAGATCCTGCGTGGGTTGAAGACCCGGTTCGAGGAGCACCACGATGTCAAATACGCCGATAAGGCACTGCGCGCGGCGGTGGATCTGTCGGCGCGTTACATCAACGATCGCCACCTGCCGGACAAGGCCATCGACGTGATCGACGAGGCCGGTGCCAGCCAGCGGCTGCTACCGGCCGCCAAGCGCAGGAAAGTGATCAACGTCGGCGATATCGAAACGATCATCGCCAAGATCGCCCGCATCCCGCCCAAGACCGTGTCTTCCTCGGACAAGGACGTCTTGCGCAACCTGGAGCGGGATCTGAAACTGGTGGTGTTCGGCCAGGACGAGGCCATCGACATGTTGGCCAACGCCATCAAGATGGCGCGCGCCGGCTTGGGCAACGAACAGAAACCCATCGGCAACTTCCTGTTCGCCGGCCCGACCGGCGTCGGCAAGACCGAGGTTACCCGGCAACTCGCTCGGGTCATGGGTATCGAACTGATCCGCTTCGACATGACCGAGTACATGGAGCGGCACACGGTATCGCGCTTGATCGGTGCGCCGCCGGGCTATGTCGGCTTCGATCAGGGCGGCTTGTTGACCGACGCCATCCTCAAGCACCCGCATGCGGTTCTACTGCTGGACGAGGTCGAGAAGGCCCATCCGGACGTGTTCAACCTGCTGCTGCAGGTGATGGACCACGGCACGCTGACCGACAATAACGGACGCAAGGCCGATTTCCGCAACGTGATCATCGTGATGACCACCAATGCCGGCGCTGAGATGATGGACCGGCCCTCGATCGGTTTTACCATGCAGGACCACAGCAGCGACGGCATGGAGGCCATCAAACGGCTGTTTTCGCCGGAGTTCCGCAACCGCTTGGATGCCATCGTCCAGTTCAAGGGCTTGACGCCGATCACCATCGCTCAGGTGGTGGACAAGTTCCTGATCGAACTGGAAGCGCAGTTGGAATCGAAAAAGGTGACCGTGGAAGTGGATGAGGCGGGGCGGACTTGGTTGGCCGAGCGCGGTTACGATCCCAAGATGGGCGCGCGGCCCATGGCGCGGATCATTCAGGAGAACATCAAGCGCCGCTTGGCCGAGGAGTTACTGTTCGGCCGGCTGGTCAACGGCGGGCATGTAATGGTCACCGTGCGCGACGACGATTTACAGGTGGAGATCGCCGAGGAGGAGGCGGTGCCCTAGGCAGGATGCGGCGGGCGCGGGTTGCCGGGTTCCGCGGTGACGATGCGGTATCGTGCGAAGTCAGCGCCCGCGGTAAACGATGCGTCCTTTGCTCAAGTCGTAGGGGGTCAGCTCCACTTTTACCTTGTCGCCGGTCAGGATGCGGATGTAGTGCTTGCGCATCCGGCCAGAGATATGCGCCGTGACGACGTGACCGTTTTCCAGTTGCACCCTGAACATGGTGTTGGGTAGGGTGTCGATCACGGTGCCTTCCATTTCGATGTGGTCTTCTTTCGACATAATTCCTCTCGTTGCTACCGTATTATCCGCACTGAAAAAGACGCGCAACCATAGCGGAAATCCCATGGCGCGGCAAGTAGATGACTGAAAGCCCTGCCATGAATGCCGTTGTTCGCCATCTGCTGATCGTCTACCACTCGCAAACTGGCCACACCCGAGCGATGGCGCGGGCGGTGGCGCGCGGCGCGCGGCGGGTGACGGATGTGGAAATCCGGTTGAAGATGGCATTACGTGCCGGCTTGGACGATCTGCTATGGGCGCATGGCTTGCTGCTGGGTACGCCGGAAAATTTCGGCTACATGTCCGGCGCGATGAAGAATTTCCTGGATCGCACCTATTATCCCGCGCAAGGTAAGATCGGCGGCCTACCTTACGCGGTCTTCATCAGTGCCGGCAACGACGGTAGCGGGGCGCTGACCAGCATCGAGCGCATCGCTCGCGGTTATCCGCTCAAGCCGGTTTGCGACCCGATCGTCGCGCGCGGCGAACTGACCGCCGAAGTGCTGCGACAATGCGAGGAATTGGGCGAAACCATGGCTTCGGGGGTGGCGTGGGGGATTTTCTGAAGAAATGGTTGCGCGGGTGGGCCACCCGCTGCAAGCCGACTACCCAGCCGCCGAAACGCGGCCTGCTGGCTCGAATCGGGAGAGGGATCTGGAGGGTAGCATGGGGTTTCGTCTTGATCTCACTGGCATTGGTATTGCTGCTGCGCTGGATGCCACCGCCAATTTCCAGCATCATGGCTCAAGATTGGTTGCGAGCGGTCTGGAGCGATGGCGCGACGATCCGTCACCAGTGGATGCCGTATGAAAAAATCTCGCCCTATGCGGCGCTGGCGGTGATCGCCGGAGAAGACCAGCGCTTTCCCGAGCATTACGGCTTCGATTGGATCGAGATCCGGCAGGTGCTGGACGATCTGGAAGCAGGCAAGTCGGCGCGTGGGGCCAGCACCCTCAGCCAGCAGGTGGCGAAGAATCTGTTCCTGTGGTCGGGGCGCGACTGGATCCGCAAGGGGTTGGAAGCATGGTTTACGGTGTTGCTGGAGTTGCTCTGGTCCAAGCAACGGATTCTGGAAGTCTATTTGAACATTGCCGAGTTCGGCGAATATACCTTCGGGGCGGAGGCCGCCAGCCGGCGATTTTTCGACAAGCCCGCCGCCCAACTGACCGCTCGGGAAGCCGCGCGGTTGGCGGCGGTGCTGCCCAATCCCCGGCGCTACCGGGTGGATCGGCCCTCGGTCTATGTACTCAAGCGTCAGCGTTGGATCGAACGGCAGATGCGGCAGTTGGGCGGTATCGCTTATCTCGATCGATTGTGAGTGGACGGACATGGAACAAAAACCCCGAGTCAGCATCACTTATTGCACGCAATGCCGCTGGTTGTTGCGAGCCGCCTGGTTGGCGCAGGAGCTGTTGACCACGTTCGAACAGGAGTTGGGCGAAGTGGCGTTGCGGCCTGGTACCGGCGGGGTGTTCGAAATCCAGGTCGGCGATGAATTGATCTGGTCGCGCAAGCAGGAAGGACGGTTTCCCGAGGTCAAGGAGGTCAAACAGAGAGTGCGCGATCGGATCGCGCCGGAACGGAATCTGGGTCATGCGGATCGGTGAACCGCTCCGGTCCGTCCTCAACGACAAACAAAAAAGCGTGTTGGATGTGCCATGCAAGATATGCAAGTAATCAGCGCTAACGCGTCGGATCGATGCGGATGGCTGTTTTCCCACCGAATGTTGAATGGGCTGGGGTTTTTGATTTGCGCCGGTGGTTTGGGGTTTGCCTATTACGTCCAGCACTATCTGGGGTTTGAGCCGTGTCCGCTGTGCATTTTCCAGCGCCTGGCCCTGTTGGTGCTTGGGTTGGTGTTTTTGGTGGCGACCCTGCACGGCCCACGCGATTGGGGTGCGAAAGTCTATGGTGTACTGGTGGGGCTTGCCGCCGGCATCGGCGCCGGGATCGCCGCCCGACACGTCTGGTTACAGCATTTGCCTCCAGAGGAAGCACCGCGCTGCGGGCCGAGCCTGGAGTACATGCTGCAGGCGTTTCCGTTGAATGAAACCATCCGCGAGGTGCTGACCGGCTCCGGCGAGTGCGCCAAGGTGGACTGGACGTTGCTCGGTTTCAGCATGCCGGAGTGGACGCTGCTGCTGTTCGTCGTGCTGGGCGTGGCGGGTGTGATCGGCAACTGGCGGTTGCGAAGCTGAGCGGGTGCTCAGCCGTCGCTAGGTGAGTACTCTGACTCGGCACGATAGCGTGTCCGTGTCGCAAAATGCGAGCTCCGACCGGGAGAGTCAACCGGGATGGAGCGATTCGCCGGGATCGGGGAACGTGACCCGGTCATAGACTTCGGCCAGATGCAGGGTGCAGGCGATGGTCGGGATTTCGATCCGAGCCTCCAGCCCGTCGGCGGCGGAATAGAGCCACTGCCCGTCCGTCTGCCGACGGTAATGCTCGATGCGCGGTTTGTCCTGGGCGACCAGCAGGTAGTCGCTCAGGAATTCCAGGGTACGGTAATGGGCGAACTTGTCGCCTCGGTCATAAGCCGCCGTGCTGTCCGACAGCACTTCGATGATGACCGTGGGATTGAGCAGGGTGTCAACGTGCTGATCTTCGAAGCGCGGTTCGCCGCAGGCGACCACAACGTCGGGGTAGGTGTACAAGCCGGTGGGGCTGACCTTGACTCGCATGTCGCTGGAGAAGGGCTCGCACGGTGTATGCTTGAGTTGGGAATGCAGGGACGCGGTCAGATTGACGATGATACGATTATGGCTGCGACTGGCGCCGCCCATGGCGTAAATACCGCCATTCAGGTACTCGTTCCTGGTTTCGACTTGGCGTTCCCGTGCCAGATAATCGGCGGCGGTGACGAACAGTTCGGCCGGTCGTGACATGGCGGACCCTTCTATCAAATCCGGGCGAACACCCGCCGGGCGGCGACGGCGGTGGCGTCGAGATCCGCCTCGGTATGCGCCGATGACATGAATCCCGCCTCGAACGCGGACGGCGCGAAATACACCCCCTCGGCCAGCATCCCATGGAAAAACGTCTTGAACCGCTCGACATCGCAGGCGGTGGCTTGGGCGTAATTCGTGACATTCTCCGTGGTAAAGAACAGTCCGAACATGCCGCCGACATAATTGGTCGTCAGTAACACGCCGGCCTCGCAGGCGGCGGTCACCAGTTCGTCGCACAGTTTCTGAGTCTTGGCGACGAGGTCGGCATGGAAGCGGGGGCTGGCGATGAGGTCCAGCGTCGCCAGTCCGGCCGCCAGCGCCACCGGGTTGCCCGACAGCGTGCCGGCCTGGTAGACCGGCCCCAGCGGCGCCAGTTGTTCCATGATCGCCCGCTTGCCGCCGAAGGCGCCGACCGGCATGCCGCCGCCGATGATTTTGCCCAGAGTGGTGAGGTCGGGAGTGACGCCGTAGAGTTCCTGCGCCCCGCCCCGCGCCACCCGAAAGCCGGTCATCACCTCGTCGAAGATCAGTACGCTACCGTAGCGGGTGCACAGTTCGCGCAGTCCCGCCAGGAAACCGGGGGCGGGCGGGATGCAGTTCATGTTGCCGGCGACCGGTTCGACGATGACCCCGGCGATTTCCTCGCCGAGCTTCGAAAACGCTTGCCGGGCTTCCAGAAGATCGTTGTAGGTCAGCGTCACGGTGTATGCCGCCAGCGCCGCCGGCACGCCGGGCGAGGTCGGCACACCCAGTGTGAGCGCCCCTGAGCCGGCCTTGATCAGCAACGAATCGGAGTGACCGTGGTAACAGCCCTCGAATTTGACGATGATGTTGCGGCCGGTAAAGCCGCGCGCCAGACGGATGGCGCTCATGGTCGCCTCGGTGCCGGAATTGCACATGCGCACCAACTCCATCGACGGGACCAGTTCCCGAATTCGCCGGGCCATGATCGTTTCCATCTCGGTGGGGGCGCCGAAGCTCAGACCGTTGGCGGCGGCATCCTGTACGGCCTGAACCACGGCCGGGTGGGCATGGCCGACGATCATCGGTCCCCAGGAGCCGACGTAATCGATGTAGCGGCGGCCGTCCTCATCGTACAGATTAGCGCCCTCACTGCGCTTGAAGAAGATCGGCGTGCCGCCGACGCCGCGAAAGGCGCGGACCGGCGAGTTGACGCCGCCGGGAATGTAATTTTGCGCTTCGGCGAACAGCTTTTCGGAACGGGTGGCCATGATGGATCTCCTCAGGCGAACAGGGTGGCGTAGCGACGGGCGGCGGCCTGGATGTCGGGTTGGCCGAACACGCCGCTGACCACCGCCAGCATATCGGCGCCGGCTGCCAGCAGCAGGGGCGCGTTGTCCGGCGTGATGCCGCCGATGGCGACGACCGGTACGCGCAACGCCGCCCGCGCCGCTCGCAGCAACTCGATGGGCGCGCGGATCTCGGTGGGCTTGGTCGGGGAGGGGAAGAAAGCGCCGAAAGCCACGTAATCGGCGCCTTCATCGGCGGCGGCCAGCGCCAGATCCAGGCGGTCGTAACAGGATACGCCAATCAGGGCATCTGCACCCAAGCGAGCACGAGCATGGGCGAAGGCGGGATCGTCCTGGCCGACATGGACGCCCGCCGCGCCGGCTTGCGCCGCCAGCTCCACATCGTCGTTGACGATCAACGGGACTTCATGACGGCGGCACATCGCGTTCAAAGCCCGAATCTGGGCCAGGCGCCGGATCGGGTCGGTGCTCTTGTCCCGGTACTGGACCAAGCGAGCGCCGCCGAGAATCGCCTGTTCGACCGCGTCGACCAGTCGGTCGTCGGGGATCAGCAAGGAGTCAGTGATCGCGTACAGGCCGCGACAACGGCTTGGAGTGTTCATGCCGCACCCCGATGGACATTGGCCCAGAACAGGCGGTTGGGTAGCATCTGGCCACCGCCAATCCGGTGGCTGGCTTGCAGCGCATGCCAAGTGTAATCCTGGGCGCGGCGCACGACGGAACTGAATGCCGCCCATTCCAATTCCTGGCCTTGGGCGAGCAGGGCGGCGACGGCGGTGGCCAAGGTGCAACCAGAGCCGTGATGATGGCCGGGCAACCGCGCCCAGCGATAACTTTCCAATAAGCGGTTATTGCCGTGGCAGGTGTTGATCACTTCCCCGGTCGGTTCGTGCCCGCCGGTGATCAGCACATAGCGGCAGCCGTACTCCAGCAGCGCCATGGCGCAGGCTTCCAGCGTATCGGCTTCCGGCGCCAGCCGGCGCGCTTCGACGCTGTTGGGGGTCAGGATCGTGACCAGCGGCAGCAGCAAGGTTCGCAGGGTATCGAGCAATTTGGGGCTGGCCAGTTCGGTCCCACCGCCCGCCGCCAAGATCGGGTCGAGCACCACCGGAATATCGGGATAGGCAGCCAACAGCGTGTGCAGCGCGCCGGCGTTTTCGGCGCTGCCGATGAGGCCGATCTTGATTGCCGCCACCGGCATGTCGTCCAGCACGGCCCGCGCCTGAGCCAGTAATTGAGCGGGTTCGACCGGCAGCAGCGCGTGGACGTTGTGGGTATCCTGCACGGTCAGGGCGGTGACGACGGGTGCGGGGTGACAACCCAGACTGACGATCGTCGTGATATCGGCCGCCAGTCCGGCCCCGCCGCTGGGATCGTTGCCGCCCAGGGTCATGACCACGGGAGGAGGTGAGGAGGCGAGATCGGTCAAGTGGCTGCTCCGGGTTGGGAATGATGGATCGGGATGTAGGTCTATTCAACGTGCGTCAAGTAGGAACCTCAGGAATTCTAACAAACGCCGCGGGTTTTTCGGGATGCGCCAGCGTGGGAGAATAACGGCCCCGAAAACGCGGCATCAAGGAAAATAAAACCCAATGAAGAAGTACATGTGTCTGATTTGCGGATGGATCTATGACGAGGAGAAGGGTTGGCCCGATGATGGCATCCCGCCGGGCACCCGCTGGGAAGACGTGCCGTTAACCTGGACTTGCCCCGAGTGCGGTGCCGTCAAGGACGATTTCGAGATGGTGGAGATTTAGAGGTTCGGGGCAGCGGAATTTAGGGCGACTGTTCAGCGATGGCGGGGACGGATGCCAACGCCATCCCCGCGTCGCGTAATGCCGCCTTGCCTCGCACGGTCAAATCGGTGACGAAGGCGAACTGCTGACGCGGGTCGAGTGGATAGGCATTGATTCGGTAATGGGTGCCGAACGGCTTTTCCCGTACGATCACATTGATCGACCGGTCGATTTGCAGCAGTGGGCTGGTTAGCGCGACATCGTGCAATATCCGGTGGACCTGAGCAGCGTCGTGATGAGGATGAAGGTAGAAATCGGCCTCGCATTGCAGGTATTGACTCCCGTCGTTGGCATTGAGGATGGCTTGGTTCCACAGTTTGAGATGCGGGATATGCGCAACGGTATCTTCCGGGGTGACGATTTCCACCGTGCGCATGCCGATGGTGCGTACCTCGCCATAGATTCCGTCCACCTCGATCCAGTCACCGGGCCGATAGGGGAGTTCGTACAGGGCCACGATACCCGCGATCAAGCTGCTGGCGTAGTCCTTGGCGGCGAAGCCCAGCGCCAAGCCCAGCGCGCCCAGTATCCCCACCAGATTCTCGAAGGTGGGTTCGACGATGCGCTGCAAGATCAGCAGGAAAGCGGCGGCGATCGCCAACAGCCGCAGGACGGGTACCAAGGCCAGCGCGTGCAGGCGGTGGCGGCCGGAAAGGCGGCTGGCCAGCGCAGGAACCAAGCGCTGGATCAAGCTGATCAGCAGCCAGACCGTCACCACGATCAGCAGAATTTGCACGAGAGCGGTTTGACCGAGATGACTCAGGTTCATAGTCAGCCCCCTGATACTGTCGTTCATGTCGCGCTCCTAAAATCCGTCGATTAGGTAGCCGTCATCGCGTAGGAACCGCCGGACGATGGGATAGCCCATGGGCGATATCCGCCACTCGTCTTCATGCCGGATGACCAGTTCGGCATCTTCCAAACAGGCGAGCGCCGCCTCGGCTGAGGAAAGGGCCAACGGTAACAGCGGAGCCAGCGTCGCGCGGGTCAGGCCGGCGTGCAATAGCAGGGTGTGCAACAAGGTGGCTTGTTCGCGCAGCAGCGCGGAGGTGGGCGTGGGTTGTCTGATCTGATGCCACGGTGTCACCCAGACGGTGCTGCACTGGTTGGCGCTATCCTCGTTCGCCGCCGTGTCGGAGAGCGTTTCGTCCGGCGTGGTCCGTAGGCTGGCCCGCCAGATCGCATGCGCGATGCCGGGAATCCCCCGGACATGGGCGGCTAGAATCGGCAGGAACTCACTGGTTTTGATCGATTTATCTTCGATCATGTCCGCTGGCGGCGGGAGCACGTAGGCGCCGCTATCCGCCTGACGAAAGACTAGCCGATCCATTTCCGAGCCAGCGATGGAGTCTTGAAACCAGCGTGCCAGGCATTGCTGGTCGAAGCCTTGTGCAGCCAATGCCGGTGGTTCCGGGCTGTTCCAGGCCTTTCGCAGAAAGGCCCATGCCCAACTGTCGCAGCCGATGATGCCGCGTCCCAGCGAACCGGTGTGGCTTCGGTCGAGCAAATGGCGCACGAGCTCAAGTCCACTGGCATGACGCAAATAACAGCGTTCCAGGTTAGGCAGCACCCAAGGAAAGGGGTGTCGAACCTGTTCTTCCAGCCAAGCGAGATCCTGGGTCAGGATTTGTTCCAGCTTGGGCGGATTCACGATTCGCCAGTCGTGGTGCCTGGCCCAAGCGGTCAAGATATCGCCATGGCCTCCATGTGGAGGTGCGATGACGAACACACAAGCGTGGGAGGGGTTGGAGAGGTGTTCGGTATCCAACCATTCGGTGAGTGTGTCGTCCAGCGCCGCCACCGCTGGTTGCCAATCGGGTGTGGGTACGATCCGTTCGATTTGCGCCTCGGGCATGGCTCGCAACTCCTCTTCGGTTTTGAGAGGCGGAGTCGGAAGCGGATTGGATTTGGGCCGGAATTGTCGCCAGATGGAACTAAATTCTCTTTTGACCGTATGTTCGACGGTTGCGGCGGGGACTCGGTAATCCGCGATGGGAACATACCGCCAGAAAGAGGGCGCTTCCTCATCATCGGTTCGGGAAGGGGCAGCCATATGGGGTTTGAGTCGCTACTGCGTCTTCGGTGAGTACGAGGGCGGCGAGGGCAGCTAAATCGGACTATAAGATTCGGATGCCAGAGTGTCTTGTATAAATTTCGTTTGGAGAGTCCGACATGAGTGCGAATCCAGGCCGAATCCAGCTTGTTTCGAACGATATTACTCAATTACCGGTCGATGCCATCGTCAATGCCGCCAACCGTTCCCTGCTGGGCGGCGGTGGAGTGGATGGAGCCATCCATCGCGCCGCCGGCCCCGAACTACTGGCGGAGTGCCGGACTCTGGGGGGTTGCGAAACGGGCCAGGCCAAGCTGACGCGCGGGTATCGCCTGCCGGCTCGTTATGTAATCCACACGGTGGGGCCGGTCTGGCAGGGTGGGGACCAGGGCGAGCCGGACTTGCTGGCGAGTTGCTACCGCAATAGTTTGAGATTGGCGGTGGAGCACGGTGTCCACACCATTGCTTTTCCCGCGATCAGTTGCGGGGTGTACGGTTATCCGCTGGATGAGGCGGCGCGGGTCGCGGTGCGCGAAGTCGAGCATTTTCTGACGGCTGACGATCGGATCGAAGCGGTTTATCTGGTTTGTTTCGGCAAAGAGGTGCGGCAAGCTTACCAACAAGCGTTGCAAGGGGGTTGAGCAGCGGAACGGTGGGGCGGGCGGAGATACCGCCCGTCGCGTGTGGTTCACAGTTTGATCAGCGTGCCACCATTGGCCGGTGTCAGGCGAGTGACCGACTGCTCCTGGGAGGACGAGTCCAACTCGAAGCGATACATCAGGGTTTGCCCCTGGGTTTGCCGTTCGATCTGGACCTGACGCAGAGCGTCGAGCAGCAGGGCCGCGAACATGGCGTCGGCGTGGGCACGCCAACGTTCTTCCATCGCCCTTGCCGGATGGTCGGTCTGGACGGTGGGGACGACGGCGGATGTGGGGTAGTACAACAGAGCCAGCAACAGGGCGCCAGCAATCGCGAGCAGGGAGGCGGGCACCAAGTAAATTTTACGGCTCCGAATACTGCGGAATAGATGGCGCATGTTTCACCTCCGGCAACACCGGTCTATGCAAGGTTTTGTATGACTACGAGTTAAATTCCGTACGAAATTTAGGTGACAGTTAGGGTATGAGTAGGATTTTATTATACAAACTCTATAACCGAGGATAACAGAAGGTTTTTTGCGGCGCAAGCAGGAAGTCCGCCTCCGACCGGCGCCGCGCGGGTTTAGCCTTCCTGCTTCTCCTTCTGATGGAGGGCTTGCAGTTTCTGCTGGATATCGGTCGGCACGGGATCGTAATGGCTCAGTTCGATGTTGTACGAACCGTGGCCACCCGTCATGGATTTCAACTGTGATTCATAACCGTCCAGCTCCGCCAACGGCACCTGCGCGTTGATGACGCTCATGCCGCGCGGCCCGGCATCGGTGCCGGCGATGCGCCCACGCCGGCTGGACAGATCGCCGGTGATGGCGCCGACGCAGTCGGCCGGCGCCCGCACTTCCAGGTTGACGATGGGCTCCAGCACGATCGGCTTGGCCTTGCCGACCGCATCGAGAAAGGCTTCGCGGCCGGCGGTGACGAAGGCGATTTCCTTGGAATCGACCGGGTGATACTTGCCGTCATAAGCAATGGCGCGCACATCCTGCATCGGATAACCGGCGATCGCGCCTTCCTGCAAGGCCTCGCGCACGCCTTTTTCCACCGCTGGCAGGAGCGAAGTTGGGATGGTGCCGCCCACCACCGCGCTGACGAATTCGAAGCCGGCGTCGCGTGGCAGTGGTTCGATGCGCATGAACACCTCGCCGAACTGACCAGCGCCGCCGGTCTGTTTCTTGTGGCGATGATGGCCTTCGGCGTTCTGGCCGATGGTTTCCTTGTAGGCGATCTTGGGAGGTTTAGTTTCGACGTGCAGGTTGTAGCGCTGCTGCATCTTTTCCAAGGTGATGCGCAGATGCAGATCGCTCAGGCCGCGCAGTACGGTCTCCTTGGTATGCGTGTTGTGCTCCAGCGCCAGGCAGGGATCTTCCTCCAGCAACTTGTGCAGGGTGTCGGACAGCTTCTGTTCATCGCCGCGAGTGGCGGCGCGGATGGCCAGCCCGAACAGCGGCGTGGGAAAGCGCAGCGGTTGCAGGTGAATCTGGTCCTCATCGTGGGAGTCGTGCAGCACCACGTCGCGATGGATGTCGTCGATCTTGGCCACCGCGCAAATATCGCCGGGAATGCCGGTGGCGATCTCGGGATGCTCTTTACCGTGGAGCTGGAACAGGTGGCTGACCTTGAAGGGCTTGCGGCCGTCGCCGATGAAGAGCTGGCTGTCCTTGGTGATCGTGCCCTGGTGGATGCGGAAAATGCCGAGCTTGCCGATGAAGGGGTCGATCAATACCTTGAAGACATGGGCCACGACGTGTTGCTGAGGGTCGGGGATGGCGTGGAGTTTCTCGACCGACTCGCCATCACCCTTGAGGAGCGGTTCGGGGTTGCCTTCGGTCGGGTTGGGCAGCAGCCGCGCGAACACGTCCAGCAGATCCTTCAGGCCGACGCCGGTGCGAGCCGAAACGAAGCAGATCGGGATCAGATGGCCTTCGCGCAGTGCCTTCTCGAAGGGTTCGTGTAACTGTTCCGGTTGCAGGTCTTCGCCCTGTTCCAGGTACAGCGCCATCAGTTCCTCGTCCACCTCGACCACCTGATCGATCAAGGCGGAATGGGCGGCGGTCACACTGGAAAAATCGCTGTCTCCGCTCGGGTTGAAGAAACAGTCCACCACCGTGGCGCCCTGCTTGGCCGGCAGGTTGACCGGCAGGCATTCCCTGCCGAAAATTTCCTGAATCTGATCGAGCAGGCCCGGCAGGTCGACGTTTTCGGCGTCGATCTTGTTGACGATGATCATTCGGCACTGCCGCCGACTGGCGGCGCGTTCCATCATCCGCTGGGTGACCGCCTCGATGCCGGTTTGAGCGTTGATGACCACCGCCACCGTTTCCACCGCCGGCAACACGGCGATGGCCTGACCGATGAAATCCGGGAAGCCGGGCGTATCGATCAGATTGATATGCGTATCCTGATAATCGAGATTCACCAGCGCGGCGTCCAGGGAATGCTGGTGGTTTTTTTCCTGTGGGTCGAAATCGCAGACCGTGTTGCCTTTTTCCACCGCGCCAGGAGCGGAAAGCTTACCCGCGTGGTGCAAAATAGCTTCCACCAGCGTGGTTTTTCCGGCTGTGGCATGCCCGACCAGGGCGATGTTGCGGATGGATTCGGTGGTATAACTGACCATCATGGCCTCCTGTTGGATTCGGTGCGGACAAGCAAGCTCTTGTTGTGACGAGGCGATCCTCAATGGATAGAGCGATCGCGATAAAAGTAAAAAGTCTACAGGAACAGGTGGGGTTTCTCAGCCGACCCCGTCATTATTTTGTCATGATCGGCGGAGCGTCGGGGTTGCAAACCCACTTTCCGGCGCCTCGGCGCGAAGCGGCGAACGGACCGGTTTTCTGGCGAGCAGGAGCAAAACTGCCTAACGATTCCCGAGACCGCCGAACGCTTCGGCGTGCGGGACCCCTACGACCCGGTGCAGAATCTGCGTGGTGGCATGGCCTACCTACGCTGGTTGCTGGCCTATTTCCAGGGTGACGTGCGGCTGACCCTGGCGGGCTACAACACCGGCGAAGGTGCGGTGGTTCGTTACGGCGACGTGCCGCCTTATGCGGAAACGCGGGCCTACGTCGACCGGATCACTCGCGCTTACGGCCAACTGAAGCATCCTCCGGTGGCGCCAGTGACCCCGCCCGCCCCGCTGAAGCGGCCACCGGCCGATTCCGCCTCGGTCCCGGCGACGACGCTGCTGGTGGCGACCCGCCCACGGCGGTAGAGAACCGCCAACCTTATCCGAATATTTCGAACCTCCGGCTGGAGCAGTCGAGTGCGTGATTGTCACTTGACTGTCAAGCAGCTTTAAAGCGGTTGCAATTCGACTGACCTATTGTCGCTCGAACCTGCTTCATGCCGTTTGTTTCCGGAGGTCGTCTTGAACGTTCAACCGCAGCTTTACGCATCCGTCAGCCCGCCACCGTCCAAGGGGGCGTTGCAAGTCGATTTTGCCGGATCGGCGGAGGAAGTACGCGCGGCGCAGCGCTTGCGCCATGAGATCTTCGCCGGGGAAATGGGCGCGCGGTTGCACAACCGCATTCCCGGCCTGGACCACGATCATCTGGACGCGTGCTGCCGCCATTTGCTGGTGCGGGATCCGCTGACCACGCGGTTGATCGGCTGCACCCGCATTCTGATCGAGGACGACGCCCGTCAGGCGGGAGGCTTCTACTCGCAGGGCGAGTTCGAAATCGGAGCGGTGTTGGCCTTGCCGGGCCGCTTCGCCGAGATCGGCCGAACCTGCGTCCACCGCGATTACCGCAACGGCGCCACCATCACCGCGCTCTGGTCGGGGATCGCGAATTTCGTGGTGGAAAACCGGATCGATTATCTGATTGGTTGCGCCAGCATTCCGCTGGGTGAAAACGGGACGATGGCCCAGGCGATTTTCTCTGAACTGGCGCAGCGCTATCTGACGCCCGCGGAGTTGCGGGCGCGGCCGTTGCTGCCCTTGCCACGGCATGACATGCTGGATCGCGGCGACTATCCGCTGCCGCCGCTGTTGAAAGCCTATCTGCGCATCGGAGCGCGGATTTGCGGCGAGCCGTTTCTGGATGAGGATTTCCAGGTGGCCGATGTATTCATTTTACTGTCCACTCGGCAACTGGCGCGGCGTTATGCCCGCCATTTTCTGGAGCGAGCGGCGTGAGCGACGACGGCGCATGGTCCCGGATAGGACGCCGGTTGCGACGGGTGCCACTGGTGGTGCTGCATGTGCTGGCCGGGATCGTGGTGGCGGCGCTGTTGCGGCCGGGGCGAAACGGCATGGTGTCCGACCGACCCCTGGTATGGTGGAGTCGAGTGCTGTGCTGGATCATGGGGGTGCGGGCGACCGTAACCGGAACCCCGGCCGGCGGCGCGGTGCTGTTCGTCGCCAATCATGTTTCCTGGTTGGATATCTTCTGCATCGCCGGTGTGTGTCCGACGCACTTTCTGGCCAAGCGCGAGGTGGCGGACTGGCCATTGTTCGGCTGGCTGAGCCGCCGGGTCGGCACCGCCTTCATTCGCCGTGGCGGCGACAATGGCGCCGGCGAAGCCGCCGAACAGTTGACTTGGCGGCTGCGTAACGGTGGGCGGGTTCTGGTTTTTCCCGAGGGCACCTCGACCGGGGGCGAAACCGTGCGGCGCTTTTTTCCGCGCCTGTTTCAGGCCGCCATCCTGGCACGCTGTCCGGTGCAGGCGATCGCGCTGCGCTATCCCCATCGTGACGGCGTGCATCCAGCCGTGCCTTTCGTCGGCGATGCGTCCCTGTTGCCGCATCTCTGGCGGTTGCTGGGCGAGCGCCGCATCGAGGTCACATTGCGGTTCTGCGAGCCGCTATCGGCGCTGGGGCGGACCCGAAACGAGTTGGCCGAGCATGCCCGGGCACAGATCGATGGCGCATTGTCTGGCGCCGGGACCGCGCGACCGCTGGTTAGCACGCTGCTGGGTCAAGCTTGACCTGGTAGAGGTCGAAGCGAGTATTGGGCGCGACGATCCGCGCTGTGGGTGGCGGACCGCTCAGGGACGGCGCCAGCCGTGGCCGTTTTACCACCACTCGATGACCGGCGCAGGCCAGCGCCACGGCCAGCAGGGCCGGCGCATCCGCATCGTCGCCGGCCAATTGTCGCAACAAGCGCATTTCCTTCCCGACCCACGCCGATTTTTGCCGGTGCGGGTACATCGGATCCAAGTAAACCACGTCCGGCCGTTGTTGGTTTGCCGTTAGTCGAGGCAGACATTCCCGCCCGTCGCCGCTGTGAAAATGCAGTCGTTCGCGCACCATTTGCCCGATTTCTGCATCGTGGGTGGCGCGCCGCAAGCCGTCCCGCAGCAGAGCGGCGACGATCGGTGAACGCTCGATCAGGCAGACGGTGCAGCCCAGGCAGGCGAGCACGAAAGCGTCGCGGCCCAACCCGGCGGTGACGTCCGCCACGGTCGGCGCCGCGCCACCCTTCAATCCGATCGCTCGGGCCAGCGGCTGACCACGGCCGCCACCGAACCGCCGCCGGTGGGCCACCGCTCCCGCAGTGAAATCGACATAGACTGGCCCTGGGGCGTTGGAATCCAGCGTCCGCAATTCCAGCCGTGTCGGGGTGACCACCAATAGGTGCGTGAAAGCGTCGGTGAACGGGATGGTGACCAGGGGTAAACGCAACTCAGCCGCCAATTCGACCGCCACGGCCAGATTCGCGGGATGTTCCGCGGCAACCGCTAGCTCGGGGCCGGCTCTGAAATCCACGGTCGTCAAAACGGGAAGCGCCACCGCCGCGCCGAACGTGGCGGTGGCCGATCGGAACGGGTCCGGGATTCAGGCTGCCTTTTGCAGCGCTTCTTCCAGTGCTGTTTTGGTCAAACCGTCCATTTCGGTCTTGAAGCGCGTGGCCAGGTCGGACATCGCCTTGGCATCATGCAGCATCTTCTGCTGGACCGTCTGCGCAATGTCGGTCTGACGCTTGTAGAAACTCTGCAAACTTTTGACGTCGTTGATCTCGGCGGCGGCTCTCATCTGGTTGATGCCGATGTCCAGGTAAGCTTTAAGCGCATTCATCTGGAACAGCATCATCTTTTCGATGTTCTCAACCATCAGTTTGTTTGCTTTGACCAGGGGTTCCGGCAGGGATTGCGGAGTTTCCAGTGCCTTGCTGAACAGATCGATGACCATGGCGTATTCCTCGTCAGACATGAGTAAGTTTGTTGCAGTGCAATATAGCGGGATTTGTGTTGCGTTGCAACATGCGGGAATGCGCTTTTTTCGGTAGAAAGTCACCGACACGCGGGGCGATGGATTGGCGGAATTCGTCACACGAAATCGGCAAGGTGAACTATGCTTAATGATATAAAGCCGCAAAGCTGTTTTTCGATTGGAGTGACAGTGCGTAAGCGAGGTAAGACCTTGAGCGATAATGCGGTTTCCAGTTTGTCCGCACGGCTGTGGCGGAAAGGTTTGCTGCCTCACCACGACATCGGTCCGCGCGAGCGAGCGCCGAAGCTGGCGTTGGTGGCCGATCCTCGGGAAGCCGAATTGAACGGCATGTTCGTGCTGTCGCGATTGGCGACATTTCTGCGCGGCATCGAAACGGGCGAGCGGCGTGGTCTGCACTTGCGCGAACGGGTGGTGATCGTCCCCGCAGTCGAAAGTCCGGTAGGGTCCGGCGGTGGTCGCGGGCAACGCTACACTCCACAGGTGTCGCGAGCGGCGGCCGAGGCGATGGTGGAGCTGACCCAAGCCGCCTATTATCGGGTGAGCATTCGCCCGGCCAGCCCCGAAGTCGAGGATATGCCGCAGGTGTGTCTTTACGCGCCCAACGACGACGAGCGCGCCAGCGCCTGTCTGTTCGGGTTGCCGGCGGTCATCGAGCGGCCAGTCGAGGACACCGCTCCTTCCGATCTGATGCGCGCCTGGCGACCCTGCCGTGGCGAGAATTTCGTGATTCACGCCGGGCAGGCCGGTGGCTTGCAGACGGGGCATTGCGAGACCTTGTTTCGGGCGTTGGTGGCGTTTCTCGACCGTACCGGAATTGTCGGTGGTCTACGGCCTTCCAATGAAGATGAGGACCTGCATTATTTTGGTCTGGAACAGATCTGCGTCGTGTTGGCCGAGCAATCCGGGATATTCGCCTCCCATCTGAGTGTCGGCCGCTGGGTCCGCGCGGGGGAGGCGCTGGGCCATATCTACGATGGCGTCAGCGGCAATATACAGGCACGGGTGGTGACGCCGGTGGCCGGCCTGCTGGCGAGCATGCGTCGGCAGCCGTTGCTGTGCGCGGGTGGTTTGGTGGCCCAGGTGTTGACGTCGGACAGCATGACCCAGCGGGGCTTGGCGCGACGTCGGCTGGGAGAGCGACATGAACGACAGGCCCGTCGAGGATTATGAAAGCGAGCACCGGCGTTTGCTGGAGCAGGTGATCGCGGAAACCCGGGGAACGGCCGATCTGACCGGCTGTTCCAAACTGAGCGAACCGGTACTGCGCGCGCTGGCGGTGGTACCCCGACACCGATTCGTGCCACCAGCCCAACTCGCATGGGCCTACGCCGACAGCCCGCTGCCGATCGGTTGCGGTCAGACGATTTCCCAACCCTTCATCGTCGCCTTGATGACCGAGTTGCTAGCGCTCGACTCCCGGTCCATGGTGTTGGAAGTCGGCACCGGTTCAGGCTATCAGACGGCGATGCTGGCCAGTTTGGCGCGGCGGGTGTACTCGGTGGAACGGATTCCCGCGCTGGCTGAAGCCGCCGAACGGCGCTTGCGCGAACTCGGTATCGCCAACGTGGAAATTCGCATCGCCGACGGTTATCGGGGCTGGGAAGAGCAGGCACCCTTTGACGCCATTATAGTCACGGCGGCGGCGGCCGAAGTGCCGCCGGCGCTGGTGCGGCAGCTCAAGCCGGGTGGCCGATTGGCGATTCCCGTGGGGCCGCAGCACCGGAGTCAGGATCTGCGCGTGATTTGCAAGGATGAATCCGAAATGTTACATAGTCGTAGCGTGTTGCCGGTGGTCTTCGTGCCGCTGGTGCGGGACCACGAAGACTGAGGTCGATATCGAAGCGGCGATCGCCGACAGGGCTTAGCCGGTCGGCAGCGAAATCCCGGTGAGCTTCTTGAACAGCGCCACTGCGTAGGAATCGGTCATGCCGGAGACGAAGTCGGTGATGGCCAGCACGCGGCGGTAGAGGTCGGGGTCGGGGTTGCGTCCCGGTCCGGCGAAGGATTCCGGGATCAGATGAATCAGCATCCGGCTCTTGGGCGAAGCAGCCGGACCACGGGCGGCGAGGTCGTTGACGGTGGTGACGAAGGCTTCCAGCAAGCCGCCCAATACCTCGAAGCCGGCCGCTTCCACCTCGATCACCGGTTTGGAGACATACACCTGGGTCTCGCCGCATTCCTTCAACGCGCGCATCGCCTCGGCGGCGGGGATCGCGTCCAGCAGTTCGGCGGCGAAACCGCCGGCCAGGATCGTCGCCTCGTTGTCCATGAAGCACTGATGGACCTGATCGATGATGGTGCCGATGGCCTTGGCGCGCAGGTATTCGATTTTTTCCTTGGACCGGGTGATGTGGCGCATCTTGCGCTGGGCGCGGTCCGGCTCGCCGGTCAGCGGCAGCAGCAGGTCGCGCACCTCGTCGAAGCCCAGTAGTTGCAGCCGAAAGGCATCCTCCACATCGATGATCCGGTAGCAGATATCGTCGGCCGCCTCGACCAAATAGGCCAACGGATGGCGGCTCCAGGCCCCCGGCAGCACCGGTTCCAGTCCCAGCTCTCCGGCGATTTCCGCGAACAGATCCGCGTCGTCCCGATAGAAGCCGAATTTCTTGAAGGCGATGCCGGGCGGAGGGGTGACCGGCAGCGATGCGGCGCAGGGGTATTTGGTGAAGGTGCCCAAGGTGGCGCAGGTCAGTTGCATGCCGCCCGGATTGTCGGGGCTTTGCAGCCGGGTGATGATGCGAAACCCCTGAGCGTTGCCTTCGAAACGCAGGAAATCCTGCTGTTGCGCGTCGTCCAACTGTTCCAGCACCGTCCGGCCGGTGGTGGAGGCGGTGAACCACAGCCGGATGGCGTCTTCGCCGGCGTGGCCGAACGGTGGATTGCCGATGTCGTGCGCCAGACAGGCGGCGGCGACCACCGCGCCGAAATCCTGCGGATAAACCCGTTGCAGGTGATGACGACGAATCACGCTGTCGCCGACCATGGTGCCCAGCGAACGTCCGACGCTGGACACTTCCAGACTGTGGGTCAGGCGGGTGCGGACGTAGTCGCTTTGGGAGAGCGGGAAGACCTGGGTTTTGTCTTGCAGGCGGCGAAAGGCCGAGGAGAAGACCAGACGGTCGAAATCGCGTTGGAAGTCGGTGCGCGCTTCGCTGTCGGGGTGTTGGCGGGAAACCCCCAGGCGGGCGCGGGAGAGCAGGCGGTTCCAGTCCATGCGCGGTGGCCGGTGGCGGACGATGGGCAAAGCATAGCCGACCGCCGCCGACCGCGCCGGGGTTTCCGATTCAGCGAACGTGGAGCGTGATCGGGGTGGCGTTGAGGAGGTTTTCGGAAACCGGGCAGCGCCGATCGACCTCGTGCAGGAACTCTTCCTTTTCTTCCCGCGTCATGTCGGCGTCGATATCCACCGTCAAGGTCAGTCCCTGGAAGCCGGCGCGATTGGCCGTGCTTTTACCCATCAGCACCTCGCCGTCCAGCTCGCCTTCGACGGTGATTTCCATGCCGCGCACGTTCAGTTTGCGCTGCGTGGCGACGATGCGGCCGATGCTGCCGATGCAACCGGCTAGCGCAACGAACAGATATTCCAGTGGAGTTGGACCTTTATCGGCGCCGCCGGGCGTGGGTTGATCGACATAGACGACATGATCGCGAATGCGACTTTCGATGGTGAATTTGGGACCGAGTTTGGAGGTGACCTGAAGTTTTTTCAGCGATGCCATGATGAAGCCTCTACCTGTACTGAGAAAAATGCCGCCCGTCCGGGCCAGCGGAATCGTGGAAGGAGGGCGATCATAGCGGCTCGATATTGATGCTGCAACGCGCAATTTGCTGGACAGGGCGTGGATTATGTGTCAGGCGATTTGGGTTGCTGAGCGGCGATCCGACTACCCGGTGGGGCGTGTTCGTCGCAGCAGGCGAGCAGTCGGCGACGGTGATAGCGCAATTGTCCCGGTGCGCCGCAGTATTCGCAGACGGTGCAGGATTGGCGTTCCGCCGCCGCGCACAGGGTGTAAAGATGCTCGTCCGCTTGATCCAGCCTGAAGCGCAGCGTGCCCAGTTCCTGTTTGACTTGCACCGCCAACGGGTTGAGTCCGACTTGCGCGGCGTGGGTGGTGATGTCGGCGGCGAGTTGGCGGATCAGATCGTACCAGCCATCCTCGCATTCGAAACCGAAGCCCATCAGGTTTTGGGTGACCGGCAGGTGGCGGCCCCGGAACAGTTCGGGAAATTCGGTGAACAGCCGTTCGGTCAGTTCGGGGTTCATGACGGGTGATCTCCGCTCCCTTGAGCTTGCGCCGATGCCGTAGCTTGGCATTTTGCTTCCACGTCGATCAGCCAGCCAGCATATTCTTGTCCAGGAAAAACATGGTCCAGGCGGCGCAATAAGGTCGCCGCTTCTTGATAGGCATTCCGCGCCTCCTCCAGCCGGCCCAGGGCGCGAGCGGCGTCGCCCATTTTGTTCAGTGAAATGCTCAGGTCGCGCAGCACTTGGGGTGTGTCCCCCAGCCGCTGGCGCAGGTCGAGCCGTATCGCCAGACTGTCGGCGTAGGCGCGCTCGGCGTCCTTCAGCCGGCCCAGAGCGCTTGCGGCGTCGCCCACCCGCTCCAGCGACACGCTCAAGTCACGCAGCACTTCTGGCGTGTCTCCCAGCCGCTCGTGCAAAATCCAACTCACCGCCAAGCTTTCGGCGTAGGCGCGCTCGACGTCCTCCAACCGGCCCATGGTGCTTGCGGCGTCGCCCACTTTGTTCAGCGACGCGCTCAAGTCGCGCAGCACCTCGGGCGTGTCTCCCAGCCGCTGGCGCAACACCCGCCGCACCACTAGGCTTTCGGCGTAGACGTGCTCGGCCTCCTCCAGCCGGCCCAAGGCGCTTGCGGCGTCGCCTACTTTGTTCAGCGACACGCTCAAGTCGCGCAGCACTTTGGGGATGTCGCCCAGTCGCTCGTGCAAAATCCGACTCACCGCCAGGCTTTCGGTGTAGGCGCGCTCGGCCTCCCCCAATCGGCCCAGGGCGTGGGCGGCGTCACCCACTCGCTCTAGTGCGATGCTCAGATCGCGCAGCACTTGGGGCGTGTCCCCCAGTCGCTCGCGCAACACCCGACTCACCGCCAAGCTTTCGGTGTAGGCACGCTCGGCCTCCTCCAGCCGGCCTAGGGTGCGGGTGGCGTCGCCCACCTTGTTCAGCGACACGCTCAAGTCGCGCAGCACTTCGGGCGTGTCCCCCAGCCGCTCGCGCAACATCCGACTCACCGCCAAGCTTTCGGCGTAGGCATGTTCGGCATCCTCCAGCCGACCCAGGGCGCTTGTGGTGTCGCCCACCCGGTGCAGCGACACGCTCAAGTCGCGCAGCACTTCTGGCGTGTCCCCCAGCCGCTCGCGCAACACTCGCCGCACCGCCAAGCTTTCGGCGTAGACGTGCTCGGCCTCCTCCAGCCGGCCCAAGGCGCTTGTGGCGTCGCCCACCTTGTTCAGCGACACGCTCAAGTCGCGCAGCACTTCGGGCGTGTCCCCCAGCCGCTCGCGCAACACCCGACTTACCGCCAGACTGTCGGCGCAGACGCGCACGACCTCCTCCAGTCGGCCCAGAGCGCTTGCGGCGTCGCCCACCTTGTCCAGCGACACGCTCAGGTCACGCAGCACTTGGGGCGTGTCCCCCAGCCGCTCGCGCAACACCCGCATTACCGCCAAGCTTTCGGCGTAGGCACGCTCGGCCTCCTCCAGCCGGCCCAGGGCGCGGGCGGCGTCACCCATCCAATCCAATGCGACGCTGAGAGCGCGCGGATCGGATTCGCTTCCACTCCGCGCGAGGGCGAGCACCTCATTGGCAATGGCGTAGGCTTCATCCACCCGCTGCTGCTCAAAAAGCAATTCAATCGCGCGCCAACCGACATTTAACACGTTGGGATCGCTGCCGTCCTTGCGCCGCACACGACGCCATTCGGCGACCAGGGGATGGTCGGAAAGGCGTGGCTGGGATGGATGCCAAAGCTTGCGAAGCAGTCGGCGCCACCAGTTTTCGGATGGTTCGGCGGCGACCACGGGGCTTTTTACGACGGTCGAAGGTCCGTCGGCAATGGAAGTCGCCGCCGCCGCGACTTCTAGGCTGAAATCGCGGATGAACCAAAGATCGGGCGCAATCTGTCGCGCTTGCGCTTGCCAACCTTGCGGCAGGATCAAGATCAGGGGACGCCCCAACCGCCGTCGCAGCAGTTCTCGGTGTTCGTTCAGGCGGGCGAGAACCAGCGTTCGCGCCCGGTCCCAGGCCTTGTCGCCGGCGTGTTCGTGTAGCTCGATCCAGAGCGGCGCGGCCATGTCGTCAAGCAACGCCGGTGATTCGCGCACCAAGCGCATGATTTCATCGATGGCAAGGTCGGGCGAAGCCGGTTTCAGGGTTTGCAGCGTGGAAACCCGGCCCAGATAGGCGCGTTCCAGCCGCCAATGAAAGGCATCGGCCAAGCGTGGGTTGGCGACGAACAGAAATCCCAGCGCGAAACCTTGGGACCAGCCGAGATGATGGCGAAGCCGCAGCCAAGCATCCTCGGCATGCGGACCGAGGTCGATGGATCGAGGATCAGTCAAGGGTGTCGCGGATCAGCGGGTGAACGTCGTACCAATCCTGGCCGTTGCGGTAATTCAGCACTAGGTGGGTGTCGAAATATCCGGCCAACCGGGAAAGCAGCTCCTTGTTTTGCAACTCGGCTTGCTTGCTGGCGTTGATCTTGCGCAACCAGACCTTGTCGTCTTCGGCGATGGGCAGCATCTCCCGTCGGAGCTTGTTCTCGGCATCCTCGATCAGTCGGTCGGCGACGGGCAATCCGCCTCCGTCCGGCATGGAAGCGCTGATCAATACTTCCCGAATCAGGCGGAAGAAATCGCGTAGGTCGCCGCCGGTGGCGCAGGCCATCCGCCGCAATTGCGCTTCGGAAAATATCTGTTCCCACTCCGGGCAACGCTTACCGACGATCTTCTTCAAAACCGCCAAGCCGCACGTATCCTCGGAACCGTCCTGGTGAAACACATGCACGCTGGGCAGATTTTCCGCGATGTTCCCGCCCAGATACCGCCCCAATCCCGGCGCCAGAGGAATGAGATAGGGCGGAATGGTGTAAATGACATGTAGTAAATCCAGACGCAGGCTGTCGGCGTGAACGGAAAACAGGTTTTCCACGCTGTCGTATACGGTTTTGGCTTCGGCGCCCACGCCGCGAATCTGTTCGATGGAATCCAGCAGCAACACCACTTTCCGGTCCGGGTCGCGGTACTTTTTGCGGACCAGTTCGACCGCTTCCGCCCCGAACCGATGGGCTTCCTTCACCAGCCGCGCCACATGGCCGCGAAGATATCGTTGTAGCTTCTGCTTGAAGGTCGGATCGTCCTTGAGGCTGGCTTTCAATTCGAGGCCATCGGCCCCGACACCAAATTCCTCGATCTTGACTTCCTTGTTGACGAAATCGGCCATGCGTTCCCAAAAGCCCCGTTGGCTGGGATTCACGCCATACAATTCTTGGATTTCGTCGCTCAAGCCGCCCATGACCGCCATGAAAAAATCGCTGATTTCCACTGGCGTCGTCAGGTTCAGATAATCCCGCATGTCGCAGAGAAAGACGATATGCCCATCCTGCTCCAGGTAGGCCTTGAGCCGACGCAGCCCAGTGCTCTTGCCGCTACCGCGTTGCCCGGACAACAAGTTGACGCTGGCCGCGTCGCTCCAGCCGATGCGCTTGCGCAAATGAGCGATCGGGTCTTCGCTGGGGTCTTCCTCCAAATAAGGAACGTAATAATTGGCATCGCGTTCGGGGTCCAGCGGTCGATCCCGCAGACTCTGATAGAAGCGTTTGAGCAAGGCTTCGTGGTCGTGGTGCATGGTTCGGTTCCACCGGCGGTTCGGAGGGTTCGCCAAAGATGACGGACGAGTGGGATGGAACAATCGGACGGTTAATCGTTGGCTGCTAGCGCTTCCAGTTCTTCGTGCAGGTCCAGCCATTCCGCTTCGAGCTGTTCCAGTTCGCCGCTAATCTGACCCTGGCGCAACAGTGTTTCCTTGAGCCGATCCTTGTTGGCGTCATCGTAACTATGCGGTTCGGCAAGCGTGTTTTCAATGGCGGTTTTCTCACCGTGCAACTTTTCCATCCGCTGTTCCAGCTTCCTGACGCGCTGCTCCAGCGGTTTGCGCTTGACCGCCGCCTGCTGGCGGCGTTCCGCCTCCTGCCGCTTCTGTTCGCGGCGTTCGACGGCGTTGCCGCCGTTGCCGGTGGCGCGCGGCGCGGCGTCCCGGTTGGCGGCCCGCTGCTGTTCGTTCAGCCAGTTGCGGTAATCGTCCAAATCGCCGTCGAAGGGTTGCGCCCGGCCTTCCGCCACCAGCAGAAACTCGTCGGTGACGGTGCGCAACAAATGCCGGTCGTGCGGCTTGATCACGCTAACGCCTCGGACAGCGAATGGCACGAAGTCAACTTGGACAATGCCGTTGCACACGGCGCAGATCTCGACGGGGCGATCTTTCGGCATACGCGCCTGGTCAACGCCGATTTCAGCGGCATCGACCGCGCCGGAGCGCGCTATCTGTTCTGCGAGCGGACCGGCGCGCAACTGCCGCCCACTCCCGCTCATCGCGTGGCGCCCGCCAACGATGACACGGCGCTGGCGGTGCTGTGGCCGCAATGGCTGACCGGCCACGCATTGGGTGAGGGCCTGCGGGTTTTCGCCGGACGGGCGCTGGCTGGCGACGGGGGGGGGCCGACCGGACGGTGCGGCTGTGGGACGTGGCGGGAAGGACCGAGGCGCACCGCTTCGAAGGCCACGCGGGAGGGGTGAGGGCCTGCGGGTTCTCGCCGGACGGGCGCTGGCTGGCGACGGGAGGGGGCGACCGGACGGTGCGGCTGTGGGACGTGGCGGGAAGGGTGGAAGCGCACCGCTTCGAAGGCCACACGAGAGGGGTTTGGGCCTGCGGGTTCTCGCCGGACGGGCGCTGGCTGGCGACGGGAGGGGGCGACCG
>DAOTGT010000011.1:30224-31129 GCA_035447285.1 Candidatus Competibacter sp.
GACGGTGCGGCTGTGGGACGTGGCGGGAAGGGTGGAAGCGTACCGCTTCGAAGGCCACACGAGAGGGGTTCGGGTCTGCGGGTTCTCGCCGGACGGGCGCTGGCTGGCGACGGGGGGGCCGACCGGACGGTGCGGCTGTGGGATGTGGTGACAAGAAATTGCCGGGTGCTACTGTGTCACTTGCCCAAAGGGGAATCCGCCAGCGCCGATCTCGACCGGAGCCGTTTCATCGCCGCCAGCTCCGAAGCCTGGCGTTATCTCGGCTATGGCGGATTGATTGACGGTGAGTGGCGAACCTATCCAGCGGAAGTGTTCGGCCCAATCCCAGATATGGCGACCATCAGCCGACAGTGCGAAGCCCAGCGCGGCGCTATTCCCTGAAAACAGCCTCCAGCGTTGCGGCATCCAGCACTTGTTCCGCCCATTGCTCCAACTGGGTTGGTGTGCCTTCCGCGAGCCGCGCTTCCACCCAGTCCGGCAACTCACCAAAACGCTTCCACAATTGCCGGCGCAGCAGCAAGGTGATGCCTTGTTGCAAGCCTTGTTGCAAGCCTTGTTGCAAGCCTTGTTGCAAGCCTTGCTGCAAGCCTTGCTGCAAGCCTTGCTGCAAACCTTTCTCTTCTCCCCGCTTCATGCCGAGCCGCTCGGCGCTGCTGATGTAACGCATTTTCGCGTTCTCCTCCAATTCCTGAACTTCATCAAGATACGCCGCTTCCAAGGTTTCCGGCAAGACCAACAACCAATCCATGAACTCATAAAGATCAACGACTTCCTGCTTGTTCCAACCACGCTGATACAAGCGCCGGGTCAGCGCCAGCTTGCTGGAAAAACGCTGCTGTTCATCGTGACGGGTTGAAGTGGACCCCTTGTCCAGACAATTTTTAGTCGATTTTAAGGTAGTTTCT
>DAOTGT010000012.1:0-12994 GCA_035447285.1 Candidatus Competibacter sp.
CGCTCTTGCCGAAATCATTAAGTGTTATGGAAATTATACGGAATGACTATAATCCCACTAAGATTTCAATAATGAGAACTGCTGTGATACAGATCTCTGTACAAGTTCGACTGATCTGCTCGGTATATAGCGTTCCTCTCCGAGTTGTGGAATCGCCGTTTCGAACCCCCCGGTGCTGCGCGCCACCCCTCCTTGGCCAAGGAGGGGAAATTTCACAACTGATTTGGGAGCGCTATATTGAAACACCTCGGGATCGAGGCGCATGCCAACAACCGCTGGAATAAAGACCGGCGGGTTCTATAAATGAAATGCGCATTCGAGTGCTCATCGGGTCGCCTTTTTGTCTTGGCTTGAGGAAGTGGTCGCGGAGATCGTGCTTCCACCGGACAGCGCACCCGTCGGGCTATTGGGCTTGGGATTCTCCGAGGGCGGCAACGCCATTTATGCCGCTACGATGTGGATCCTGAGCGCGGCGTGGAGCCACGGATCAGCGATGCGGTCTATCAGCGGGCAACGCAATGTCTGGTCGCCGATCCGACCCGCTATGATTTTCGCTACATCGTGCTCGGCGTGTTCCCAAAGCGCCTGTGAGATCGACGTTTCACTCGCTTGCCACCTCCACCGACGGAGTCCACGACTATGTTGAACAGCAACATCCCACGGCTTCCCTTAGCCGTTGTGTCGATCCTGATATTGACCCTATCGTCGGCCGTTTCGGCTGCGGACGATGGCTGCGACGAGCCGGTATCGGCGCTCGAAGATGCCATGGTGCGGCTGGCGGCGGACCGCCTCGACAGCGTCTTTGGCGCCGTCGCTGACAGCACTCGCGCGCTCGGCGACACCTACGGGCGGCTGGCTGCGGCGCAGGGCGAGCCGACGCCTTCCGACCGCGCGCGCTGGCTGGCGCTGCGGACCACGCAGGGCAACACCACGGGCTTACGGACTTGGCCCGCAGACCAGGAATCCCCACCCGCCTTCCAGGCTCCCTATTCCGGATTCTACAGCTACAACGGCGCGACTCTGAGTGACGCGGTGCTGCGCGAACTGGATCTGTTCGAGCGGCTCGCGCCGACGTTCCGCACCGCCTATGAGAGTTTCCCATTCTCCTGGGTCTACGTCACCACTGCCGACGAGGCGATGATGATCTACCCCTACCTGCCGATAGCTCAGGCGATCAACAACGGTACGCCCACCCAAACGCCGTACTACCGGTCCGCGGACTTCGCGCGACGCGCCCTGGGCTGGACCGCACCGTACCTGGATCTAGTCGGCGCCGGCATGATGATCACGGCCTCCTATCCGATCTATGTCGGCGATGCGCTGCTCGGCGTCATGTCGCGAGACATCACGCTGAGGGAACTCACCAATGCGGCGCTCTCGCGTCTGACCCGCGCGGGCGGCGGCAGCGCGTTGATCGTCGGCGGCAGCGGGCTCGCCATCGCCGCCACCGATCCGGCGTTGGCCGCCGAGATCGATCAAGTTAATTCGCAGGCCGGTGCCGCAGTGCTCTATTACCGCGACACCAGCGGCCTACAGGCTATTAAAGTCAAGAATGCCGTCGCATCGAGATCGGCTTCGATCAATGCGCTGGTGGAGCAGGTGCTAGCCAAAGCGGGCGATGGCGGCACCGTGCGGCTCGACTTGGAGGGTCGGCGCGTGCTGGCGGCACGGATTGAGCGCACGGGTTGGCTCGTGGTGCTGATCCGCCCCCACTCGGGTACTCTGCACCCTTCTGACGGCTGAGTGTCCTCCGCCCACGGCCGCCGCCAGCAACCGAGGGCCGACACGATGCCGTTGGGGCCGTGTGGAAACAGTGTAAGCGTTTCGATGCCCCAGGCTCTCGCTAGCGGCCACTTCAATGACGACGCACCCACCAGATGTGCTGGAGAAGTCATAAACGATCATGCGCTGAGTCGATACCGTCAAGCGGCCCACCGTGCAGTCGATTGGTTCGCCGCGCGCATCGACAACGATAGATCTGTGGGAGATGAGTGCGGGGACCTCTACTGCGTCTACAAGCTGCCGTACCTGATGCAGCTTGCCGGGCATCTGGAGCTGGCGCATTGCCTGCTCGATGGCATTCATGTCCGGTTTTTGCGCCCCGACAGCAATTTCATGACCACGGATGACGTCAAGACCGCCGACCCGGTCCTCGCGTGCTATCCCGGCTATATCAACGGCTGGATCGCGATGGCCGCGCACAAGGTCGGTCGTTTCGACCTGAGCTCCCCGGCTTGGGGATATCTGCGTGGTTTCCGCCATGTGGGCCAGGAGGTTTTACCATCAACCATGCCGCCGGCCGGTTTGACGGGACCGTCGAAGTGCTGATGTGCGCGCATCTCGGATTGGCAGCCCTGTATTTCGGCGATCTTGAGCAAGCGCGGGGCGCTGGACGGGCCTTGCGGCGGTTCCTGGAGCTGCAACCTGCGCCTGATAGGCGATTCTTCTTGCGGATGACACGTGGCGGCGAGTTGCAGACCGACGTTCTGGAGGAAAACCGCTGGCTTGCATGTGATCGCGGCCGACCAGCCGGGACAGGCCTGGTTCTTCATCGGCTATCCGATGGCGTTTCTGGCCCGCCTGTTTCGGGCGACGGGGGAGCTGCAATATCTGGCGACCGCCCGTGGCTACTTCGATTTCACGCAGCATTGTGCCGCGTACATGGTCGACGAGCACTTCGCCCACAAGGTCGCCTGGGGTGCTGCGGAGTTGGCATGCGCCACCGGTAATCCAGACCACCTGGGCCTTCGCCACGTGGATCGCCGAGCGATTGATCGCGGCGCAAGCCGAGAGCGGTACTTAGATGAGCGACCAGCCGATGCATACGCGGATTGACCAGAGTGCGGAGGTAGCGATTTGGTTGCTGGAGATCAGCGGCAGCGCTGGCCGGCGCTGCCTAGGATTGCAGATCCTGGCGGGCGTGCGAGTCACGAGACGTTGTGCTGCGTCATCAATCGCCCATCCCGGTCGGACAACAAGGATATCCATCGTTAAGCGGTTGTTGGGATTGACTTACTTCTACAACGGTGCCGAAGACGTCATCGAAATGCAACTGTAGGCCACTTGGCTGTTGTATGCCGTGTTGATCGACTTGACCGACACCGTCGCCCACGACCCCACCACTGACCAGATCCGCTATTTGACCGATCAAGCCCATGCATTGGGAACTATTAAACGGCTACGCAAAGCGCCCCATAAACGTCCTTTGATACCTCAATTACCCATTGACAGGTAAAAATATTTCTTAACCTGTAAGCAATAAGCTGAGCCCTCCCCATTCAGCGCCAGGGCTAAAGAGCACATCGGTCCTATGCCGCTTCCGCCTCCGGTTCCGCCGCTGGCGCCGTCCACACCCGACAGCGCGCCGTTTCATCGACCCAGTGCAGGACTTCCAAGCGGCCGTCGCGGTGCTCGACCAGCGCGGTGCAGCTTTCGATCCAATCGCCATCGTTGGCGTAGCATACCCCACCGATATCCCGCAACGCCGCCTGGTGGATGTGGCCGCAGATCACGCCGTCGAAGCCCCGATGCCGAGCCTCGCGCGCGGCGGCGGCCTCGAAACGGGCGATGTAGGCGGCGGCCTGCCCGATCCGTGGCTTGAGGAAATTCGCCAGCGACCAGTACGGATAATTCAATCGGCGGCGCAACCGGTTGGTCCAGCGGTTGGCGAACAGCAGCACGTCGTACATCCAATCGCCGAACATGCCGGTCAGCCAACCGCCGCACTTGACCGCGCTGTCGAGTTCGTCGCCGTGAGTCACCAGAAAGCGCCGGCCGTCGGCGGTATGGTGTTCGTATTCCGCCACCAGTTCGACCCCGCCCACCAGCAGCCCCAGATAATCGCACGCCACCTCGTCGTGGTTGCCGGGAATGTAGATCACCCGCACCCCCTGCTTGGCCTTGGCCAGCAGGGATTTCAGCACGCGGCCGTGCCCCGCCGGCCACCGCCCACCCTTGCGCAGACTCCAGAAGTCGATCAAATCACCAACCAGATAAAGCCGTTCGCACTCAACGACTTCCAGAAAATCCAGCAAAAATTGGACCTTGCAATCCTTGAATCCCAGGTGGACATCGGAGAGCCAAACGGCTCGGTATCGGTATGGCTGCATGAATCCGCCCTGCATCGCTCATGAATGACGGTAGTCAGCGGAATTTGCCTTGGCGATATGAAAATTTGGCAACAAGCCGGTGAATTCTTGTTAACCGTTTTGCGACGCCGAGTTTTCATGTCCCATCCTGCCGCGCCACGTCGCGGAGACGGTTTTCAGCACCAGAATTCGATGTATCACCTATGCTTATCAATGTCATATCCAGAACCTCGACAGCCCAGAGTCCGGAACACCGGACCCGGACATCCCCGTCTGAACCCGAAGGTCGAGAACAACGATGATGAATACCTCAATCCCCCGCGATTCAAGCACCGTCAATATCACCCTGATTGCTCCCTTATCCGGCCCCCTGGTGCCGATCGAACGAGTTCCCGACCCGGTGTTCGCCCAGAAAATGGTCGGCGACGGCATCTCCATCGATCCGCTCGATCAGTGTCTGCGCGCGCCCTGCAACGGCGAGATCACCCAATTGCATCCGGCCGGACACGCCGTCACCGTCACCACCCCGCAAGGCATCGAAGTGCTGATGCATATCGGTCTCGATACCGTTGGGCTCAAGGGGACCGGTTTCACTGCGCGCGTCCAACCGGGCGATGCGGTGCAAACCGGCGATGCCCTGATCGATTTCGACGCCGACTACATCGCCACCCACGCCAAAAGTCTGCTGACTCAGATCGTGATCGCCAATAGCGAACGGGTGGCGACCTTTGCGCCGCGTTCTGGCCAGGTGACCGCCGGGCAAGACGCGATTCTGGATCTGACCCTGGCCGGTAGCTCGGTCGAGGAAACCGTCGAAACAGTCAAGGCGATCACTTCCGAAGCGATCGTCATTCCCAACCCCACCGGTTTGCACGCCCGCCCAGCGGCGGTGCTGGCCAACCTCGCCAAGAAGTTCAAGGCCGACGTCCGCGTCCAGAAAGGCGACCAGCAAGCCAACGCCAAGAGCGTGGTGGCGATCATGGGCCTGGAAATCGGCCGCGGCGACAAGGTCACCCTGATCGCCAAGGGCGACGACGCCGACGCAGCGGTCGAGACGCTGACTCCGCTGCTGTGGGAAGGTTTGGGCGATGAAGGCTGTACGCCGGCACCAGCCCCGGCCAGCTTCGAAGTGTCGGTCAATTCCGCCCCGGCGCCCCGACCGCGCTCGGAAGACCCGAATCTGCTGATTGGGGTGGCGGCTTCGCCGGGATTGGCGGTCGGCGAAGTGTTCCAGGTTCGCCATACGGAAATTCAGATCACCGAAACCGCCGAAGGCGCCCCCCAGCGGGAACGGGATCGTCTCGACCAAGCCATCGACCAGGCACGCATCCAGTTGGAAGCCTTGCAGGCGCGCTTGCACGGCGAACGGGCCGCCGACAAGGCCGCCATCTTCGCCGCTCATCAAGAACTGCTCGACGACCCTGATCTGCTGGATATCGCTTATTCGGCACTGGCCAAAGGCAAGAGCGCCGAGTTTGCCTGGCAACGGGCCTTCACCACCCACGCCGACCGGCTGGCCAGCCTGCGCAACGAATTGCTGGCGGCCCGTGCCAACGACCTGCGCGACGTGGGGCGACGGGTGCTGACTTTGCTGACCGGCGCGGAGCCGGAACGCCAGGAACCGCCAGCCAACGCCATTCTGGTGGCGGAAGAATTGACGCCATCCGATACCGCCAGCATGGATCGCAGCAAGGTGCGGGGTTTCTGCACCACGTTGGGCGGCGCGACCTCGCACGTCGCCATCCTGGCCCGTTCGCTCGACATTCCGGCGGTGGCCGGCATCGAGCCACGGGCGCTGGAACTGCCCAACGGCACGCCGGTGATTCTCGACGGCGGCAAGGGTACGCTACGCCTCAATCCCACGCCCGAGGACATCACTCGCATCCGCGAGACCCAGGAGCGGCTGGCCGTCCGCCGGCAAGCCGAAATGGCGGTAGCCCACGAGCCGGCGATCACCTTGGACGGTCACCGCATGGAAGTGGTCGGCAACATCGGTGGGCTGGCCGAGGCTGAGCAAGTCCCCGGTCTGGGCGGTGAGGGCGTCGGGTTATTGCGCTCGGAATTCCTGTTTCTGGAACGCAGCACCGCGCCTAGTGAGGACGAACAGTTCGAAACTTATAAATCCATCGCCGAAGCCTTGGGGCCGGACCGGCCGCTGATCATCCGCACGCTGGATGTGGGCGGCGACAAGCCGCTGATTTACCTTCCCATTCCCAAGGAGGAAAACCCGTTTCTCGGCGAGCGCGGTTTGCGTATCGGCTTGGATCGCCCGGAAATTCTGCGCACCCAGTTGCGGGCAATTCTACGCGCCGCTGCATTCGGCAAAGTCCGGGTGATGTTTCCGATGGTCGGCCTGCTGTCGGAACTGCGCGACGCCAAAGCCATGCTGGAAGAGGAGCGACAGCGCTTGGGCGTCAAGCCCATCGAAACCGGCATCATGGTGGAAATCCCGGCGGCGGCGATCATGGCGGCGCAATTCGCCCGTGAGGCGGATTTCTTCTCGATTGGCACCAACGACCTGACTCAGTACACCCTGGCCATGGATCGCGGTCATCCCAAGCTGGCCCCCAAGGTGGACGGCCTGAATCCCAGTGTATTGCGGTTGATCGCCTGGACGGTCGAAGCCGCCCACGCGCAGGGTAAATGGGTCGGGGTCTGCGGCGGCATTGCCAGCGATCCGCAGGCCGTGCCGCTGCTGATCGGCTTGGGCGTGGACGAACTCAGCGTCAGCCTGCCGACCATTCCCAGCATCAAGGCGCAAATTCGCACCCTGTGGCGGCACGAATGCCAGGATTTGGCACGGCGGGCGTTGACCCTGGAAACCGCCGCCGAAGTGCGCGCGTACTGTCCCGATCCCTTCGCCGCCGCCTAACCGTCTGGAGATCGCCGTCATGTGGCAACACGCATTCGCATTCCTGCAAAAAATCGGCAAGGCGCTGATGCTGCCGGTTTCGGTGCTGCCGGTCGCCGGCATCCTGCTCGGCATCGGCAGCGCCCATTTCGGCTGGATGCCGGATTTGGCTTCCAACATCATGGCGCAGTCGGGCGGGGCGATCTTTGGCAGCTTGGCCATCCTGTTCGCCATCGGCGTGGCGTTGGGCCTGACCAACAACGACGGCGTTTCCGCGCTGGCGGCGGTGGTCGGCTACGTGGTGCTGCTGGCGACGCTGGGCGTCATGGCCAAGCTGCTGGGCTCGGAAACCAAGGACTTGATGGGCATCCTCTCCATCGATACCGGCGTATTCGGCGGTATTCTGATCGGTGGCATCGCGGCGGCGTTGTTCAACCGCTATTACCGCATCAATTTGCCGCCCTATCTGGGCTTCTTCGCCGGCAAACGTTTCGTCCCCATCATCACCGCCTTTGCCGCCATCGGCCTCGGGATCGTGCTCAGTTTCCTATGGCCACCCATCGGCGCCGGCATCAAGAGCTTTTCCCATTGGGCGGCGGAAAGCAATCCGGCACTGGCGTTCACGGTCTACGGCGTCATCGAACGCCTGCTGATCCCCTTCGGTTTGCATCACATCTGGAACGTGCCGTTTTTCTTCGAGGTCGGTAGTTATCTGGACCCGACCACCGGCAAGATCATCACCGGCGAAGTCCAGCGCTACATCGCCGGCGACCCCACCGCCGGCAACATGGCGGGCGGCTATCTGTTCAAGATGTGGGGACTGCCGGCGGCGGCGATTGCGATTTGGCACAGTGCCCGCCCGGAGAATCGCGCCAAGATTGGCGGCATCATGCTGTCGGCGGCGTTGACCGCCTGGTTGACCGGCATCACCGAACCGATCGAATTCGCCTTCATGTTCGTCGCGCCAGTGCTGTACCTCATTCATGCCTTGCTGGCGGGCGTCGCCTATTTCCTGTGCATCGAAATGGGCATCAAGCACGGCATGACGTTCTCGCACGGGACCATCGATTTCGTCGTGCTGTACGCGAAGTCCACTCACGGTTGGTGGCTGCTGCTGCTCGGTCCCGTGTGGGCAGCCCTGTACTACACCGTCTTCCGTGTTGTGATCCAGAAGTTCGACCTCAAGACGCCGGGCCGCGAGATCGAGGAAGCGGTCATGTCCAGCGACGCAGCCACCGACATCGCCCACGGCTTCGCCAAACAACTGGTGCTAGCCTTCGGTGGACGCGCCAACATCAAGAGTCTGGACGCTTGCATCACCCGGCTGCGGGTGGAACTGAACGACGTGGGCAAGGCCAGCCCCGACAAACTCAAGGCGCTAGGCGCGGCTGGGGTGGTAACGGTCGGTAGCGGCTTGCAGGCCATTTTCGGTACCCGCTCCGAGAATCTGAAAACCGACATGGAGGAGTACCTGAAAACTGCCGGGCCGGAAGCGGATGCGGTGGAGGCGCCATCGCCGGTGGCGGCGCCGGCACCGGCCGGCGTCGTGTCCAAGCTGCGCGATCCCGAAGCGGCCACCAAGGCGCGAGATCTCATCGCGGCGCTGGGCGGCATCGGCAATATCGAGCGAGTGGACGCCTGCGCCGAAACCCGGCTGCGACTGGTGCTTGGGAATGAGGGGTCAGTGGACGAAACCGCGCTGCGGTCCGCCGGCGCGGCGGGCGTGATGCGACTGGCCAACCGTACCCTGCATCTGGTGGTCGGCCTCAACGCCGATCAGTACGCGGCGGAAATGCGGGGGCAACTGGCCACGCCGTGAACCAGCATCGTTGGAGGACGCCATGGCGCGGCGGACAATGTCCGCCGCGCCTAAAACCAAGGCTTCTTCGGATCGCGGAACGGCAATCCTGATCCGCATGGCTGCTTTCCACCGTGGTAACGATGGAATCCATGGCAATTCTGTCAACCGTGGAGACGACAGACATCGTCGTCACGCCGGAAACACGAGAGGTGATTCATGAGTTCGATATTCGAGTTGCTTGCCAACTGGATTACAGTCAATTACGGGCTTGAATCCCTGGTTGAAACACTACGGACGATCCAGCAACAGGGAGCCGTCACTGGAAAATTACAGCCGACCGAAAATCCCAATGTTTTTTTACAAGAGGTACCTCAAACCGCCAATCCCAGCTCGAAGATCGAAATAGGACAAATCAAATGGACCCACGGCGTACTTGAAGGTGCTTGGGGAAAAACCCGATGCAGCGCCATACTGCAATATACCTTGCCTTTGGCAAAGAACGGGAATTATCTACCGCTGTTGATGAACATTCAGTTGGATGCCGATATCAAGCTGAAACCCAAGAAGGAATTCAAGGATATCAAGGAATTTGCTCCCCTTTATCGAATGTTGAACGAAGATGATCGTTTCCTGGGTAACAAAGCCGCTTTCTGTGCCGCCATGGCAACGAGAACCATCAGCGAATACAACAAATTTGGTACCGTGGAAGGAGTTTTATACCACGAGTTGCTGCACGTTATGCTCGCCAAGAGTTTTGCCGAACAACTGCAAAAACGAACGTTCCAGCAACTGTCGGGCAGCGGTTATGAAACCCGTGAAAAGGCGCTGGCTGCTTTCCTCGCTATCGTCGACGAGGTTTGGAAAGAATGGCGCGGCTTGCTGCTCCACGACGCTGATTTTAAGGATGAGCGGTTTGTCTGGGAAAAGGAATGTGCTTACTACATCAAGCAGTACGAAAAGGCGTGAAAACCGGAACTCGTTGTGAATCGTGATCTCATATAATGATCCGGCGGGAGGCGAGACATGAAGACACCATCACTGGCCATTATCTTGATTTTGACGCTGGCATGGATGCCCGCCCTATTGGCGAAGCCCGCCGACTGCGTGGCGGTCGGCCCGTCGACCCGCACGGCGCTGGTGGAACTCTACACCTCCGAGGGTTGCAACAGTTGTCCCCCGGCGGATCGCTGGTTGAGTCGTCAGACGGAGGGAGAATGGGATGCGCGCCAGGTCGTGGCGCTGGCGTTCCATGTCGATTATTGGGATCGCCTGGGTTGGAAGGACCGCTTCGCGCAACCCGCGTTCAGCGCGCGGCAACGGGCGCTGGCGGCGCAGCAGGGCTCTAGGACCGTGTACACACCGCAGGTGCTGGTCAGCGGTCGGAGCCTACCGCAATGGCAACGGCCGGAGGACTTCCAACAGGAAATCACCACTCTTACCGCGCAGCCGGCGCCGGCCGATCTTCGGGCCGAACTGATTCCCGAGCCGGATCGGTGGCGGGTACGGGCCAGCGGGCAGGCGCGCGCGCCAGTGGCACGCGGTGAGCTGGGCCTGTTCGTGGCGATTTACCAGGACCGTCTCGATAGCCAAGTCACGGCGGGTGAGAACGCCGGGGAACGGTTACGCCACGACCGGGTAACGCGGGCACTGCTCGGACCTTTGGCTATCGATCCCGACGGACGTTTTGCCCACACCGTATCGGTACCCTTGCCGGACGAATTCGTGGCGCGCGATGCCGGCGTGGTGATTTTCCTGCAGCGGCTCCAGAGCGGCGAAGTATTACAGGCGCTGGCACGGACTGCGTGCGCCGGTTGAGCGGTCCGTGACCACCTCTTTAGGGATCGGGAACCACCACCACCGCAACCGTCGGTTCGGTATCGGCGCGGTGTTCGCGCACCCAGGCCAGTCCGACGGCGATCGCCGCCTCGGCATCGGGGAAATAGGCGAACTGTTCGATTAACTGGCCATCCTCCATCAACATGGCCACGTAGGGTTTATCGAGGTTCGCGGTACAAGGAAAGCGGCGAACTTCCAGGGTCAGTGCCATGGTCAACCTCCACGAGTCGTGCGGAATTATTCAGTATCCGCCATAGTGTATTCATAATCGCTCTGGCAATTCGTCACGGAACCGGTTCGCATCGCACTGACTCTGAGCTTGCGGCGACCCGCCGCTATCCAGTTCGATCCCGCCGTCCAGCGCCCGACACGGCCATGCATTCTCCCAACAGATCCCTATCCCATCCCAATTCGCCAGATGTTTTGGCCGATTTCGTCGCACGCCACCCTCGGCTGTTCGTGCTGACCGGCGCCGGTTGCAGCACCGATTCCGGCATTCCCGATTATCGCGATCGCAACGGCGACTGGAAACGCCGCCAGCCGGTACGCTACCAGGAGTTCGTAGCCAGCGAATGGACTCGACAGCGTTACTGGGCACGCAGCTTGCTCGGTTGGCCCGCTTTCGCTCGCGCCCGGCCCAACGCCACCCACGCCGCGCTGGCCCGGTTGGAAGCGGCGGGCTTTGTCCATCAACTGGTGACCCAGAACGTCGATGGTCTGCACCAGCAGGCCGGCAGTCGGCGGGTGATCGATCTGCACGGCCGGCTCGATGCCGTGGTCTGCCTGGCTTGCGGGACACGGGGATCTCGCGCCGAGATGCAAAGCACGCTGGAGCGGGATAATCCCGCCTTCGCCGCGCTGGCGGCGGTGGCCGGTCCTGACGGCGACGCCGATCTGGACGATGCGGATTTCGGCGAGTTCCGAGTCCCGAGTTGCGCGCGGTGCGGAGGGATACTGAAACCGGCGGTGGTGTTTTTCGGCGAAACCGTGCCCAAGCCTCGGGTCGAGCGCGCCTGCCAGCGATTGGCCGACGCCGATGCCTTGCTGGTGGTCGGCTCCTCGCTGATGGTGTTTTCCGGTTATCGTTTCTGCAAACTGGCCACCGCTCGCGGCCAGCCCATCGTCGTGCTCAATCTCGGCCGCACCCGCGCCGACGGCGAATTGACCCTGAAGCTGGAGGAGAACTGCGAAGCGGCACTGACCAGCCTGCTGGAACGGCTGTGTCTTAACGATATGGACCATGATCGGAAGCGAACCGTTTCAGGACTCGAATTGCCAAGGCATGGCGCGATGACGTCGACGGCCATGGAACTCGGGCGCATCCCGTGAGTGGTTTTGCAGGGTCCGGTATTGGTATCCTTTCGCGAACCGGTCGGCGCGTCGGTTTCGGGTTGGCGCTGTCGGTTGCCATCGTTTGCGCGTTTCTGGCGCTGGATCGTTGCTTGCCGCCATCGGTCGAGCGTGCCCGGCGTGTTTCAACCCTGGTGCTGGATTCCGGCGACCGCATCCTGCGCGCGTTCACCGCGCCGCCGGGCGTGTGGCGGTTGCCGGCGCGGCCGGAAGACGTGGACCCGCTGTACCTCGCCATGCTAGCGGCCTACGAAGATCAGCGTTTTACCACCCATTCCGGCGTCGATCCGCTGGCGGTGGCGCGGGCGCTGGGGCAATGGTTGCGGCATGGTCGGGTAGTGTCTGGGGCCTCGACCCTGACCATGCAGGCCGCTCGCCTGCTGGAGCCGCATCGGCGCGATCTGTCCGGCAAGCTGGGCGAAATGCTGCGCGCCTTGCAACTGGAACGCCGCTATTCCAAGGACGACATCCTGAGTTTTTACCTGACCCTGGCGCCCTACGGCGGTAATCTGGAAGGGATACGCGCCGCCGCGCTGGCCTGGTTCGGCAAGGAACCGATCCGGTTGACGGCGGCGGAAGCGGCCCTGCTGGTGGTGCTACCGCAAGCCCCATCCCGATTACGGCCGGACCGCTATCCCGAGCGGGCGCGAGCGGCACGCGACAAGGTCTTGGCGCGCATGGGCCAACTCGGCGTGCTGACTCCGCGACAGGTGGAGGAAGCCCGCGAGGAACCCGTTCCCCGACACCGGCGTGCCCTGCCGTTTCTGGCCCCGCATCTGGCCGAGCGCTTGCACGCGGCCCGGCCGGATGCGCCGCTGCTGCATACCTTCATCGACCGGGATTTGCAGCAAACCCTGGAAACGCTGGCGGACCAACAGCAGAGCCTGCTGGAGCCGGCCAGCAGTATCGCGATGCTGGTGGTGGCGAACCGCGACCGGCGGGTGCTAACCTACGTCGGCGCCAGCGATTTCTTCGATCCGCGCCGCGCCGGTCAGGTCGATATGACGCGAGCGGTGCGCTCGCCGGGCTCGACCCTGAAACCGCTGGTGTACGGACTGGGTTTCGACG
>DAOTGT010000012.1:13094-20428 GCA_035447285.1 Candidatus Competibacter sp.
GTGCGCTCGCCGGGCTCGACCCTGAAACCGCTGGTGTACGGACTGGGTTTCGACGATCTGCTGATTCACCCCGAAACCCTGATCGAGGATGTGCCGACCCGCTTCGGCGACTACAGCCCCGGCAATTTCCGCAACACCTACGCCGGGCAATTGTCGGTGCGCGAAGCGCTGCAACAGTCGCAAAATATTCCGGCGGTGGCGGTGCTGGAACAGGTCGGACCGGCGCGGGTGGCGGCCCGACTGCGCGAGGTCGGTCTACCGCTGCACTGGAACACGGCCAACCCCCGGCCAGGCTTGCCGCTGGTGTTGGGCGGGGTCGGCATGACCCTGGAGGAACTGGCGACGCTGTATGCCGGCATCGCCAGCGGCGGTCGAATCGCGCCCTTGCGTTATTCCCCCGCCGATCCCATCGAGCCGGGCCGCGATCTGTTGACGGCGACCGCCTGCTGGTATCTGAACGACATCCTGCGCGGTTCGCCGGTGCCGCAAAACGTGGCCCCGCCGGCCAGCGCCACCCGGCCACGCTTCATCGCCCACAAGACCGGCACCTCCTACGGGTTCCGCGACGCCTGGGCGTTGGGCTTCGACGCCGATTACACCGTCGGCGTCTGGGTCGGTCGGCCGGACGGTTCGCCCAGCCCCGGTCACTACGGTCGCAACACCGCCGCGCCGCTGCTGTTCCGGGTGTTCGATCTGCTACCGGAACCCACGACTCCGCCCGCGCCACCGCCCGCCAACGTGTTGCGCGTGGTCGGCCGCGAACAGTTGCCGGAGCGCCTGCGCTATTTCCGCACCCGCTCGGCGCTGGAGACGGCCAGCGCGCCACCGCTCGGCATCAGCTTCCCGGTGGCGGGCACCACGGTGGAATTGTCGGTGCGGGACAGCCGTTTGACCGAATTGCCGTTGGCCGCGACCGGCGGGGTCCGGCCGCTACGCTGGCTGGTGAACGGCCGGCCGTTGCCCGTGAACCCGTGGCGGCGGGATGCGTTCTGGCCACCGGACGGCGAGGGGCTGGCGCGAATCACCGTGCTGGATCAGGCCGGGCAGGCCGCCAGTGCTGAGGTATGGATCAGTCGGGGCGCCAGGGAACCCGGCTCCCTTTCCCCTTGAGCGGAGGATTTTTCGGATCGAAGGTGGCAGGACTCTCCGCCTACGGCGCCGTTTTGGGTGGTTTGTCGCCCCAGGGCATCATGGCCACCGCCGAGACCGAATTTTTGGGTGAACCTTCCACCAGCTTGTCGCTGTAGACCAGATAAACCAGGGTATTGCGGGTTTTGTCCAGGAAGCGCACCACCCGCATTTTCTTGAACAGCAGCGAACGACGTTCGGTGAACACTTCCTCGCCGTCCTTGAATTTCTCCTTGACCGCGATCGGCCCGGTTTGTCGGCAGGCCAGCGAGGCATCTGACGTGTCCTCGGCCAGTCCCAGCCCGCCCTTGATGCCGCCCATCTGGGAACGGCTGACGTAACAGGTCACGCCGTCGATCTTGGGATCGTCGAAAGCCTCGATGACGATCTTGTGGTTCGGTCCCAACCACTGGAAGGCGGTGTCCACGCTGCCGATTTCCTCGGCGTGAGCCAGCGGCGCCATGGCCAGCACCCCGCCGAGCAGCCCGCCGCGCCAATGAATTTTCAGCTTGCGATTCATTCGAGGTTTCTCCGTTGCTTGACCATGTATGGGAGGATAACGCAACTAGCCATCGGACTCAGCCTCGACGGGTTGGAGGGTTGCGAGCGTACCCAGTCCCCGAGAACCCGCCGTGTGGTCCGTCCGAACAAACATCCCACCGGATTTCGAGTCTATTCGAGGCGGGTTAACATCCCGCGAGATTTGTTGGATGATCAACCGGCTATCCCCACTCTCCTCAGGAGGATCTGGCAATGCGTATCGGCGTTCCCAAAGAGATCAAGGTTCATGAATATCGGGTTGGCCTGACTCCTGACAGTGTGCGGGAATTCACCGCCCACGGTCATCATGTGCTGGTGGAAACCCAGGCCGGTGTCGGCATCGGCAGCTCGGACGACGACTATCGCGCCGCCGGCGCCGAGATAGCGGCCATGCCTGCGGAAATTTTTGCCCAGGCCGACATGATCGTGAAGGTCAAGGAACCGCAGGCGGTGGAGTGCCGGATGCTGCGTCCGAACCAGATTCTATTCACCTATCTGCACCTGGCTCCCGACCCGGATCAAACCCGGGATCTGGTCGACAGCGGCGCGATCTGCATCGCTTACGAAACCGTGACCGACGGCCACGGCGGGCTACCGCTGCTGGCGCCGATGTCGCAAGTGGCCGGCCGGCTGTCGATTCAGGCCGGCGCGGCGGCGCTGGAACGCGCTAAGGGCGGGCGCGGTATCCTGCTGGGCGGTGTCCCCGGCGTGGCTCCGGCCAAGGTGGTGGTGATCGGCGGCGGCGTGGTCGGCGAAAACGCCATTTACATGGCGCTGGGCATGGCCGCCGATGTGACCGTGCTGGATCGCAACGTGGAGGTGCTGGCGCGGCTGACGCGGCGCTTCGGCACGGCGCTCAAAACCGTGTATTCCACCAAGGCTTCCCTCGAAGACTATGTCCTGCAAGCGGACCTGGTGGTTGGCGGGGTGTTGGTAGCCGGCGCCGAGGCGCCCAAGTTGGTGACCCGCGACATGGTGCGGCGGATGAAGCCGGGTTCGGTACTGGTGGATGTCGCCATCGATCAGGGGGGCTGCTTCGAGACCTCGCATCCAACCACTCACGCCGCACCGACCTATGTGGTGGACGGCGTGGTGCATTACTGCGTCGCCAACATGCCGGGAGCGGTGCCCAATACCTCCACCTATGCCCTCAATAACGTCACCTTGCCTTACGCCTTGGCGCTGGCCGACAAAGGCTACCGGAAGGCATTGCTGGAGGATGCCAATTTCCTGGCGGGACTGAACGTTTGCGGAGGCAAGGTCACCTATAAGGCGGTGGCCGACGATCTTGGCTACGAGTACGTCGACCCTCGCACCGCGCTCGCCGACTGATGGGGGTTTACTGATATTCCCGCCAGTACTCCGGTTGCGGATCGCGGCAACCGTGGGTGAGGTGTTGGTAGCGGTTGATGAAAACCTCCTGTCGGGTGGTCTGGCCTTCCTGAGTGATGGCCAGGTTTTCCCGCTGGGTTTCCTCGGCGTAGTGAAACAGCGCCCGCTTCAGCTTGCACAACAGACTGTTGTCGAGGTGGTAACCGAGCTCGCTCAGGGCGTGTTCGATGCGTTGCAAGGTGATCCGCCGCAGGTCGTAGACCACGATCAGAGCATGGGACGACAGGCACTGAACGCCATGGACGCCCGCCACGCCTCGTAGCCACGCCGCCGCCGATCCCGCTTGATCGGGATCGGCATGCAGTCGGCAGAATTGGATGGTGCGGTGCTTGTACAGCTCTTCGGTGTCGGCGTGCATGACGCTTTCCTCCACGGCGGTCGAATCGCTGCGAGGCATATCGATATAACAACCGTAGCCCTTGGCGCGCGCTGTTTCAAGCCGGCCAGCGTCCGGCGCTGGCTCGGCTCAGGCTGGCGGCGTCCCGGTGATCGCTCACGTCGACAAAACCGCGTTGCCGTAACAGCGTCGGCACCGCTTCACCCTGATCGTAACCGTGCTCCAGCAACAGCCAGCCGCCCGTCCGCAGGCAAGCGGGCGCTTGCGCGACGATCGATCGCAAGGCGTCCAATCCGTCCTCGCCCGCCACCAGCGCCGCCGCCGGCTCGAAACGCAAATCGCCCTGCCGCCAATGGGGATCGGTGGCGGCAATGTAGGGCGGATTGGAGATCAGCAGATCGAAGCGTTCGCCGGCCAGCGGCGCGCACCAGTCGCCTTCGCGGAATTCGACGTTGCCGATATTCAGTCGCCGGGCGTTGCGCCGGGCGACCGCCAGGGTCGCTGGACCGCGGTCGGTGGCGACGATCCGCGCTCGTGGCCGTTCCGCCGCCAAGGCGAGGGCGATGGCGCCGCTGCCGGTGCCCAGATCGGCGAGCGCGGAGGTTCGATCCGCTGGCAGTCGTTCCAATGCCAACTCGACCAGCAATTCGGTTTCCGGGCGCGGGATCAAGGTGTTTGGCGTGACTTCCAGTTCCAGCGACCAGAACTCGCGCCGACCGAGCAGGTATGCCACCGGTTCTCCCGCCCGACGTCGGTCCAGCCAGGCGAGGAAACGAGTCGCTCGGTCCGGTTCCGGCACGCGTTCCGGCCAGGCATGCAAGTAACTGCGAGGTCGCTCCAGCACCGCCGCCAACAGCAATTCGGCATCCAGTCGCGGGGTTTCGCTGATTTCGGCCAGCCGCTGGGTGGCGACGGTCAGCAATTCGCGGAGGGGGGCGGCACTCACTCGGCCAGCGCCGCCAGCAAATCGGCCTGGTATTCGTTGATCAGTGGATCGATGACCGCATCGAGATGGCCCGCCAGCACCTCGCCAAGCTTATAGAGGGTCAGATTGATGCGATGGTCGGTCACTCGCCCCTGCGGGAAATTGTAGGTGCGGATGCGTTCGGAGCGGTCGCCGCTCCCGACCTGCAGCTTGCGGGTTTGCGCCTGGGCGCTGGTCTGTTTTTCCCGCTCCGCCGCCAATAGCTTGGCCTGCAGCAGCGCCATCGCCCGCGAGCGATTCTTGTGTTGGGAGCGCTCATCCTGACATTCCACCACGATGCCGCTGGGCAGATGGGTGATGCGGATCGCCGAATCGGTTTTGTTGACGTGCTGGCCGCCCGCCCCGGAAGAACGGTAGGTATCGATACGCAAGTCGCTGGGGTTGATGTCGATCTGTTCGACCTCTGCTAGTTCCGGCAGCACCGCCACGGTGGCGGCGGAAGTATGAATGCGGCCCTGGGCCTCGGTGACCGGTACCCGCTGCACTCGATGCGCGCCGGATTCGAACTTCAGCCGCGAATAGGCGCCCTGACCGATGATGCGGCTGATGGCTTCCTTGTAGCCACCATGCTCGCCGAGACTCTCACTGAGAATTTCCAGGGTCCAGCCGCGCAGTTCGGCATAACGCGCATACATGCGCAGCAAATCGCCGGCGAACAGCGCGGCCTCGTCGCCGCCGGTGCCTGCGCGGATTTCCAGGAACACGTTGCCGGCGTCGTGCGGATCGCGCGGCAGCAACAGCAGTTGCAGTGCCCGCTCCTGCCCGACGCGGCGCTCTTCCGCCTCCAATAGTTCTTCCTGGGCCATGGCTCGCAGTTCAGGGTCGCCGTCCCGGCTCATTTCGCGGGCGCCATCCAGATCGTCCAGCGTACGCCGGTAGGCCAGAAATCCGCTCGCCACCGGCTCCAATTGGGCGTATTCCATCGACAGGGCGCGGAAGCGGTCGTTGTCGCCGATGATTTCGGGATCAGCCAGCAGCGCGCCGACCTCCTGATGGCGTTCCGTCAGTTGCTCCAGCTTGGCGAGCATGGAGGCGTTCATCGGCGAGGATCTCCATCGCCTAGGCGATACAGGGTTTTGATCAGGTTCAGCATGGCGGCGTCGCCTTCGGCGGCGGCTTCGCGCAGGCCGGTGCAAGGCACGTGAAGGAACTTGTTGGTGAGGGTATGGGCCAGCATCTCAAGCACGGTGGTTGGGTCCTTGCCTTGGGCGAGCTGACGCCGGGCGCGGTCCATCGCCTCGTCGCGGGTGGCCTCGGCCTGTCGGCGCAGGGCGCGGATGCTGGCGACGCTGCCTTGGGCGCGTAGCCAAGCCATGAAGTGCTCGACCTGAGTGTCGATGATTTCCTCGGCCTGCTGGGCGGCGGCCTGGCGCGAGCGCAGGTTATCCTGAATGATGTCCTTGAGGTCGTCCACCGTGTATAGATAGACATCGTCCAGTTCGGCGACCGCCGGATCGATGTCGCGCGGCACGGCCAAATCTACCATAAACATCGGCCGATGGCGGCGCTGTTTCAGGCACTGGCGGACCAGCGTCGCCCCCAATAGCGGATCGGGGCTGGCGGTGGAGGCAATGACGATATCGGCCTCGCCCAGATGGGCGGGAATTTCGTCCAGGGCAATGGCGTAACCGGAGAAGGAGGCCGCCAGCGCGTGGGCGCGTTCCAAGGTGCGGTTGGCCACGATCAGCCGCCCGACCCCGCTCTCGTGCAAGTGGCGGGCGACCAGCTCGATGGTATCGCCGGCGCCGATCAGCAAGGCGGCGCAGTGGGGCAAGTCGGCGAAAATCTGCCGGGCCAGGCCGACCGCCGCGAACGCCACCGACACCGGGCTGGCGCCGATGCGGGTATCGGTGCGTACCTGTTTGGCGACCGAGAAGGTATGCTGGAACAGCCGCTCCAGCCGGACGCCGAGCGCGCCGGCGCTGTTGGCGACCTGATAAGCGGCCTTGATCTGGCCGAGAATCTGCGGCTCGCCCAGCACCAGCGAATCCAGTCCCGAGGCGACCCGCAGAATGTGGCGCACCGCCCGTTGGTTGGTATACCGGTACAGATAAGGCTGCAAATCGACCGTGCGCAACTTATGATAATCACCCAGCCACTCCACCACCTGGCGGCCGTTTTCGTCCTTGAGGCCGCAGTAAACCTCGGTGCGGTTGCAGGTCGATAGGATCGCCGCTTCGCGGGCGCCGCCGTAATCGAGCAGATCCCGCAGGGCGGATTGCAGTCGTTCGGGCGCGAACGCGATCCGCTCGCGAACGCTGACGGGAGCGGTTTGATGGTTGAGACCGAGGGCCAACAGTGGCATGGATGCATCTGATCGGGCTGAAAAACGGTGGAATTCTGCGGGATACAATAGGCGAATGACAAGGTCATAGTTTTCTGATGGATGATCATGCGAACGGTTGCCCCTCTTTTTCACGCGTCGACGTGCCGCGGCCTGGAAGCCGGCGCTCCCGTCTTGCGCCAACCCCGTTTCGGGCGGTTCTCCGACCGCCGAAACCGAATGATAGATATACTCGGTGATGAACAGATTCCTTTTGAAGGTGTTGGGCTTGAGTGGCCTGCTGCTGAGTGGCTGCGCGACGGTGGTGGACGCGCAAGCGCCCGCAGTTCCGGAATACGTGATCCGGCCGGCGCTGCAACCCAGCCCCCGCGCCAAACTGATGTACCAGGTGCTGCTGGCGGAACTGGCGGGCAAGCGCGACCACCTTGACGTGGCGCTGACCAACTACCGTCAGGCCGCAACCACCAGTAACGACCCACGGATAGCCGAACGGGCGGCGATGCTGGCGTTGATCATGAAAGACAATGCCAGCGCCCTGGATCTGGCACGACGCTGGCAGGCGCTCGACCCCGGCAGCGAACAGGCCCAACAAGCGCTGGCGTTGGCGCTGTTGCGCAATGGGCGAGAGGACGAGGCCATGGCCTCGCTGGACGCGATCCGCAGGGCCG
>DAOTGT010000012.1:20528-30585 GCA_035447285.1 Candidatus Competibacter sp.
CGCAATGGGCGAGAGGACGAGGCCATGGCCTCGCTGGACGCGATCCGCAGGGCCGCCCGCGCCAAGGACAAACAACAAGGTTTCGCCACGGTGGCCTCGTTGTTAAGCCAGATGGACGATAAGCAGGCGGCGCTGCGGGTGATGCGGCGGCTCCGCGACCGCTACCCGCGCGAGGCCTACGCTCAATACTACCATGCGATGCTGGCGGCGGCGGCCGGCGAGCGGGAGCAGGCGCTGGTCAGCCTGAAGGAGGCACTGGATCGCAACCCCAAGCTGGTTTCCGCTCACCTGCTGCGTACCCGCATCCTGCTGGATCAGGGTGAAAGAGATATGGCGCTGGCTGGGCTCGCCAAAGCGGTGGCCGCCATGCCGCGCGACCGCAGCTTGCGGATGGATTATGCCCGGTTGCTGGTCGACGCCGGCCAGTTGGACAGGGCGCGCCGCGAGTTCGCCATCCTGCTCAACCAGAATCCAAAGGACACCGACTCGTTGTACGCCCTCGGCGTACTGGCGAGCGAAACCCGCCAATTCGACCTGGCCGAGAGCTACTTTCTCGACCTGATCAAGCGCAATACCCGCTTGGCCGACGCCTACTTCGAACTGGGTCGGATCGAGGAGCAGCGCGAGGATTACGACAAGGCCAACGAGTGGTACGCGCGGGTCACCAGCGACGATCGCTACCTCACCGCCCAGATGCGGATGGGCGTGGTCCTGGCCAAGGCCGGCGATACCGCCGCTGTCAGCCAGCATTTCGACACGCTGCGCCGTAAGGATCCGAAAAACAGCATCAATCTGTATCTGGCCGAAGCCGAGGCGCTGCGCGAGGGGGAGCATTATCAAGAAGCCTTCGATACGCTGGACCGGGCGCTGGCCCTGCACACCGGCGACAAGGACCTATTATACGCTCGGGCGCTGGTGGCCGAGCAGCTCGGCCGCATCGACGTGCTGGAACGGGACCTGCGCACCATTCTCGCCAGCGACCCCAAGAACGGCCAGGCGCTCAATGCGCTCGGCTATACCCTGGCGGATCGCACCGACCGCTACCAGGAGGCGTTGGGCTATATCGAACAGGCACTGGTGTTGCTGCCCGACGATCCCGCCGTGCTCGACAGCATGGGCTGGGTACAGTACCGGTTAGGCGACAATGCCAAGGCATTGCAGTACTTGCGACAGGCTTACCAAAAGAATCCAGACGCGGAAATCGCCGCGCACCTCAGCGAAGTGCTGTGGGCCAGCGGCCAGCGCGAGGAAGCCAAGAAAATCTGGCGGGAAGCATTGACCAAAACGCCAAACAGCCCGCATTTGCGCAAACTGCAAGAGCGGTTGGGGTGGTGAACGTGTTGCGGATGCCGCGCGGGACCTGCCGGTGGTGTGCGTCACGATGCTGGGGCGCGGCACTGATGGCGCTGCTGATCGTCCTGTCGGCGGGCTGCGCGGTGGCTCCCCCCGCCTCGCCAACCGAGCCGGATGCCTGGGCCGCCCGCCAGTCCACCCTGGCACGGTTGACGCAATGGCAGGCCGACGGACGCATCGGCGTGATCAGTGGCCAGGACGGTTGGCACGCCAGCTTCCAGTGGGCACAGCAGGATCCCACTTACCGCATCGACATCATCGGTCCGCTTGGCCAGGGCCGGGTCACGATCCAGGGCGACGAACGTGAGGTTAGCATCCAAACCCAGGATGGCCAGCACCGGACCGCGCCCGATCCCGATGTCCTACTGGAGCAAACGCTCGGCCTGCGCCTGCCGGTGACCGGCCTGCGCTACTGGGTGCGCGGCCTGTCGGCGCCAGGTCCGACCTCTCTCCTGCAAACCGATGCCGCCGGCCGGCTGACCCGGCTGGAACAGAATGGTTGGGTGATCGAGTATCCCAGCTATGCCCCGACCTCCGTTTTCAACCTCGACCTGCCCGAGCGCATCGTCGCCCGGCGACAGGATCTCAGCGTCAAACTGGTGATCGAGCAATGGACGCTGTAACGCTCGATTCCGCCGCCTGGCCGGCTCCGGCCAAGCTGAACCGGATGCTGCGCATCGTCGGCCGGCGCGACGATGGCTACCACCTATTGCAGACGGTGTTCCAGTTTCTGGAGCGCTGCGACTGGCTGTGGTTCGAGCCGTGCAACGATGGCACGATCACACGCGATGGCGAAGTCGTCGGCGTGCCGCCGGAGACCGATCTGGCAGTGCGCGCCGCCCGCCTGCTGCAACAGACGACCGGCATCGGTCAGGGCGCGCTCATCCGCATCGACAAGCACTTGCCCATGGGTGGCGGTCTGGGCGGCGGCAGCTCCGACGCCGCCACCACGCTGGTCGCGCTCAACCACTACTGGCAAACCGGGCTGACGCTGGCGGAACTGGCCGAACTCGGATTGCGGCTGGGCGCCGACGTGCCGGTGTTCGTGCATGGCCGATCGGCTTGGGCGGAAGGCGTCGGCGAACGGTTGACGCCGCTGGATTTGGACGAACCCTGGTTCGTGGTGTTGGCTCCGGCCTGTCACGTGGTCACGGGCGCGGTGTTCGGCGATTCGGAATTGACAAGAAACTCATCGCTGATCACAATAACCGACTTCATGATGGGTGCTGGCGGCAACGATTGCGAAGCGGTGGTGTACCGTTGCTACCCGGAAGTCGCCGCTGCGGCGGCTTGGCTGGCGAGGCACGGGCCGACACGCTTGACCGGCACCGGCGCATGTGTGTTCGCCTCCTTCCCGAGCGTCGCCCGTGCCCAATACGTATTGGATCGGCTGCCACCGGGTTGGGAAGGGTTCGTCGCCCGTGGTTGCAACCGTTCGCCACTGCACGAGCGCCTGACGCGGGCACACGCCGCGTTTGACCTGAAGCGCCTTCGATATTCTTGGGCCGTCGCCAAGCGGTAAGGCACCGGATTTTGGATCCGGCATTCCCAGGTTCGAATCCTGGCGGCCCAGCCATCTCCATAAGAGACCGACAACGGGGGATTGTGTCGTGTACGAAGGTCGAATGATGGTATTCGCCGGCAATGCCCACCCGCAGCTGACCCGCAATATCGTCAAGCATCTCCAACTGCCCCTCGGTCAAGTGATCGTCGACCGTTTCAGTGACGGCGAAGTCATGGTCGAACTGATGGAAAACGTGCGCGGCAAGGATGTCTTCATCGTCCAACCCACCTGTTATCCCACCAACGACAACATCATGGAGCTGCTGGTGATGGCCGACGCCCTGCGCCGTTCCTCGGCGGTGCGGGTCACGGCGGTCATTCCTTATTTCGGCTATTCGCGGCAGGATCGCCGGCCGCGCTCGGCGCGGGTGCCGATTTCCGCCAAGGTGGTCGCCAACATGATCACCAGCGTCGGCGTGGACCGGGTGCTGACCGTGGACCTGCACGCCGACCAGATTCAGGGCTTTTTCGACATCCCGGTGGATAACATCTACGCCACGCCGATCGTGTTGAGCGACATCCGCGCGCAGAACCTCGGCGACCTGATGGTGGTGTCGCCGGACGTGGGCGGCGTGGTCCGCGCCCGTGCCCTGGCCAAGCGCCTGGACGACTCGGAACTGGCGATCATCGACAAGCGCCGACCGGCGCCCAATCAGGCCCAGGTGATGCATGTGATCGGCGATGTGGAAGGACAGCACTGCATCGTGGTCGACGACATGGTGGATACCGCCGGCACGCTGTGCCAAGCCGCTCGGGCGCTGAAGGAATGGGGCGCCGCCTCGGTGCGCGCCTACTGTACCCACGCCGTGCTGTCCGGCCCCGCGGTCGATAATCTCCGCGGTTCGGCGCTGGATGAACTGGTGGTCACCGATACCATCCCGCTGCGTCCCGAGGCGGTCGCCTGCCCGAATATCCGTCAGATCGGCGTGGCTGGCCTGCTGGCCGAAACCATGCGCCGCATTCACCTTGAGGAATCGGTCAGCTCGCTGTTTTGATCGCTATCCCCGCTCGTCGAACGGGCGGTTAATCCAAGCGGTGCGCCTGGTCGCGGGCGTGCCGTGTTTTTTTACCACTGGAGCATAATCCGATGAGTACCACATTCGAACTAAAAGCCGATCCGCGCGGCAAATTGGGCAAAGGTGCGAGCCGCCGCCTACGCCGCGCCGGCAAGGTGCCGGCCATTTTGTATGGCGGCGGGCAAGATCCGATGCCACTGCTGCTGGATCAATTGGATCTGATGAATCAGTTCAAGAACGAGGCGATCTACTCGCATGTGCTGACCCTGAATCTGGGCGATCGCACCGAGCAGGCCGTGCTGCGCGATGTCCAGCGCCACCCTTTCAAATCGACTTTTCTGCACCTGGACTTTCTGCGGGTGATCGCCGACCGCAAGCTCCGCGCGCATGTGCCGCTGCACTTCGCCAACGAAACCACCGCGCGCGGCGTCAAGCTGCAGGGCGGCGTGATCAACCGCGCGCTGATCGAAATCGAAATCGAATGCCTGCCTGGGGATTTGCCGGGATTCATTGAAATCGACCTAGCCAATCTGGGGTTGGGCGATACCATTCATCTGTCCGAGATCGAGCTGCCGGCCAATGTGGCGCTGGCCAGCCACGTTGACCCCGGTTCCGAGACGGATGCGATCGTGGTCAGTATTCAACACGCCCATGGCGGTGGCGAAGAGGAAGCGGCTGGCGGCGAGCCGGCGGCCGGCTGACCGCCCAGGCCGGATTCCCCCAAGGAACGAAGCCATGTCGGAGCCGGCGCCGGTACCACAACTGCTGGTGGGGCTGGGCAACCCCGGTCCTCAGTATGCCGATACCCGTCATAACGCCGGCTTCTGGCTAATGGACGAACTGGCTCGTCAGCACGGCGGCCAGTTTCGCCCCGATGCGAAATACCACGGCGAGACCTGTCGGATTGCGCTGGCCGGACAGGATCTGTGGTTGCTGAAGCCGATGACCTTCATGAACCGCAGCGGGCAGGCGGTCGCGGCGCTGGCGCGCTTTCATCGAATTCCGCCGCCGGCGATCCTGGTCGCGCACGATGACCTGGACCTGCCGTTGGGTACGGTGCGGCTGAAACAGGCTGGCGGACATGGCGGTCACAATGGATTGCGCGACTTGATCGCTCATCTGGGGAGTAACGAGTTCGCGCGGGTACGACTGGGCATCGGCCATCCCGGCGACAGTCGCGAGGTGCTCGATCATGTGCTGCGCCGCCCTTCGCGCGCGGAGCAGGCCCTGATCGAGCAGGCCATCCTTGACACGCTGCGCGAGCTGCCGCGTATTCTGGCCGGTCAGTGGCAGCGGGCCGTGCAAGCCCTGCACGGGCGGCGGATCGAACCGCTACCCTCCCCGATGCCGGATAGCCCCACCGCGAAACCGTAAAACCAGCACTTCGCGCCCACTCCCCCGACGTTCCGCCGAACCCCGTCAGTCAGCCTTGTCCCCAGGGGCGGGATGGCAAGGCGGCATCTCAAGCAACATCTTGATCAAACCCAGCAGCGCAGCCAGCGCGCCGCGATGGCGTTCCACCACCGCCTGGCCATTCTGGCCGGCGGTCCGTCGGAGCTCTGGATCGACCAGCAACCGGTCAACCGCCGCCGCCAGTTCGTCGGCATCCGCTACCTGCCAAGCAGCTTCAGCCGCCAGCAGCCGTTCGCCCGCTTCGGTAAAGTTGAACATGTGCGGACCGAACAGCACCGGCAACCCCAACAATGCCGGTTCCAGCACGTTATGGCCGCCGGTGGCGACCAGGCTGCCACCGACGAAGGCTAGGTCGGCGGCGGCGTAGAGCAGTAACAATTCCCCCATGCTGTCGCCGAGAAACACGGCGGTGTCCGGCATGCAGGCGTTCCGCTCGCTGCGCCGGATCACTGAAAATCCCCGCTGTCGACATAGCATCGCCACGCTGTCGAAACGTTCCGGGTGGCGCGGCACCAACAGCAGCAGCAATGTCGGCCAGCGGGCGCGAAGCCGGGCGAGCGCGTCCAGAATCGCTTCGTCTTCGCCGGCATGGGTGCTGGCGGCAATCCAGACCGGCCGCTCGTCCCCCAGCCAATCCCGCCGCAGTCGTCGCCCCCGTTCCAGCAGATCGGCTGGCAATGCCAAGTCGTATTTGAGATTACCGGTCACTTCGACCTGTGGTGCGCCCAGCGCTCGGAAGCGGGCGGCGTCGGCCTCGGCCTGGGCGGCAATCAGCGTTACGTCCCGCAGCATGGCGGCGGTCAGCCCACGAATCCGGCCGTAACCGCGCGCCGAGCGCTCCGACAACCGGGCATTCGCCAGCAGCACCGGGATACCGGCCGTCGCGCATTGCCGTAGCAGGTTCGGCCACAGCTCGGTTTCCATGATCACCGCCAGGCTGGGCCGGACACGCCGCAAGAACCGTCGCGTCGCGCCGGGTAGATCGTAGGGCGCGTAGACATGTTGCACGCGTTCGCCCAGCGCCTCGCGGACTTGACGGGAGCCGGTCAGGGTAGTGGTGGTCACCAGCAGCGGTCGGTCGGGATAGCGATCCAGCAGGGCGCGGATCAGCGGCAAGGCGGCGCGGGTTTCGCCCACCGACACGGCGTGAACCCACAAGCCGCCGGGTGACAACGTTGGCACGAAGCCCAGCCGCTCGCGCCAGCGCTGGCGATGTCCGGCATCCCGGCGACCACGCCAGTACAGCCGCAGCAACGCCAGCGGCAAGAGCAGATAGAGCAGGCCGGTATAGAGCAGACGCATAAGCCTTGAGCGCTCCGTTGCCGAGCTGTGTCTAGGGTCTCCGACTGCCGTCCCCTCGCTCCGGCATTTCCCGGACCCACATCAGGGTCGCGCCGATCACCGCCGCCGGCATGGCCAGAAAATTCAACACCGGGATCAGGGTCAACAGCAGGGTCATGCCACCGAAGCTCAAGGTACGCGGCCAGTGCTTGCGCAGCAACCGGCGCTGATCCCGGAACGACAACCCCCGGTTGCCGAGCGGATAGTCGGAATACTCCAAGGCCAGCATCCAGGCGCTGAACAAGGCCCAGAGCACTGGCGCGGCCACATTGACCACCGGCACGAACGACAGCACCAGCAGTGGAATCGCCCAGCCGATGAAGTACAGTAGCTTGTTGAGTTCCGTCAACGGGCTCAGCAGCAGTTCTTTCCAGGTCAATCCGGTCGTTGGTGGCGTTACGCCCGCCGGGTTGGCCATTTTTTCGACCCGCTCGGCCAGCAGGCCGTTGAACGGCGCGGCGATCACGTTCGCCACCACGGAAAAGGTGTAGAACACCACCACCAGCGCGGTCAACACGAACAGCGGCCACAACAGCCAGTGCAGCCAGCTCAACCAATCCGGCAGCCAACCGGCCACGGTCCGATCGAGCCGTTCGAACTGGCCGGCACTCCACCAGAGGCCGGCGCCGAACAAAAGGGTGTTGATCAGCAGCGGAATCGCCACGAAACCACGCAAGCCGCTCTTGGGCAGCCAACGCAAGCCGGTCAATACGTAGCTTGCGCCGTTGATCGGGGAAGAACTCATCGTTATTGGAAACCCTCATGGCAAGTGCCGGCATTCATTTCAATGCGCGGCGATCTACGTTACTATTTCTCTCCAATCAGATGCCGCCACTCCAGGCGCGCGGCGTCGCATTATAAGACTTGTTGCCGCGGTTCCGACCGTCAGTTCGCACATCCGGTCGCTCGTCCCGGTTGTCCCGCGGCCATTGCGCCCCCACGGAGCATGGCAATTCACAGCGCTCTAGAAAACACCGGCGGTCGCCGGTTGCCGTTCAGGCCCGCGTTTTCGTCCCTCCCGGCGGTGGCGCCCGTCGATTTCCGTTTGCCCGTTTCCCTCTCGCCGTCCCGCTGGCGCTTCGAGCGCGCATCCCTGCGGTTTGGTCGCAAAGATACCCTCCGCTCCCGACCCGCGCCGCGGTTTCGGGGCTTTTCAAGCGACATTCGTGTCATCACCCACCCCTGAAGGAGTACAAACATGAAACAACCTGTCCGTGTCGTCATCACCGGTGCTGCTGGCAACATCGGTTATGCCATGGCCTTCCGGATTGCTTCGGGCAGCATGCTGGGTCCCGATCAGCCGGTGATCCTGCAGTTGCTGGAAATCACCCCGGCGCTGCAAGCCTTGCAGGGCGTGGTGATGGAGCTGAACGACTGCGCCTTCCCGCTGCTGGCCAACGTGGTCGCCACCGACGATCTGAAGACCGCGTTCACCGACGCCAATTTCGCCATGCTGGTCGGTGCCCGGCCGCGCGGCCCCGGCATGGAGCGCAAGGATCTGCTCACCGCCAACGGTGCCATCTTCGGACCCCAGGGCAGGGCGCTGAACGACCATGCCGCCCGCGACGTGCGGGTGCTGGTGGTCGGCAATCCGGCCAATACCAACTCCCTGATCGCCGCCAGCAGCGCTCCCGACCTGAGCCCGCGCCAGTTCCATGCCATGACCCGGCTGGATCATAACCGTGCCCTGAGCCAACTGGCCGAAAAGACCGGTAGCCATGTCAACGACATTAAGAAGATGACCATCTGGGGCAACCACTCCGCGACTCAGTATCCCGATATCAGCCAATGCACCGTCAAGGGCCAGGCGGCGACTTCGCTGGTCGATCAGGGCTGGTACCGCGACACCTTTATTCCCACCGTGCAGCAGCGCGGTGCGGCGATCATCAAGGCGCGCGGCGCTTCTTCCGCCGCCTCCGCCGCCTCCTCGGCCATCGACCACATGCGTGATTGGGCGCTGGGCACCCCCGAGGGCGATTGGGTCAGCATGGCGGTCCCCGCCGATGGTTCCTACGGCATCAGCGAAGGCGTGATTTACTCCTATCCTTGCGTCTGCAAGAACGGAGACTACGAGATCGTGCAGGGTTTGCCGATCGATGAATTCAGCCGCGGCAAGATGGCCGCCACCGACCAGGAGCTGCGCGAGGAACGCTCCAGCATCGAAGACCTGCTCAAGGCCAAATAAAAGTCGCCTGGGGCCGGTTTCGCGGTATGCGAGGCCGGCCACCGGAAATTTCCAAGCGAGCGACTACACTTTGCAGGGCGATGAAAGCCGCATTTTCAAAAACCACTGAAGCAGAGGATACTCACGCTATGAATTACGAAGAATTCCACCGCTGGTCCATTGACGACCCCGAGGGTTTCTGGGGCGAACAGGCCCAGTTGATTCATTGGAACAAGCCGCCACAGAAGGTGCGGGACTATAGCAACCCACCGTTTTGCAAATGGTTTGTCGGCGGCGAGACCAACCTCTGCTACAACGCGGTGGATCGGCATCTGGCCGATCGCGCCGATCAGAATGCCTTGATCTACATCTCGACGGAAACCGACGAAACCGTCGTCTACAGCTACGCCGAGTTGTATCGCGAAGTAAACCGTTTCGCCGCCGTGCTGCAATCGCTGGGCGTCGGCAAGGGCGATCGGGTCATCATCTACATGCCGATGATCGCCGAAGCCTTGTTCTCCATCCTGGCCTGCGCCCGGATCGGGGCCATTCACTCGGTGGTGTTCGGTGGATTTGCCGCCTACAACCTGGCGGTGCGTATCGACGACGCCAAGCCCAAGGTCATGGTCACCTCCGACGCCGGCATGCGCGGCGGCAAGGCCGTGCCCTACAAGCATCTGGTCGATGAGTCCTGCAGCCTGGCCAAGTTCCCGCCGGAAAAAGTCGTGCTCTGCAACCGGGGTCTGGACAAGGGCCTGACGCTGGTCGAAGGTCGCGATCTGGATTACGCGACGCTGCGCGCCCAGCACATGGACGCCGAAGTACCGGTGGTCTGGCTGGAATCGAACGAGCCGAGCTACATTCTCTACACCTCCGGCACCACCGGCATTCCCAAGGGGGTGCAGCGTGATGTCGGCGGTTATGCGGTGGCGCTGGCTTCGACCATGAAGCACCTCTACCACATCAACCCCGGCGAGACCATGTTCGCCACCTCCGATATCGGCTGGGTGGTGGGGCACTCCTATATTGTCTACGCCCCGTTGATCAACGGTTCGCCGACCATCTTCTACGAAGGGCTGCCGATTCGGCCGGACCCGGGCATCTGGTGGAAGATCGTCAACGAATACCAGGTGCGGACCATGTTCTCGTCGCCGACGGCGGTGCGGGTCCTGAAGTCGCAGGATCAGAAATACATGACGGAGCACGA
>DAOTGT010000013.1:0-30357 GCA_035447285.1 Candidatus Competibacter sp.
TCCCCGACATCCAGCGTCCTGCTGACCCGACAAGGAATTTTGGTGCCTGCTGTTACTTTACTCATAAGTCACGGTTCCTCTTCACTTAACAAGCCACGAAAACCTTTAGGCATGTTGTCATAATCGGTAATAGCGCTGACCTTGCTGTTTTGACTCGGTCCAAGACATCGTCCGTTTTTGGCGCCTCATGGAAAACTTGTTTTCGAACTCCATAAATGCATCTAACAACAAGTTTAAGTATTTCCTTTTCATTTATCTCATCTTTCTTAAGCGCTGCCTCAAGCTTTTGACTAAAATTTATCTTCCCTGATTCTGAGGTTATGTTGAAGGTCTTTAGGTTGTTTGTGTATTCATGGATATTTCTAATAATTTTTTTAGCATCTGGCGTGCTTACCAGCTCCTGTATTAAAAACTCAAATTTGTCGGCATCACTCCTGGTTTTGCCATCAATATCAGAGAAAAGACTGTAAAATCCATTAAATGCAATCCAGGTCAGTATGAAGCTTTTGATTTCATCTTGCTCAAGATAGCTTCGCTCTATCCAATCAGCAATTCTCAACAATTCTGCTTGTTGGCCTTTTGAGGTTTTCTTGAAGCCATCTTCCCAATAGGATTGGGTATTGGCCAAGCTATCTTCTACATCCAAGACAGTACAGGAAGCGTCATGTGCCCAGCAAAGCGGTCTCTGCAAAATAACCCCCGCCTTGATCAATGCTTGTCTGTTCGTTAATTCAGGATGTGTTTTTAGTCTAATAGATAATGCGAAAAAGTTCTTTTGGTAGATCATGCGCTTGAGCATTATTTTCCGAATTGCCTGAGCATCCAAGCGGGCGAGTGTTTCTTCGGCATACTCACTCCCTTTACCCTGAGGGTGTTCTTCATCAAATGATGAAGTCTCGTATGTTCGCTCAACGATCATTGTCCCGTCATTTTGGAGTTCAAATTGATAACCATTCAATATTTCAGACTTCCGCAAACTTGGCTCTATTATAAATGTTGCATGCCATATGAATTTGTGCATATCTTAATTTATTTGGAGAGACTGACAAATAATTATCCGGTTTTACCTATCCTGTCCCACGGCAATATGGATTAACTAGGGATGTGGCCTATTAAATCGTGCCCATCAGCGCTAACCCTACCATCGTTCATTGAGTTGACCATTGTCTGAGTTTAGATCACCGTTGTCGTGTTTCCAACCACTTTTCCCCATCCACTTTCCGCAACCACCACAATCCACGCGCTTTCTCCATTTATTCCGTTGAGTCCATTGTTTCGGAGTCTGAATCACGAGCTACTTTATCGACGGTCTCAGCGATCCAATTTTGTTCTATCCATATTTCCTTTCTGTATATTAAAAAATCATAATATTTATATTGAATTAGGATCAAATTCAGTTTCTCGGAGAGATAAGCACGTTTGATAAAAGCAGGGGTGCCATTGGCGTATTTATTGCTCCATTTTGGGCAAACCTTCATTTCTCCCTGAAACCACCCCTAGCGATGCACTATGAATGCACTTTCCTCTCAAGCACACGCCACTTCCATTGCCATCATGGGCAGCGGCGGGGCCGGCGCCATCACCACCGGCAGCCTACTGCTGGAAGCAGCGGGTCAGGTGGGCTGGTACGGTTTGTTGACCCGCTCGGTGGGTCCGCAGATCCGTGGCGGCGAAGCGCTGGCCATGGTGCGCCTGGCGCCCACTCCCGTAACCGGTCACGGCGACCGTTATGACGTGCTGGTGGCCTTGGATTGGCACAATGCCAGCCGCTTCATCGCCGAGGTGCCTCTGGACGAAAAGAGTCTGATTCTCGCCGACACCGAGGGGGGTGACCCGCCGCCCGCGATCCTGGCGACGGGCGCCCATTTGGTTACCTTGCCGTTTACCGATCTGGCCGATGAGTTACCGGGCGCGCGCCCCAACCTGCTGGCCTTGGGGATGCTGTCCGAACTGCTCGGCATACCGATGGACAGCACGACGCAAGCGGTGATCCGTACCCTGAGTGACAAGGGGTTATCCGCCGCCCATGCCACCGATGCGCTCGCCGCCGGCGGCCAATTGACCACCACTTTCCCTCACACCCAGCGCCTGGCTCCCCCCAAGCCGCGCGACACAGGCAGGTATTGGCTCATTACCGGCAACCAAGCCGCCGCCTTGGGCGCTCTGCGCGGCGGGGTGCGCTTTGCCGCCGTGTATCCCATCACGCCGGCGACGGATTTGTCGGAGTGGATGGCGCCTCGCCTGCAAAAGCTGGGGGGACAGTTGATTCAAGCCGAGGATGAAATCGCCTCCATGAACATGGTGTTGGGGGCTTCGTTCGGCGGCATTCCGTCCATGACCATCACCTCCGGCCCAGGCTTGGCGCTGATGACCGAAACACTGGGATTGGCGGTCGCGGCGGAAATCCCCGCCGTGGTGGTCAACGTCATGCGCGGTGGTCCCTCCACGGGCATTCCGACCAAATCCGAGCAGTCCGACTTGAATATCGCCCTGTACGGTCTGCATGGCGACGCTCCTCATCTGGTGCTGGCCTCCCAATCGGTCGCCGATTGCCTGACCACGACCCAGTGGGCGGTGCAATTATCGGAAACCTTGCAATGCCCCGCCATCGTATTGTCCGATCAATTCATGGGGCAGGCGCTGACGATCTGCGAACGGCCCGCTCCGCTGCCCGATGCACCGCCTCGGCGCATCGCCACGGTGGGCGGCGATCGTTATGATCGTTATGCCTTGACCGAGGATGGCATCTCACCGATGGCCATTCCCGGCACCCTGGGCCGACAGCACACGGCCGATGGCTTGGAACACAATGCGCACGGCACGCCATCCAGTAGTGCCGCCGACCATTTGGCGCAACTCAACAAGCGTTGCACCAAACTAGAGCAATACGACTATGGCGACGCCTGGGCGGAGATCGACGGCGAAGGCGAAACCGTGGTGCTGACCTGGGGGTCCACCGCCGCCGCGGTTCTTGAAGCGGCGACCCAAGCACGCGCCTCGGGTCTGGCCGTCAAGGTCATTGCCCTGCGCCTGTTGTCGCCGACACAACCGGACAAAATGGCACTGGCCATGCGGGGTGCCCGGCGAGCGTTGGTGGTGGAACAAAGTCATTCCGCGCAGTTCCATCATTTTCTCCGCGCTTATTACCCCTTGCCCGACCAAGTCGAAGTCATCAGTCGACCAGGACCCTTGCCCATCCGTCCGGGCGAAGTGCTTAACCTCCTGCTGCACGGTAATCAATCATGAATAAAGCGGAACCTCTTATTGCTCGGTATTCCCACAAGGATTACAAATCCGCCGTCAAGCCAATCTGGTGTCCCGGTTGCGGCCATTTTGGGGTCGAATCCTCGCTGTTTCGGGCACTCGCCTACCTGGAACTGCCGCCGGAACAGGTGGCCATCATCTCCGGCATCGGTTGTTCATCGCGCATTCCCGCGTATACGCAGTGCTATGGGTTTCACGGCGTGCACGGCCGCGCCCCGGCGGTGGCGACCGGACTGAAGCTGGCCCGGCCCGAGCTGACGGTCATTGTCACCAGCGGCGATGGCGACGCGTTCTCCATCGGCGGCAATCACTTCATTCACGCCTGCCGGCGCAACGTGGACATGACCCTGCTGGTGATGGACAACGAGGTTTACGGCATGACCAAGGGCCAACCTTCACCCACCACCCCGGCGGATTGGGATAGCAAGATCGCGCCGGGTGGCACCGGGGTCAATCCCTTCGCACCGCTGGCGGTGGCGTTGGCATCGGGCGCCAATTTCATCGCTCGTGGTTTTTCTGGCGATCCCAACGGCGTCGCCCGCCTGTTGGTGGAGGCGATCCAACATCCGGGTTTTTCCTTCGTGCAAGTGCTGAGTCCCTGCGTGACCTACCGCCCGGAAGAAAAATTCTGGAAGAAAATGGTGCATTCCAGTTCAGTGGAACCCACCCACGATCCCGCCGTGGCCGGCCATCGCCTGCTCAGCGACGATGGCTTCACCACTGGGGTCTTCTACATCGGCAATCGTCCCACTTACACCGCCACGGTCGGGACGTCCGACAACGATCTCAGTGCCATCGAAGAGGAGTTGGCGATATGAATCAGTCCATCAATACACTCGATGAACTGCTTGTTCATGCCCATGAACTGGAACGTGAAGCTGTGGAACGCTATGAGGAATTAGCAGGCCAGATGGAGGTGCACAACCAGCCGGAGCTGGCCGAACTGTTCCATAAGATGGCCGCCATCGAACAACAGCATGTGGTCAAGGTGGAAAGCTTGGCGGGCAGTCAACCGCGCCCGCTCGCGCCCTGGGATTACCAGTGGCAAACGCCCGAATCGCCGGAAAGCGTACCCGTGGGTCAAGGTCATTACCGGATGAATCCACACCAGGCCCTGACCCTGGTTTTGGCCTGCGAGGAGCGTGCCGAAGCCTTTTTCGCCGAGCTGGCCGAAAGCACCAGCGATCCGGCGGTACGGGAAATGGCTGTCCAGTTCGCGGCGGAGGAAAAACAACACGCGGAGCTGTTGAAGGAATGGCTGGCTCGTTACCCCGAACCGAAAGCGGATTGGTGGCAGGATCTGGACGATCCGATCGCGCAAGAGTGAACGCGCGCGATGTGCTCGTGAAATCCGTTCCACATTAGCTTGACCCCCATGGCTACGAAAGGCGTCCATTTCCGGTGCCGTCATTCAGACCGGTGGTGCTTGTTGCCTTGGGGGTGAGTCCACCATACTCATTCTTATCTCCCGAGGCGGTGGCCAGTCGTTCCATTGCCGACCCATCCCAACCGCCCATCCGTCGATTCCACGCCGATCGGATGGTTCGGTGGGATGGCGTCAGAGGGTGAAACGCCCGCCCCGGTCCAGGCATCCTGAATCGGTTCGACGCCGTGGCCCGGAGTCGGTTGCGTTTTCGACGAGCATGTGACCGGCGTCCCTCGTGGGCGATCACTGGGCCGACGATTTGGCTCTTTTAAGGGTGACGTGGGTGTCGGTGTGGCTATTGCCATACCAATCCGTGGAAGTGGTGCTGTCGATCGTGGTGCTGTGGGGCTTCCCATCCGCGCCGATCCAGCTCGTGCGCCGGCGCGTGGTCTGCCGTTCGGGGCTTTCGCGCCAAGTCTCGACGGTGGTCACTGGGCGGGTGATTGCCTGATTGCGCCCTGGTGCGTAATAACTGGCATGCCGATCTTCTTCCACATACCTGCTGTGGTAGGTGCCGTCCGGGGCATAGCCGCCCGCGCTGCGATAATCCCGCCGCACGGTGGGGTTGTATTCCGGGTAATAGCCGTACTCAGCGGGGCCGTCATCGTCCGGGTCATATTCGGGGCCGTGCGCCTGTGCGGTCACGGGCGTAAATCCCAGCATACCGGTCGATAGCGCCAATGCAATGGTCCATGTCATAAGATTTGGTTTCATCGGTTCGCTCCAGGGTCGATCTGCTTGAACGGGGAACGATGTCGGCGCTCTACGCGTGCGAGCGACGCATCATCGCCATGAGGAAACATCTGATCGCACCATTAATGTAGGGAGAGCGGCCTTAATAAACACTGAATGTATCCGATGGCAAAATTGCCCTCGAATCCAGCGGGTTCGCTTGGCCAATTGGGACGCGATGGCACAGGGGCGCTTATTTTTCGGCGAATTCCCGCGCAGAATCTCAGCGGTGGGAGTTCCTCGCCCTCGCGGCGAGGGTGCTCGATTAGCGTCTGGCGGATCTCCAACAAGGTTGGATTTTGTTGGCGGCGGCAGACCAGAAGAACGGGAGGGTAGGCGGCGCACTTGCGGCGAACGTGTGCCAATTGGTTGGCACAGACGGAAACGCCGATTTAGGAAGCCGCTCAATGGCTGCATCATGCCGACATTCGGACGACTCTGGATGTCTGCGCATCACTTGATGCCCGACCGGTTATACGGGACCGTGGAAATCTGGATCGTCACAATCTGGTCATGGACCAGAATCAGGATGCCAGGAAAACAGCGATAAGCAGTTGATTATTTGGTCGGGGTGACAGGATTTGAACCTGCGACTTCTGCCTCCCGAAGGCAGCGCTCTACCAGGCTGAGCTACACCCCGATGGGGAAGGACTTTCAAGAGTGGCGGTTTACCGCAAAGTGGGCCAATCCCACCAGCGCATCCTTGGCGCTTGAATCAGCCAGCGGCGCCAAGCTGGCAATCGCCTGTTCGGCCTCCCGCTCGGCAAGACGCGAAGTATAATCCAGCGCCCCGGTGGACTCAATAGTGCGGGTAACGATCTCGATGTACTCCAATCCGCCGTGCTCGATGGCCTCGCGGATGATCCGGGTTTGCTCGGGCGTGCCGTGGCGCATGGCGTGAATCAGCGGCAGGGTCGGCTTGCCTTCGGCCAGGTCGTCGCCGATATTCTTGCCCAGTTCGGCGCTGGAAGCGTTGTAATCTAGCACATCGTCGATCAGTTGAAACGCGGTTCCCAGATGCAGCCCGAAGCGAGCCAGCGCCCGTTCCTCCGCCTTCGGTCGACCGGCCAGCACCGCGCCCAGTTGTGCCGCCGCCTCGAACAGCTTGGCGGTCTTGCAGTGAATCACCGCCATATAACGTTCTTCGCTGGTATCGGGGTCATGGCAGTTGAGCAATTGCATGACCTCGCCCTCGGCGATGGTATTGGTGGTATCGGCCAGAATTTCCATGACCCGCATGTTGCCGATGTCGACCATCATTTGGAACGAACGGGAATACAAAAAGTCGCCCACCAACACGCTGGCCTGATTGCCCCAGATGGCGTTGGCTGTTTCCCGTCCGCGGCGCAGATTGGATTCGTCCACCACGTCGTCGTGCAGCAGGGTGGCGGTGTGGATGAACTCGATGATGGCGGCGGCGTCGATGTGTCGGTCGCCGGCATAGCCGCAGGCGCGCGCCGCCAGCAGCACGGTCGCCGGCCGCAGCCGTTTGCCACCGCTGTCGATGATATAGCCGGCCAACTGGTTGATCAGCACCACGTCGGAATGGAGCTGCCGACGGATCAGGGCGTTGACGGCGCGCATGTCGTCCGCGATTGGCGCGCGGATCTGTTCGATATCCATGGAGAGAGGTAGGGTTGACCAGGACGCCCGCCATGCTACGGATTGGTTGCGGCAGGGTCAAGGCGAGGACCTAAGCGCCGCTGTCAACAGGAATTTGTTTGACCTTGCCAGGGGGTATCGCTAGAATTACGCCCCTTTAGTCGGGACGGATGGGCCGTCTGGAGATTTCGCTATGTACGCAGTCATTAAAACCGGAGGCAAACAATACCGGGTGGCCGAGGGCCAGACCCTCAAGGTCGAAAAACTCGAAATCGAGGAAGGCGCCTCCGTGGAATTCGATACGGTATTGATGATTGCCGACGGCGACCAGATCGCGGTCGGCGCGCCCTATGTCGAGGGTGCCCGGGTGACGGCCACCGTCAAATCCCAGGGGCGCGGCCCCAAGGTCCGAATCGTCAAGTTCCGCCGCCGCAAGCATTACCGCAAGACCCAGGGTCACCGTCAGTCCTTTACGGAGCTGAGCATCAGCGGCATCAGTGGTCTCCAAGCGACCGCCTCGGCGGCATCGATCGAGGGCTGAATTCATGGCACACAAGAAAGCAGGCGGCAGCAGCCGTAACGGTCGCGACTCGCATGCGCAGCGTTTGGGCGTCAAGCTGTTTGGCGGGCAACTGGCGCGCGCCGGCAACATCATCGTCCGGCAGCGGGGTACCCGATTCTACCCGGGCCAGAACGTTGGTTGCGGTAAGGATCATACTCTGTTCGCCAAGGCCGACGGCCATGTGGTGTTCACGGTCAAGGGTCCCCACAATCGCAAGTACGTGAGTATCCAACCGGCGCAATAGTGCCGCCAAGCTTCACCGAGCGTGTCGAAAGCCCCGTCCGGGGCTTTTGTTTTGTCCACGGTTCGCAAAGGACGCCATGAAATTCGTCGATGAGGTCATCATCCGGGTCGAGGCCGGCGACGGCGGCGACGGCTGCGTCAGCTTCCGGCGGGAGAAATACATTCCCTTCGGCGGTCCCGACGGTGGCGACGGCGGCGATGGCGGCAGCATCTACCTGCGGGCCGACGCCGAACTGAATACCCTGGCAGATTACCGTTTTACCCGGCGGTTTCGCGCCGAGCGCGGCCAGAACGGCCGAGGCGCCAATTGTACCGGGCGAAGCGGCGCCGATCTGACCGTGGTCGTGCCGGTCGGGACGGTGGCTTATGACGCCGATACCGGTGAACTGATTGGCGATCTGATCGAGCCGGATCAGCGCCTGTTGGTGGCGCGTGGCGGTTTTCACGGTCTCGGCAACACCCGCTACAAAAGCAGCACCAACCGCGCCCCGCGCCAATTCAAGCCTGGTACGCCGGGCGAGGCGCGTGAGTTGCGGTTGGAGTTGAAGGTCATTGCCGACGTTGGGCTGCTGGGGATGCCGAACGCCGGCAAATCCACCCTGATTCGCGCGGTGTCCGCCGCTCGGCCCAAGGTGGCCGACTACCCCTTCACCACCTTGCACCCCAATCTGGGCGTGGTGCGGGTCGGACCGCTGCGCGGTTTCGTGATGGCCGACATTCCGGGATTGATCGAGGGCGCCGCCGAAGGCGCGGGCTTGGGCATTCAGTTCCTGCGCCATTTGTCCCGTACCCGGCTGTTGCTGCATTTGGTGGATGTCGCGCCCCATAGCGACAGCGGCGATCCGTTGCGGGATGTCGAGGTTATTCTGAGCGAACTGACCAAGTACAGCGCCGAACTGATCGAACGCGAGCGCTGGCTGGTGTTGAACAAGCTGGATCTACTTCCACCCGAAGAGCGGGTGGCACGAGTGGCCGAGATCGTGGCGGCGCTGAGCTGGACCGGGCCGGTGTTCGGGATTTCCGCCGCCAACGGCGAGGGAACGGCTGTCCTGATCGAAGCGGTCATGACGCGGCTGGAGGAGCGGCGACGGGCGGAAGCGGCGGCACGGCTGGAAGGCGAGGCGGGCGATGAAGGCGAGGCGGGCGATGTTCGATAAATCGCGCGAACAGTTGGGCGGAGCCCGGCGCTGGGTGGTCAAGATCGGCAGCGCCATGATCACCAACGACGGTCAGGGATTGGACAATTTTTCCATCGACGCCTGGGTGGCGCAGATGGCGGAGTTGCATCGGGCTGGCCGGGAGCTGTTACTGGTGACCTCCGGCGCGGTGGCCGAGGGCATGCGGCGACTGGGCTGGAGCCAGCGGCCGACCGTGCTGTCCGACTTGCAGGCGGCGGCGGCGGTGGGACAGATGGGTTTGGTGCAGGCTTGGGAGGCGGCCTTCGAGCGTCACGGCATCCGCACCGCCCAGGTCCTGCTCACCCACGAGGATGCCTCCGACCGTCAGCGCTATCTCAACATCCGCAATACCCTGCGTACCCTGCTGCGGTTGCGGGTGGTGCCGGTCATCAACGAAAACGACACGGTGGCCTTCGAGGAAATCCGCTTCGGCGACAACGACACCCTGGGCGCACTGGTAGCCAACCTGGTGGAAGCGGAGTTGTATGTCATTCTCACCGACCAGCAAGGGCTGTACGACCGCAACCCGCGCCAGTTTGCGGAGGCGTGCCTGATCAGCGAGGGCCGAGCCGGCGATGCGGCGCTGGAAGCCATGGCCGGCGGCGGAGCGGGAAGTCTGGGGCGCGGCGGCATGCTGACCAAGCTGCATGCGGCGGCGCGGGCGGCGCGCTCCGGTGCTTTTACCCTGCTGGCCTGGGGGCGCGAACCGGAAGTGCTGCGGCGGGTAGCGGGCGGCGAAGCGCTCGGTACTCTGCTGCGGCCGAGTCAGAGCCCGGTGGCGGCACGTAAGCAGTGGCTGGCGGTGCAGTTGCAGGTGCGCGGGCGGCTGCATCTGGACGCCGGGGCGGTGCGAGCCTTGCGCACGGCTGGCAAGAGTCTGCTGCCGGTCGGGGTGACGGCGATCGAAGGGCGGTTCGAGCGCGGCGATCTGGTGTCCTGCCTGGACCCCGCCGGTGGCGAAGTGGCGCGCGGGTTGATGAACTACGATGTGACGCAGGCGTTGCTGCTGATCGGCAAGACTACTCGCCGCATCGAGGAGCTGCTCGGGCATGTGGACGACCCGGAACTGATCCACCGGGATAATCTGGTGCTGGTGTAGCGGGCGGGACGATTTCGACGCGGCGGCTTCATCCCGGCAGGAAACGGGAAATCCACAGACCGAACTGCCGGGGCTGTCGGGTCTGGACCAGCAGCCGGCCGGGACCGAAGAATCGGCAGACGATCTTCTCGCCGGAGGTGAAAGCGGCGATGAAGCCGGGATTGCCCATCTCCAGTTCGTAGCGCATGGACTGAGACCAGGCGACGAGGTGGCCGTTATCGACGATCTTTTGCTGGCCCGGTTGGAGGTCGAATTCATGGATCGCGCCGTAGGATTCCAGAAACACCAGCCCGCGACCTTCGGCTTTGAGAATGAAAAAGCCTTCCTGACTGAACAGCCCCCGCGCGACGTTCTGCACCTGGGTGCTGACCTGAACCTCTTCGCTGCACGCCAGAAAGCCGTCCTTTTGAATCACGTACCCATCGCCGGGTTGCAGGTCCAGCGCCACCACCTCGCCGGGCGAGGCCGGGGCGAAGAATACCGAGCCCGGCCCACGCGCCGCCGTCAAGGTTTGCAGGAAGAAGCTTTCGCCGCTCATCAGCCGGCCGAGACCGGCTAGCAATCCGCCCTCCATCTTTCCCTCGACGTCGATGGTCGGCGTCATGGCCACCATGGCGTCGGACTGGGCTTTCAAGTGGCGGCCGCGCGGCAAATCGACGCGGGCCAGCGTGTAGGCGCCGGGATACAGGATCTCGTAATCGAGATCGGCGGCGGCGGAGTGGCGGACGATGCTGGCGGTGGGTAACACCCCGGTCGCGGGTGCCTTACCGATGGATACCGGTGGGACTTTCGTGGTGGCGCGCGGTACCGGCGGGGGTGGAGCGGCGGGCGTTTCCTCGCGGATATCCACCCCGAAGTGGGTGGCCAAAGGCCCCAGGCCGCCGGTGAAGCCTTGGCCCACGGCGCGAAATTTCCATTGGTCGTTGCGCCGATAGACTTCGCCGAGGATCAACGCCGCTTCGGTCATGCTGGCGGTGGGTGGGCTGAAACTCATCAGCTCGGTCCGCGCCGCATCGAAGATTCGGAGATCGATCCGACGGGCCTGGGCAAAAGAGCCCCGACCGTGCAGCGTCAGACAGATGGCGATTTTGGCGACATCGACCGGCAGGTCACCGAGTCGGATGTGAAATGCCTGGCGCTCCGGTCCGACACCCTGGTTCAGCGTCAGGGAACCGCAGGCCGAACATGGATTGTTGTAGAACACGAAGTCTGCGTCCCCGCCGACTTGATCCCCCTTGCGCAGGAGAAAAGCGCTGGCGTCGGCCTCGTGGCCACCGGGGCGTTCGGGTTCCCAAGCGATGCCGATCCGAAGTTCCGCGCCGCTAGGCAGGGGTAGATTGGCGCCCGGTTGGAGTGACTTCGCCATTCGCTCAACCCCGGCGGTTGGACGGGAGCAGCGGGCGCACCCACGCGCCAAAAGCGGCCGGATTGCGGCTTTGGATGTAAATTTTACCGGGTCCCCTGAAGCGGCACACGATACCCTCGCCGGAAGTGAAACTGGAAATCCAGCCCGAGCTGGCCTTCTCGATGGTGTAACCGATCGATTCAGGCCAGGCGACCAGGTGGCCGTTGTCGACGATCATTTCCTGGCCGGCGAGCACGTCGAGCTCGTGGATGGCGCCGTAGCTTTCGGCAAACAGCATGCCCCGGCCGCTGGCTTTGAGCACGAAGAAACCCTCACCGCTGAAAAGCCCTCGGGTGAGATTCTGGGCGGTGGTGGAGATGCTGACGCCGTCGCTGGCCGCCAGGAAGCCGTCCTTTTGCAGGATGTAGGTTTGTTGGCCATCGAGGTGAATCGGCAGCAGGTCTCCCGGTTGGGCCGGCGCGAGATGGGCCACGCCAGCGCCTCGGGATGCTCTCAGCGTCTGAAAGAACAGACTTTCTCCGCTGAACATGCGCCCGAGCCCGCCGAGCAGGCCGCCTTCCATTTTACCTTCCACGTCGATGGTGGGGTCCATGGCCACCATGGCGTCGGACTGGGCCTTGAGGGTCTGGCCCAGTCGGAGGTGGACCTCCAGCAGGGCGAAAGCACCCCGATAGAGCACCCGGAAGGTGAGATCTTCGATCGTTTGCAGGTCTGACGACGGTGCGGTCATGGCATTGTGCGGCGGATTTCGGTAAGGACTTACCGATTAAAAATAGCTGAACCGGTTGCTCCAGACAACGATCCTGCCGGGAAGAAGGGCGTTTGCTTTCCGGCGCGGTCAATATGTGGAACGATCCAACGAGGAATCACTCATGCGAATGAAACAATGGAGAAGTGGGTTGGCGGTCATCGCGATCCTGATCGTCGGTGGCTGTTCGGGAGGGCAACCACCGGCGAGTTTAGGCGTGAACCAAGGCCAGTTGGCGCCATGTCCTGATTCGCCCAACTGCGTGTCGTCGCAAGCGGCGGACGAGAATCGATGGGTTCATCCCTTGCGTTACCAAGGTGAGCGGGCGCGGGCACTCGCCCAACTGTTGGCGTTGCTCGATAGCATGGATCGAGCCGAAATCGTCCAGGCCGATGAAAACTACATCTATGCCCAGTTTCGTTCGGCGGTCTTCGATTTCGTGGACGACGTGGAATTTCTGTTCGACCCGCCGGGCTTCATTCAGGTGCGCTCGGCCGCGCGGATCGGCTATTACGACTTCGGTGTGAATCGCGAGCGAGTGGAGCGCATTCGTGCCCGCTTCGCCGAGGCGATGGAGGAGTCCTAGCCAGAGTTGTGGCCCCAATCAACGGTGGGATGGGCGAGCGAGTGGCTGTGAGGTGTCGAGCGGAACCAGCGCAATGGGGTTTGGCGAGGGAAAACCGGCGCCGGATCACCCCGACAAGCGCTTGTAATATTCGACGAATGCTTCGGCGGGTAGCGGTTTGCTGAAATAGTAACCCTGCGCAGTATCGCAGCCGCGCTCGCGCAGAAAGTTCAATTGCTCGATGTTCTCGACGCCTTCAGCCACTATGTTCAAGCGCAGGCTTTTACCCATCTGAATAATGGCGATGGCGATGGCGGTGTCGTCGGGATCAATGGGGATGTCTCGGACGAAGGACTGATCGATTTTGAGCCGGTTGACCGGAAAGCGCTTGAGATAGCTCAGGCTGGAGTAGCCGATGCCGAAGTCGTCCACGGCGAACTGCACTCCACTCGCCCGTAGCCGGTGCATGGTTTCGATCATTTTCTCGGTGTCGCGCATCAGCAGACTTTCGGTGATCTCCAGTTCCAGCCACTGAGGCGCCAGACCAGCGGCTTGGAGGGCATCGATCACCTGGTTTTCCAAATGCGGTTGCAGCCATTGCTTGGCGGACAGATTGACGGCGATTGGCACAGTCGGTAATCCAGCATCCTGCCAGCGGCGGTTTTGCGCGCAAGCGGTCCGCAGGGTCCATTCGCCGATCGCATTGATCAACCCGGTTTCCTCGGTGATCGGAATGAAGGTGATCGGCAGTATCAGGCCGCGTTTGGGGTGTTGCCAGCGGATCAGCGCCTCCGCACCGATCAGTTGCCGGGTGTTGAGATCGATCTGCGGCTGGTAGTGCAGCACGAATTCCTCCCGCTCCAGAGCATGCCGCAGCTCGTTACCCAAGGTAAAAAGTTCTGATACCCGGACATTGAGTTCGGAGGTAAAGAAGACGTAGCTGGCACGGCCGGCTTCCTTGGCCTGATACATGGCGTTGTCGGCGAAACGGATCAGGGTCGGCGGGTCGGTGGCATCCACCGGATAGATGCTGATGCCGATGCTGGCGTTGACGTGCAACAGATGTTCTTGCAGGGCGAACGGCTCGCGCAATGCTTGCAGCAGGTGTTCGGCGACTCGGCCGGCGATGGCCGGTTCGGCGATCTCCGGTAGTATCAGGATAAACTCATCGCCGCCCTGCCGGGCCAGGGTATCCTCTTGCCGGATGCAGGCACGCAACCGTTCGGTGACCGCTTGTAGCAACTGGTCGCCGACGCCGTGGCCCAGCGAGTCGTTGATGGTCTTGAAGCGGTCGAGGTCCAGGAACAGAATGCCGACGTAGTCCTGCCGGCGGTGAGCGCCGTGAATGGCTTGGCTGAGGCGGTCGATTAGCAGGATACGGTTGGGCAGTCCGGTCAGCGGATCGTGAGTGGCTAGGTGCTGGATGCGCTCGGTGGCGATCTTGCGCTGTGCTTCGTGATCGAACAGATCCAGCGCGAAGGACAGTTCTCCAGCTAGGCTGGCCAGCAGGCCGGTGATGTCGGCGTCGAAGAAATCGTGCTCGGCCGCATAAGCGCACAAGCAGCCGACCGTCTGGCCGCCGCGCCGCAGAGGAAAAGCAGCCCCCGACCGAATAGTCAATGCTTGGGTTGTGCGCCGCCATGCGCGAGTGTTGGAATCCTTCTGGAAATCGTTATCGACCTCCGGAGCTCCCTGTCGCAGCGCCCGTTCGGCTGGGCTCCAATTTGCCGGCTGGCTGGGGTCGCTGGAGATAGGAAAGTCGGTCAGATAATGCAGATAATCGGGTGCCATCCCGGCGTGCGCCACCAGATGGAACCCGTCGTTTTCCGGGTTAACGAAACCGATCCATACCACCTGCATCTGTTCCAGCTCAATGACGATCTGGCAGATTTGTTGGAACAGCTCATGCGGTTCGGCGTAGCGGACGATGGCGGCGCTAGTTCGGCTCAGGGCAGCGTAAAAATGACTCAAACGAACAATCCTGCGTTCCGCCAGCTTCTGCGGCGTCATGTCGCGGATGGCCGCAACGGTGATCTTGTGTCCCTTGTAGGTAAAATGGCGAACGAACAGATCGGCGGGGAAAACAGAGCCGTCCTTGCGCCGGTGGGGTTGATCGGTCAGGCGCTTGGAGGTCAGACGCGACAATTCCCTGGCATTGCCTTCGGTGGCGACGGACAGAGCGGTATCGTGCATGCTCAGAAATTCTGCCTGGGTATAACCGTACAGCTTGCAGGCTGCCGGATTGACCGACAGGATGCGGCCGTCCTGGTCCACCAGGAACAGAGCGTCGCCAACGGTTGCGAATACGCTGCGGTATTTCAACTCGCTGGCGTGCAGCGCCGCCTCGATTTTCTTGCGCTGGGTGATGTCTTCCTTGATGGCGACGAAGTGGGTGATGATGCCCTGATCGTCGCGGATCGGGGCAATGGTGGCGGATTCCCAATAGAGCGTACCGTCCTTGCGCCGATTGCGGAATTCGCCGTGCCATTCGCCGCCGTCGGCGATGGTTTGCCACAGCCGCTTGTACTGCTCGCGCGAGGTCCGGCCGGATTTGAGAATGCGCGGGTTGACGCCGATGACCTCAGCTTGGGAATAGCCGGTGGTTTCGCTGAATTTCGGGTTGACGTACTCGATGGCACCGTTGCGGTTGGTGATGATCACGATGTTGGCGCTTTGTTCGAGCGCGCGCGAAAACTGCCGCAGCCTCTGTTCCGCCTGCCGCCGTTCCTGGATTTCCACGTTCATCTGTTGTTGCTGCTGGAAAAAATCCCGAATCAACCGGGCGGTCCGACCGAATTCGGTGTCTTGGTCGCATAAGGACTCCAGCATGGTCGGGTCGTGCTGGCACAGGCTGCGAACGATCGTCCGCAGCGGCCGGTTCACCCATTGGAACAGGGCGGCGGCCAGCACGACCAGCAGCAACAGATTCAGGCCGAGAACCAGGGAGGATTGCCGGATGGCCAGGCACGCCGCGGAGAGCGCCATCGCCAGGAACAACAACCAGCACACGCGGAACTGGATTTTGCCGTGGCCTAACTTCATGCGCGGGGGGGCCGGCGTGGCGCGGCGGCGCGGCGGGCGATCCAGAGACCGTGCGGGCGATGGCTGGAATAGGCATCGATGCTGTAGATCGCCAGGGCCAGCCAGATGCAGTCGAACGCAATGAGATGAATGTGGGTGAAAGGCTCGTGGTAAACCGCGACCGCCAGCAGGAATTGCAGGGTGGGCGTCAGATACTGAATCAGGCCGACGGTGGACAGGCGCAGGCGCTGGGTAGCCTGAAGAAACAGTAGCAAGGGGGCAACGGTGATCGGGCCGGCGGCCAGCAGCAGCAAGTCGATGTGCTTGTCCGGCATGCCCAGCGCGCCGGCACCATGCGTCGCGAAGATCACCAGAAACAATAGAGCGACGGGAGCCATCAACATGGTTTCCATGCACAGCCCCAGCATGACGGCATGACCAGCTTTCTTGCGTAGCAACCCATAACTGCCAAAGCTTAGCGCCAGGGTCAGGGAAATCCAGGGAAACACACCATGGCCGAGCGCCATCGCCAGCACCCCTGCGCCGGCGATGGCGACCGCGCTCCATTGGCGCGAGTTCAGCCGCTCGCGCAGGAACAGCACACCCAGTACGACATTGACCAGTGGATTGATGTAATAGCCGAGGCTGGCTTCCAGAATTCGGCCGGTTTGCACCGCCCAGATATATAGCAGCCAGTTGGTGGAAATCAGCAGGGTGGTGAGCAAGTAGAAGAACAGGTGACGCCCGTTGCGGAATGAGGCCAGCAAGGCCGATCCCTGTCTTCGGGCCAGAAGCAGCGCCAGCAGCAACACCGCCGAGCCGAGAATTCGGTGCGCCAGCACCTCCAAGGCCGGAACATGTCGCAATAGATTGAAATAAATGGGGAACAATCCCCAGAGCGTAAAGCAGCCCAGCGCGCTCGATACGCCTGCAAGGGTGCCATCGGAACAGCGGGCCGACACGGGTTGCGGGGGTGGCGGCATCCGCTTACTCAAGGAGAGGTCAGCCAGCCAGACACGCCGCCGCCACCCGCGGGTCCAGTCGGACTCATGATTATGGAAAGAATCACAAAATCCATTCGTTTTCGCCAATAACGAGGAGTTTAAAACAGAATATAGGATAAATAAGACTAAGACATTAAAAGCTATTTTTGTAACTATTATAGTTCTAGTAGCACTGAAACGATGAATTTGGCCGACCTCTAGGCGATGAAACAACCGCGCGGGTTCTTGGCCAAAAGAGAATCATCCGTCGAAATAGAGGTGTTGTGTCAAACTTATGGAGTAAACGGCAAGCTTCAGTGAGTGAGGCCGGGTGAGAGCGACAGCCGGGCGATGGAGTGAATATTTCAGCTTGGTATCGGGTTTCTTCTGGAGAAAATTCATGCGTGGATTGAATCGTGTGGTCATGATATTCCCACTGGTCTTGGTCGCCGCCACGGCGGTCGCCGACAGCATGCGCTGCGGTAGTTATGTCGTCAGCGACGGCGATTCCCAGTCGCGTGTGCTGGATCTTTGCGGCGAGCCGCGACGAGCCTGGCAGGATGGTTTCATCGAACAGGTGGTCCGCAGCAACGACGGGTATTACGATCCTTCCGCGACGCCGAAACCCTACTCGCGCCTGCCCGGCTACGAAACTGAAACACGGCGGCTCATTCCGGTCTACAAGTGGGAGTACAGCCTGGGGCGAGGGACCTTTCTCAAAACCCTGGTGTTCCAGGGCGATACTCTGGCGCGGATTATCGACGGCCCCCGGCAGTGACGCGCCGCCGCCGCGCAAGATCCAAGGCCCATGATCGTGCACAACGCCGTCAAGCTGCTCCTCAGTGCCACCGTCACCGGCTTGTTCGTGTTGCACGCCGGTGGTTGGTGGTCGTTCTCCTTCCTGCAACAACTTGAAGACATTGCGTACGACGCGCGCCTGAACCTGACGCTGCCAGGCACGGTGGACCCGCGCATCGTGATCGTGGACATCGACGAGCGCAGCTTGCGGGCGGAAGGCCAGTGGCCCTGGCCGCGAGGTCGATTGGCGACGCTGGTCGAGCAACTGTTCGAACGCTACCAGGTGGCCGTGCTCGGTTTCGATGCAGTGTTCGCCGAGCCGGACTCAGCCGATCGTGTTTTCAGAGCGCTCATCCAAGGTCCACTGGGCCAGGACGCTCAGCGGCGTACCGAATTGGAGCGGCTGCGCCGCGAACTGGACCCGGATCGTCGCTTTGCCGCCGCTCTGTCCGGTCGTCCGGTGGTGCTCGGTTATTTTTTCAATACCCGAACGTCGCCCGATGCCGAAATTCAGTTCGGGCGCCTACCGAACCCGATCGCCTCGATTCGGGATTTGGGGACGAACGACACCGTTTTGGTCGAAGCGGTTGGTTACGGCGCCAATCTGCCATTGCTGCAGGACAATGCCCGCTCCGGCGGCTTTTTCAATAGCCCGCTGGTGGACCAGGATGGGGTTTTTCGCCGGGTACCGCTACTGATTCGCTATCGCGATTATCTCTATCCGCAGATCGCGTTGGCCGTGGTCCGCGCGCTGTTGGACGATCCGCCCGTGGAGCTGATCATGGCGGCCGGCTATGGCGCGGACGCCCACGGTCGGCGTCTGGAAGCGCTGCGGTTCGGTGGTTTTACCGTGCCGGTTGACGAACTGGGCGCGGTGCTGGTGCCCTATCGCGGCCGCCAGGGCAGCTTTCCGTATGTATCGGCGGTCGAAGTCCTGGCGGGAACCGCCGATCCGCGCTTGCTGGAAGGGGCGATCGTGCTGGTGGGGACCACGGCCGCCGGTCTGCTGGACCTTCGTGCCACGCCGGTGCAAAACGTCTATCCCGGTGTCGAGGTCAACGCCAACCTGATCGCCGGTATTCTGGACCACAATTTCAGGAGCCGACCGGCTTACTCGGCCGGTCTGGAAATCGTGCAGTTGGGAATCGTCGGCCTGCTGGGTGCGTTAATCGGTTGGTTGGCGCCGGTATGGGCGTTGTTGTTGACTGTGGCGGTCGCGGGGGCGTTGCTCGGCGTTAATGGCTATCTTTGGTCGGCGCACGCGCTGGTGGCGCCGCTGGCCGCCCCGCTGGCACTGCTGCTGGTCCTGTACATGCTGCACACCAGCTACAGTTTTTTCATCGAGTCGCGGCGGGAACGGTGGATCACCCGCCTGTTCGGTCAGTACGTGCCGCACGAGATTGTCGCGGAGATGAGCCGGCGCGGCGAGCGCTATTCCCTGGAAGGAGAAAGCCGACAGATGACGGTGCTGTTCAGCGATATCGCCGGTTTCACCACCCTCTCCGAACGTTTCGAACCGCGCCAGTTGACCCAGTTGATGCAGTGCTATCTGACGCCGCTGACCCGCATCATCCACGAACATCGCGGCACCATCGACAAGTACATCGGCGACGCCATCATGGCGTTTTGGGGCGCGCCGCTGGCCGATCCCGAACATGCCCGGCACGCGGTGGCGGCGGCGCTGGCGATGGCGCGAGGCTTGCGGGCGCTGGACGATGATTTTCACGCTCGGGGCTGGCCGCCGCTGCGGGCTCGCACCGGCGTCAACAGTGGGATGATGAGCGTCGGCAACATGGGGTCGGAATTCCGGGTGTCCTACACGGTGCTGGGCGATGCGGTCAACCTGGCCTCCCGCCTGGAGGGCGCCGCCAAACAGTACGGCGTGGAAATCGTCATCAGTGAATACACTCGCGAGCTGGTTCCCGAATACGCCTGTCGCGAGTTGGATCGGGTTCGGGTCAAGGGCCGGACCCAGCCGGTGGTGATGTTCGAGCCGCTGGGGTTGGCGAGCGATTTGGACGCGGAGCAAAACGCGGAACTGATCGAATACGAGAAGGCGTTGCGCGCCTACCGGCGGCAGGACTGGAACCCGGCGGAGGCCGGGTTCCAGCGGCTGCGCGAACGACAGCCGGACCACCGTTTGTATGCGCTGTATCTGGAGCGGTTGGCCACGCTACGCGCCGAGCCACCCCCCGTGGACTGGGACGGAGTGTTCAACCTGGAAACCAAATGAGCCGCTTGCTGGGCCGGAACCGCGTTTAGGGCGAGGCGTCCGGATCGTCCTGGTTCGCGTGGTGGATCAAGGCAGCCGCGCCACCTGCCACCGCCGCCGCCACCGCCGCCGTTGTAGTGCTGGAGATACCGCCAGCGGCGGCACCAGCACCGGCACCAGCACCGGCACCGGTACCAGCACCGGCACCGGTGCCGGCCGTGGTGGAAGAAGTTGCCCCCGCGCCCGTCGCGGCCGTCGTCAACAGGGAACGGCAGGCACAGCCGACGGTGACGGCGGCCGGCGGCGCGGCGCCGCCGGCTTCCCGCGGCGGGGCGCATGGGGCGCGCAGTTCGGGTGCCGGCACCAACTGGGGCGGCGTGTTGGCGTCGGCCACGAACACAATCTGGTTGGCGTTGGCGACCAGCGTCTTGCCGGCGGCGGTCACCGCGACCGCGCCGCTGTGCACCATCAGGCACAGGCTGCCCAGGACGGCCGTGAATTCGGTACCGCGAATACCGAGAGTGGCCACGGGCGTATCGATTCGAATCGCTTCCGGGCTTTCCTTGGACATGGCTCCCGAGATGAAACGCATTCCACCCTTAAGTAGTTCCAAGCTGGAGCGGTTGTCCTGGGGCTTGTCCTTGGCGTAGCGGTAGTTCTTGATCCAGAACACTGAGCTGGGGTTGAGATTGACGGTTTGACCGTCCAGAAATTTCAACACCGCTCGGCCGTCGGCCCCGGTGACCACTCGCATGCCCAGCCGCAGTTCGGCGCCGGCCGACATGGGTGTGCCGTTGATTTCCACTCGCCCTTGCGCTTCGGCCAGGGTGCCGATCGCTTCGGGAGCGGTCCAGGCGACAGTGCTCAGAAGCAGAAGCCCGAGCAGTGCGACCAAGTTCGTCACGGGTGTGCAATAGCGCGGGGGGTAAGATTTTGTCATGTTGTCTGCTCCAAGCCAGATCGTACGGTAAGCAGATCAAGTGTACCTCGCAGCATACCATCGATCTCGCAATATCCCGAAAATCCTTCACGCCGACCCGCAGCCGTTCCGAAACCGCCATGATGAGATCGGGCATGCGAGTCGAAGTGATTCGGACGCCGTCAGCCACGGGTCGCCCGTGACTTGATGGCTTGGGGCGAGGCGCGATCAGCGGATTTCAGGGCAAGCGCTCCAGGCATTCCAGCACCGCGCGCGGCTCCAGTTTGCCCTTGAAAAAGAGCACCGGACCGGGAACATCCCGAAAATCGTCGGCGCCAACGTTCAGCCGTTCCGAGACCGCTACGATGAGATCGGGCATGGCGGCGCGCCGCAGCTTGTCCAGTTTGCGGCGCAGATAGTCGGGATGCCAGAACCCCATGATCTCGACATGCGCAACCCGGCCGTTGGGATGGCGCAAGGCAAAATCCGGCACGAATACCGTGCCCTTTAGATCAACGATTTCCACTTCTCGTTCCAACGTCCAGGGTGTGTCCAGCTTTTCCCAGCGGCGGGCGAAGTGCTCCTCCAACAGACTATCGTAGGCCGGCGGCGCGGCGGTCAATGGCTTGAGCGGTGATTGCGAGTCGAGCTGGTAACTGATGTCCCGGTCGTCCCGTCGCAACACCGCTTCCATTTCCCAGCGACTGACCCGCAGCAGCGCCGGCAGAAAGATGGCCATTTGCAGGCCGTACTTGCGCGTCTGCTTGAACAGGCTGGCGGGACCGTCCACGTAGATTTGATAGCCGTCGTCGAGGTTGCCCTCGACCGCGTACATCAGCCCATGGAACTTGAGGTGCTGGAACAATCGACGGTATTCGCCCGGCACGTTGCGGTGAGCGGTGAGGCGCAGGCACAGGGCCGAGTACAACAAGCCTTGCGCCTGGGCCAGATTGTAGCGATTCACCAGTTGCTCCGGGGCGAAATCCGGCAATGCGGTCAGCAGGTGATTTTCCGGCAGGTCGGCGTACAGCGCCTCGCGCAGGGTTTCCGCCTCCAACTGGTAGCGCGGGGCGATGGCTTCCAGCACCTCGCGGGCCTGGGTTTCACCGTAACCGCTGCGTTCGGCCGCCAGGGTGAACACGTCCCGGCGCAACATTTCCGGGTTCAGTTCGCCGGTGGCCAGGGCGAATTCGGCGGCGTTCAGCGCCAGATGGGCGAAGCCGCGCACGATGCGATAATCGGGCGAATCGCCCTCCAGCGCCCGCAACGCCGCCTGCAACTCGCCGCGGGTCCGATGCTGATGCTCGCGGATCGTGGTCAGCACCCGTTCGGCCCAGACGCATTGTTCGGGCCGCAGAAAACGCGGGTAGATCTGCGCGCCGCGCTTGTGGGAAAAGAGCAGATCGGAAGGGAGCATCGCTTGTGGTTATGTCCCGTTGCCGCTTTTACCCTCGTCTCTTTCCACTTTAGGAGAGAGGGGGTGTAAATCGAACAGTGCCAGCGTGGCTTCGATCCGTTCCGCCTTGCGGGCGGCGTCCGGCGGCGCGCGGCGGCGGTCGGCGACCCGTTCCTCACGGGTTTCGCGGGCGATGACTTCGTACAGCACCGCCCGTTTGCCATCGCCGCGCCGCAGGATGCGTCCCAGCCGCTGCACGAACTCCCGCGCCGAGGCGCTGCCGGACAGGATCACGCCGATGGAGGCGTCCGGCACGTCCACACCCTCGTTCAGCACGTTACTGGTGACGATGGCGGTGTAGATGCCGCTCTTGAAATGGTCGAGGATCGCCTGCCGTTCCTTGACGACGGTTTGATGGGTCAGACAGGGAATCAGGAAGCGCTGCGAGACTTCGTAGGCGGTGGCATTGTCCTCGGTGAAAATCACTGTCTTGGCGCCGGGATGGTTGGCCAGGATCAGGCCCAATGCCCGCAGTTTGGCCGGGGTGGCGTGGGCGATGCGGCGGGTGTCGCGGTGGGCGCGCATGGCGCGGCGGCCCTCGACGCTGCGTGCCGACAGCATGACGAAGCGGTTCCAGCCCTCCAGTGAGCCCAACGCCAGCCGGTTGGCCTGCAAAAAGGCGTTGCGGTCGTCCAGCGCCTGTTGGTAGGCGGCGCGCTCGGTGGGGGACAGATCCACATGGATCTGTCGTACCTGGTAGTCCGCCAACACGTCGCCAGCCAGTTGCTCCGGGCACTTGCGGTAGACGATGGGGCCGATCAGTTCGGGCAGGTCGGCGTCCTTGCCGTCGCCGCGCTCCGGGGTGGCGGTCAGTCCCAATCGGTAGGGTGCCAGCGAGAATTCGGCGATGGCGCGGTAGAACTCCGAAGGTAGATGGTGTGCCTCGTCGAAGATCAGCAGGCCGAAGCGGTCGCCCAATCGTTCGATGTGGCGGGCGGCGGAATCGTAGGTGGCAATGGTGAGGGGCTGCGGTTCGTGATAGCCGCCGCCGATCAGGCCGATGTCCTGATCCGGGAACGCCGCCCGCAGCAAGGCGTACCATTGCTGCATCAAATCCAGGGTCGGGACCATGATCAATCCGTCGCGCCGCGCCCAGCACAGCGCCAGCAGCCCGACCAACGTTTTGCCGGCCCCAGTCGGCAGCACCACCACGCCGCGCCCTTTCGCCGTCTGCCAGGCCGCGAGGGCTTCCTGTTGATGGGGATAGGGCGTCATCTCCAGCGCGCAGCTCAGTTCCCGGCGCTGATAGCGCGGCGCCTTGTTGCGGGCCAATTCGCCCTTGAGTGGGCCGATGATGTCGCTGTAGCGATTGGCCGGCGCCCGGTAGGCGTCCACGCGCGGGTCGTAGCAGAACCAAGTTTCCAGCCCGGCCGGCAGTTCGGCCACGCCCTCCAGCAACAGCGTGCCCCGGTCGAAGCGAAGCTGGCGCTCGGTGTCGTCGCGGCCGGTACGGTAAAAACCAGCGGTATCCTTGGTGTGGTGGGTCATGGCTTCTTTAATGATGAGGCAGGCACCAGGGCAATGGTTTCCAGTCGTCGCAATCGATTCCGCACGGTCGCGCCAAGTACTTGGGTCTCCAAGCGCTCGTCCTCGGCTTCGGCCAGGGCTAAAGCGGATCGATAGTGCGATCCAGCCTGTTCCAACTTGGATTGAGTTTCGGGGTCAGGTCGATCTAGCGAAGGGGAAGCCACATCGCCGTCTTCGCCATAATCGTCATCCAGCATCGGCAATCCCAGCGTCGTTCGTGCCTGGTTCAACGCGAGATCGCCCAGCAGCAGCGCGCTTTCCAAGCTGTCGGATTCGAGCGCGTGCCGGGCCAGCGAGTCATCCACTGCATCCCAGCAACTCGCCAACGCCAGCGCCCGCAGCGCCTCCCGCCGCGCGCCAAAGTCACGACCTCCGCCCGCCGCGCTCGCCAACAGCGCCAGGGCCGTTTCGACCGGCATGGTCGGGTCGGGAGCGGGCAGGGAATCGCCGGTGGCACGTTGTGCCCGCCACCATAGCAATCGCGCCCGTTCGACCAGTTGCCGTTCCAGCATGGCGCTTGGGTGGAGTTCGACGAGCGCGTTGCTTAGCCGTTCCAATTCCGCCAGATGACAACGACGGAACGCAGTGCGGCACAACGCCCACAGATGGGTGGCGGCGGTCAGGCGGGGATATTCATCGCGCCAGCCGGCCCAGGCGCGGGAATGCCAGTCCCAGGCGGCGGCAAATTCGCCCCGGCGCAAAGCCAGTTCGCCTTCCAGATAATCCAGTGGCACGGTCCATGGCCGGCGGATCTCGCTCAGATAGTGCCGCGCCTGATCCAGCAGCGCGCGGCAGAACCGCAACGGCTTGCGTTCCAGACCGATGTGAACGATGGCGGTCAGCGCGCCGAACGCATCGGCCGGATCGGCGGTCGCGGTTCGCTCGCCGACGACTTGCAACAGCGCGGCCAGCGCCAGATCGTCCTCGCCGGCCTGCCGCAGGCTGTAGCCTTCCCACAGCAGCGCCCGCGCCTGCTGGCCGGCTAATCCCAGCGCGCCGGCCAGCTCCGCCGCCTGACGTTCCAGCCGCGCGGCCTGGGCATAGTCACCGGTTTCGCGGGCTTGCCGGGCATGATCGCGCAATCGCTCGAACGAGCGTCGGTCGGCGCTCATGGCCGGTGGGTCGTCACGGCCAGGGTTCGGGCCGATCTCAATGCAGCAGCGAAAACATCCGCCGCCGGTAGGTGATGACCAGTGGGTGTTCGTTATCGAGCATCTCGAAGATCGCGATCAGCCCCTTGCGACCGGCTTCGTCCTCGAACTGAGGGTCGCGGCGCATGAGATCCATGAACTGCTCCAGCGCCGACTCGTGAGCACCGGCCAGCACGTAGCGGGCCGCCAGTTGCCGGCGGGCGGCGCTGTCGGCGGGATCGGCGCGCACCTTTGCTTCCAGCGCGGCCAGATCCGGCGCACCCTGAGCCAGATCGGCGAAGCGCAGCCGCGCCAGCAGGCCGCTGGCCGGTTGGCGGTCGCGCTCCTCGGCCGGCAGGCTTTCCAACAGCGCGCGCGCGTCCTCGCCGCGATCCAGTTGCAGCAGCTTGTCCGCCAGCGCCACCTTCAGTTCGACGTTGTCCGGCTCTTGCTTCAGCGCCTCGCGCAGCAGTTCGACCGCCTGTTGCTGGCGACCACGCTGCCAGAGCAGGTCCACCTGCTCCATGATCAGTTCGTCTGGACTGGTTCGGTACCGGTCGATGGCTTCCCGATAGGTCGATTCCGGCTGCACACCCACTAACTGATCCACGATCTGTCCCTGCCAAACCACCATCACCGTCGGCAGGCTGCGGACCTGGAAATGCCCGGCCAACGCCTGTTCGGCGTCGGCGTTGATCTTGGCCAGAATGAAACCGCCCCGGTATTCCTGGGCCAGTTTGGTCAGAATCGGCGTGAGCGTCTTGCAAGGTTGGCACCAGTCGGCCCAAAAGTCCACCAATACTGGCACTTGCTGGGAATTTTCCACCACGACCGCGGCAAAGTTGTGTTGGGTGACTTCGAAAACGTAGGGCGATTCACTCATCGTTGGATTTCCGTAAAAACCATGTCGGGCTTCGGGCACAATCGGCCGAACGCGGTGGTGGCGAAGGGATTCAGAACCGGAACCGAGAGCACGGGCGCGTACCCGTTGGGCGGCGGAAAGGCCAGGATATACACCCGGCTCAGCGTTCGAGATGTTGCAGCTTGTCGGGCTTGCCGTCCCAGTCCGCCGCGTCGGGCGGCGCGTCCTTCTTCTCGGTGATCACCGGCCATTGTTTGGTCAGTTCGGCGTTGAGCGCCAGGAAATGTTCTTGGCCGGCTGGCAGGTCATCCTCGGCAAAGATCGCCTGCGCCGGGCATTCAGGCTCGCACAGGGTGCAATCGATGCACTCGTCGGGATCGATGACCAGAAAATTCGGGCCCTCGTGGAAGCAGTCCACCGGACAGACTTCCACGCAGTCGGTGTACTTGCACTTGATGCAGTTTTCGGTAACGACGAACGTCATGGGCAGTCCCCTGAAAAGGCCGGAAACACAGGGACGCTATCTTAACCGCGATTAACCGAGTTGGGCACTGGAAAATAGATTGATGGCGGGACCGGCTATTCCGTCTTTTCGTTCTGGCCGCCGCTCAGCAAGGCCTTCAGATTCGCGAACGGGTTGTGGGTCGCGCCGCCGCCCGCTAGGCGGTCCGCGCCGTCGCTCCCGCCCCGAGCCAGCGCTTCTTCGCGGCGCTGGTGTTCGTTGTCGTGGCAATAGAGGCACAACAGTTCCCAGTTGCTGCCATCCGGCGGGTTGTGGTCGTGATCGTGGTCGCGGTGATGCACTGTCAGTTCGTGCAGATTCTGGCGGTTGAACTCGCGCGCGCAGCGCCCGCAGATCCATGGGTAAAGCTTCAATGCCTGCTCGCGGTAATCGCGCTCGCGTTGTTCCCGGCCGCGCCGGGCGGCGGCCACGATCTGGTCCAGCTTGCCGCCGTTGGATGATGGGTTTCTGGGTTTCATCGGCCCGCCTCCGAGATTGGGAGTGAACATGCAAAGGTAAGAAATTATGCCTCTTCAAACCGGTTTCAGTAACACTTTACCGGGTTGCCGCTCAACCGGAATAGTGAAAAGCGAAACGGGTGGCGAGCATGCTTGATCGGGAGCATGAATACGGTCATGAAAAATGACCACAAGAACATTCGGGTCCAATCGTTCTAGAATCAGATCAAGCAATCCACAAGTAAGCAAGGGGGGTCGATGAACACGCGTTTTACATTGTTCGCTGTTTTCCTGCTGGGGATGGTGTCGTCCGCCCAAGCGCTGGACACCTACGGCCCGGTGCGGCGAGGCGAGGACCTTTGGGACATCGCCAAGCACGTTTACCATGATCAGGACGTCAGTCGCGACCAGGTCATGCTGGCGCTGCTCAAGGCCAACCCGCTGGCGTTTGAGTACGCCTGCAACGTCAACTCGCCCTTGAAGGCGGGCGAAAAGCTGCAAATTCCCGCGCTAGCGATGGTCAACGCCCTGAGCCGCGCGGATGCCTTGCGGGAATTCGAACGGCAGTTACGGGAATGGGAAGACCACCGTCTGGCCGGTGGTAAATTCGTGTGCCCGCCCGCGAGCGAGGCTGCCAAGGTTGCTCCCGCTCAAACGGCGCCGCCCGCACCCACAGCAGTCGCGCCCGTGGAAAGTCCCACACCCGCGCCGGAAGTCGCCGCGCCAACGGCCAAGCCTGTGGTCAAGCCAGCGATCAAGCCGATGGAGTCGGCGCTGGAGCAGCGGATCGTGTGGGATCTGGATTGGGTCGCCATCCCGATTCTGCTGTTGCTGCTCGCCGGCATCGCGTGGTGGAAGTACCGGTTCAAGCCCGCCGCGCCGTCGCCGGTTGCCGCGCCGCCGGAGAGTGCGATGGACTTCACCACCGAGACGGTGGATGCCGTGCTCGCCCATTTGCGGACGGATCGCGCCAAAGGTTTAAGTGCCGTTGAGGCGGCCGACCGGGTGCGCGAGGTCGGCCCGAACGCACTGGAAGAAAAACACGTCACGTTATTACAGCGAATTCTGCCGTATTTCTGGGGGCCGATTCCCTGGATGATCGAAGCGGCGGCGCTGCTGTCGCTGCTGACCCGCGACTGGAACGATTTTCTGGTGATCACCGCACTGTTGCTGTTCAATGCCGTGATCGGTTTTCGCGAGGAGGCCAGCGCCGCCAATGCCCTCAGCGCGCTCAAGGGACAACTGGCGCTTAAGGCCCGCGCTCTGCGCGATGGCGAGTGGCGGGAAATCGAGGCCCACGACCTGGCGCCGGGCGACATCGTCCGCATCCGTTTGGGGGACATCATCCCGGCGGATGTGAAACTGATCGAGGGCGACTATCTGAGCGTGGATCAGGCCGCGCTGACCGGCGAATCGCTGCCGGTCGACAAAAAGACGGGTGAGGTGGCTTTTTCCGGCTCGGTCGCCAAACAGGGCGAGATGGTCGCGGTGGTGACCGGTACCGGTGCCAACACCTTTTTCGGCCGCACCGCCAAGCTGGTGGAAACGGCCGGCGCCAAGTCGCATTTGCAGGAATCGGTCTTGCAAATCGGCAACTTCCTGATTTTCTCGGCACTGGCGCTGATCGTGGTATTGGCGGCGGTGGAGTTGTACTGGGGCACCTCGTTCATCCACCTGCTCAAGCTGGCGCTGATCCTGCTGGTGGCGTCGATTCCGGTGGCGATGCCGGCGGTACTGTCGGTCACCATGGCGCTGGGCGCGTTGAAACTCTCCAAACTCAAGGCCATCGTCTCGCGCATGGAAGCCATCGAGGAAATGGCGGGCGTCGATATCCTCTGCTCGGACAAGACCGGTACCTTGACCCAGAATCAGCTGACCCTGGGCGAGGCGCAACCCTTTGGCGTCACCGTGCAAGAGTTGATTCTGGCCGGGGCGCTGGCCTCCAAGGCGGAAAACAACGACGCCATCGACTTGGCGGTGATCGGCGGGCTGGAGGATGCCAGTGCCCTGAAACCCTACCAGCAGATCCAGTTCGCGCCGTTCGACCCGATCGGCAAACGCACCGAAGCCACTGTCCAGGATGGCGGCGGTCAGACGTTCAAGGTCACCAAGGGCGCGCCGCAGGTGGTAATGCAACTGTGTCAGGTGGATCGTGAAACGCAGGTGTTGGCCGACCGGGCGGTGGATGAATTCGCCGCCAAGGGTTTTCGCACCTTGGGCGTGGCTCGCACCGACGCGGGCGGGAAATGGGTGTTTCTGGGTATCTTGCCGCTATTCGATCCGCCACGCGAAGACTCTGCGTCGACCATCGCCGAGGCCGGACGCTACGGCATCGCGGTCAAGATGGTTACCGGTGACAACATCGCCATTGCCAAACAGATTTCCGGAGAGTTGGGTATCGGTACCAATATTCGGGTGGCCGAGGCGCTGTTCGCCGGGGGTGTGGCGCATGGGGCGTTGCCAGCGATGGCGGTCCACCAGATCGAGGAAGCCGATGGTTTTGCCCAGGTATTCCCCGAGCACAAGTACGGCATCGTCAAGGCCTTGCAGCAGGGTAGCCACATCGTGGCGATGACCGGCGACGGGGTCAACGACGCTCCGGCGCTCAAGCAGGCCGATGTCGGCATCGCGGTATCCGGCGCCACCGACGCCGCGCGAGCCGCCGCCGCCTTGGTGCTGACCGCGCCCGGTTTGTCGGTTATTACCCACGCGGTGGAGGAATCGCGCCGCATCTTCGAGCGGATGATGAGCTACATCATCTACCGCATCGCCATGAGCATCGACATCATGGTGTTCGTGGTGCTGGCCAGCATCGTGTTCGGGTTCTTCCCATTGACCGCGATCATGCTGGTGGCGCTGGCCCTGCTGGACGATGTGCCGATCATGACCATTGCCTACGACCGCACCGAACCTGATCCCATGCCGGTGCGTTGGAACCGGGAACGCACTTTCGCGGTGTCGATCACCCTGGGGGTGTTGGCGGTGGCGCAGAGCTTCGGCTTGCTGGTCCTGGGTATGGATGTCCTGCATCTGGACGCGGCCCACCTGCAAACCATGATGTTCCTGCAACTACTGGTCGGCGGGCATCTGCTGTTGCTGCTGACCCGCACCAAGAAGGCGTTCTGGGCACGGCCACACCCTTCCTGGCAGTTGCTGGGGGCGGTGGTCGGCACCCAGATCTTCGCGGTGCTGATGTGCGGCTTCGGCTGGTTGGTGCCGGTGCTGCCCTGGGATCTGATCGGTTGGGTCTGGGTGTACAACCTGGTCTGGATGGTGGTGCAGGATGGGGTCAAGCTGGTGGTTTATCGAGTGATCGATCACCGCTTCCAGCACCGGCAGGTCTTTGCGACTCATGCCGGCGCGTTCCTTCAACACGCAAATGCCTCGGTACAGCCGGGGACCGAGTAGGCATCGTGTTCCGAACCACAAGCCCGAGTCGCCAAGGCGGGGCCGGCGGTTTTGGCACGGGTTAATGCGCGATGATGGTGCAAAAAAAAGTTGATTGCATGATTATTGGGCGGCAAGCGCTGTCGGTGCGTTTCGAAATACAGCGAGTTTGTGGTCAAGCTGGCGGATGTCCGCCATGGCATGGTTCGTGCTGATGACGGTTGTGTTTTTTAATACCCGATCGACCCCGATCGGATTTTTCCGAGAACCCCGAGGAATCAATGACAATGAATGCTGCTGATGTGATGAAGTTGATC
>DAOTGT010000014.1:0-5605 GCA_035447285.1 Candidatus Competibacter sp.
CCCCGTACCCGTGTCAAGATCTGCGGCATCACCCGTCCCGAGGACGGCGTGACGGCGGCCGAGTTGGGCGCGGACGCCATCGGTCTGGTGTTCCACCCGCCCAGCCCCCGCTATGTGAGCGCGGACGCGGCGCGACGGATCGTCGCGGCCCTGCCGCCCTTCGTCACCCTGGTCGGCCTGTTCATGAACGCCGAACCGGCGGCGGTTCGCGCCGTCTTATCCCAGGTTCCCGTGCAGCTGCTGCAATTTCACGGCGACGAGGAAGCGGCCTACTGCGCGGCGTTCGGCCTGCCCTATCTCAAGGCCGTGCCGATGGGCGCCGACGCCGATGTACGGGACTACGAGCAGCGTTTCGCCGACGCGGCCGGGTTGCTGTTGGACAGTCATGGCGGCAACAAGATGGGGGGTTCCGGCCAAGGCTTCGACTGGGCGAAAATTCCCACCGAACGCCACAAGCCCCTGATACTGGCCGGCGGTCTGCATCCCGGCAACGTCGCCGCCGCAATCCGCCAGGTCCAGCCCCACGCGGTCGATGTCAGCAGCGGGGTGGAAGCCGCCAAAGGCGTCAAGGACGCCGAATTGATGCGCGCATTTTTTCGAGGTGTGAACAATTGTGAAAGCCGCACTGCGTAACCCGGTCGATTTCAGCCAGTTTCCCGACGCCAACGGTCATTTCGACCGTTACGGCGGCCGGTTCGTGGCCGAAACGTTGATGGAAGCCCTGCACGAATTGAACGAAGCCTGGCGGGACTGCCGCAACGACCCCGAATTCCTGGCGGAACTGGACGCTGACCTGGCCCATTACGTCGGCCGCCCCAGCCCGCTCTATTACGCCGAACGCTGGAGCCGGCAACTGAGCGGCGCGCGAATCTACCTCAAGCGCGAAGACCTGAACCATACCGGCGCGCACAAGATCAACAACACCGTCGGCCAAGCACTGCTGGCCAAGCGCATGGGCAAGACCCGACTGATCGCCGAAACCGGCGCCGGCCAGCACGGCGTGGCCTCCGCCACCGTGGCCGCTCGGCTGGGCATGGAATGCGTGGTCTACATGGGCGCGGAAGATATCCAACGCCAAACGCTGAACGTCTATCGCATGCGGCTGCTGGGCGCCACCGTGCAACCGGTGACCTCCGGCTCGCGCACCCTGAAGGACGCGCTCAACGAAGCCCTGCGCGACTGGGTCGCCAATGTGGACGACACCTTTTACATGATCGGCACGGTGGCCGGCCCGCATCCCTATCCGCTGATGGTGCGTGAGTTCCAGGCGGTGATCGGGCGCGAGGCGCGCGAGCAGATGCTGACCGAGTACAACACGCTGCCGGACGCCCTGGTGGCCTGCGTGGGCGGCGGTTCCAACGCCATCGGCCTGTTTCATCCGTTCCTGAACGACAGCGACGTGGCCATCTATGGGGTCGAGGCCGCCGGCTCCGGCATCGACACCGGCCGCCACGCCGCCACCCTGTGCGCCGGCCAACCAGGCGTGCTGCACGGCAACCGCACCTACCTGCTGAACGACGAGCACGGCCAGATCACCGAAACCCATTCGGTTTCCGCCGGGCTGGACTACCCCGGCGTCGGCCCGGAGCATGCCTGGCTCAAGGATATCGGCCGAGCCCAGTACGTCGCCATCACCGACGACGAGGCGCTGCAAGGTTTCCACGACTTGACCCGCGCCGAGGGCATCATTCCGGCGCTGGAAAGCAGCCATGCCTTGGCCTACGTCACAAAACTGGCCCCGACGATGCGCCCCGACCAGAGCATCGTGGTCAACCTATCCGGCCGTGGCGACAAGGACATCTACACCGTCGCCGCGCTGGAAGGCATCCAACTGTAAGGGTCTCGAATCTTATGAACCGGATTACCCATCGTTTCCAGGAGTTGCGCCGCGCCGGGCGCAAGGCCCTGATTCCGTACATCACCGCCGGCGACCCGCGCCCGGAACTGACCGTGCCGATGCTGCACGCCCTGGTCGCGGCCGGCGCCGACGTCATCGAACTGGGCGTACCGTTTTCCGACCCGATGGCCGATGGTCCGGTCATCCAGAAAGCTTGCGAGCGGGCGTTGGCCCAGGGCATGACCCCGCGACGGGTACTGGAACTGGTGCGCGAATTTCGCCAGATCGACGCCCAGACCCCGCTGGTCCTGATGGGCTATCTCAACCCCATCGAGCGCATGGGCCACGCGGCATTCGTCGCCGCCGCCCGCGACGCCGGGGTGGACGGCGTACTGACCGTGGACCTGCCGCCGGAAGAGGCGGCCGAACCGATCGAACTAATGAACGCCGCCGGAATCGCTCCCATCTTCCTGGTGGCCCCGACCAGTTCCGTCGAGCGTATCCGCCGCACTGCCCAATTGGCGCGAGGCTATCTCTACTACGTCTCGCTCAAGGGCGTGACCGGCTCGGCTGCGCTCAACGTCGCCGAAGTGGCGGAGAAACTGGCGACCATTCGTACCTGCACCGATCTGCCGCTGGGCGTCGGCTTCGGCATCAAGGACCCGCCGACCGCCGCCGCCGTCGCCCGGATCGCCGACGCCGTGGTGGTGGGCAGCGCGCTGGTCGCCAGGATGCATGAACTGGCCGACGACCCCGAACGGATGCGCCGGGAGGTCGCCGCGCAGATCGCCGCCATGCGCCAAGCCATGGATCAAGCCGGTATGCCCACCGCTTTTGCTGGCTGAGCGCTCCATCGCACGCAATACTATTTCCTTCTCTCCAGGCCCGCCCGGCACCCTGATCACCGGCTCCGCCGGAGGTCTTCCCTGAACCCGGAACCCGTTGCATGAGCTGGTACGAAAAACTCGTTCCCTCCCGCATCCGCACCGACGGCCGCAACAAGCACCAGATTCCCGAAGGCTTGTGGAGCAAGTGCGAGGAATGCGGGGCGGTGCTGTATCGGGTCGAACTGGAGCGCAATCTGCAAGTTTGTCCCAAATGCGGCCATCACATGTACCTTGGTGCCCGCCAGCGCCTACATGGCTTTCTGGATGAAACCGATCCGAGCGAAATCGGCGACGACATCGAACCGATCGACTTCCTCAAGTTCAAGGACAACAAGAAATACAAGGACCGCCTGGCCCAGGCGCAGAAAACCTGCGAGGAAAAAGACGCACTGATCGCCATGCGCGGCCTGCTCAAGGGCATGCCGGTGGTCGCCGCCGCTTTCGAATTCGAGTTCATGGCCGGCTCGATGGGGTCGGTGGTCGGCGAGCGTTTCGTCCGCGCCGCTCGAATCGCCTTGCAGGAACACATCCCCTTCATCTGCTTTTCCGCCAGCGGTGGCGCGCGAATGCAGGAAGCCCTCGTCTCGCTGATGCAAATGGCCAAAACCAGCGCCGTGCTCGCCCGGCTGGCCGAGCACGGCATCCCTTACATCTCGGTGCTGACGCATCCGACCACCGGCGGCGTCTCCGCCAGCCTGGCGTTGCTGGGCGACATCAACATCGCCGAACCCAAGGCCCTGATCGGTTTCGCCGGGCCACGGGTCATCGAACAAACGGTCCGGGAAAAATTGCCGCCCGGCTTTCAGCGCAGCGAGTTTCTGCTGGAACATGGCGCCATCGACCTGATCCTCGACCGCCGCGAACTGCGCGACCGCTTGGCCAGTCTGCTGGCGCTGCTAACCGGCCGTCCCGCCTTGGCGGCTTAGGCGCGCGCATCGAGATCCCCTGATGCCCGACCCACGGTTTGCAACCCTGGACGACTGGCTGCGCTGGCAGGAAACCCTGCACCCTCGAACCATCGACTTGGGTTTGGAGCGGGTGCGAACCGTGTTGCGCCGGCTGCAACCGGAACCGCCGCCCCACATTGCGATCACGGTCGGCGGCACCAACGGCAAAGGCTCCTGCGTCGCCCTACTGGAGGCGATACTGCGAGTCGCCGGTTACCGGGTCGGCGCTTACACCTCGCCACATCTGTTGCGCTACAACGAGCGTATCCGCATCGACGGCGCGGCGGCGAGCGACGACGCGCTCTGCCGAATTTTTACCCGCATCGACGCGGCTCGCGACGACGTTTCCTTGACCTACTTCGAATTCGGCACCTTGGCGGCGCTGGAGCTGTTCCGCGACGCCAAGGTCGAGGTCGCGCTGCTGGAAGTCGGCCTCGGCGGACGGCTGGACGCGGTCAACGTCGTTGACGCCGACGCGGCGCTGGTGGTCAGTATCGGCCTCGATCACACCGACTGGTTGGGCACGGATCGCGACAGCATTGGCTTCGAAAAAGCCGGCATCTACCGCGCCGGTCGGCCGGCGATCTGCGCCGATCCCGATCCGCCGCGTCGACTGGTCGAACATGCGCGCGACATCGGCGCGACTTACCGGCAAGTCGGCCTCGACTACGACTTCGAGCGCACCGGTCGGACCTGGCGCTGGTGGGCGGACGAGCTACGCTTCGATGACCTGCCACCACCGGGGCTGGCCGGCTCGCACCAGATCGGCAACGCCGCCGCCGTGCTCATGACCCTGGCCAGCCTGCGCGACCGCTTGCCGGTAACCATCGCCGCCATTCGCGCCGGATTGGCGCGCGCCGAACTGCCCGGTCGCTTGCAAAGCATCTCCGGCCCGGTTGAGTGGATTCTCGATGTTGCCCATAATCCTCATGGTGCCGCCGTCCTGGCCGCCCACCTGCGGGAACGACCCTGCGCCGGGCGAACCCAGGCCGTCATCGGCCTGCTGGCCGATAAGGACGCAAGCGGCGTCGTCCGAGCGCTGACCGGCCTGATCGACGGCTGGCATCCGGTCATGCTGACCGGGCTGCGAGGCGGTTCCGGCGACGAACTGGCGCGGGCACTGCGCGATGTCGACGCGCCAGCGCCCACCGACGTCGCCAGCGCCTGCCAAGCCGCCCGGACCGCCGCTCGGCCCGGCGACCGCATCGTCGTGCTGGGTTCGTTCCAAACCGTTGCGCCCGTGCTGGCCGCCCAGCCGTGGCTATCCGATTCTCCCCCGCCGCAATCACGGGAGGCTTGATTTTGAACAACCGCTTAACCCAACGCTTGGTCGGCGCCGCCGTCATTACCGCGCTGGCCGTGATTTTCGTCCCGGAATTGATGGAAAAACGGCAAACTCCATCCGACGCGACCCCCTCTTCGGCTCGCTCGCCGGACACTCCATCGCCAAGCACTCCAAAACCGTCCGCGTTGACGTTCTCCGTTCCGGCACCCGCCGACACTGCCCCACCACCGGTAGCCCAGACGCCACCCGCGGCTCCAGCGGAACCGGCCTCTCCGTCCGAGAATCAAACCGCTCAGGAAGAAGAAGCGGCACGCGTTGCCAGGGACCAAGCCGAAGCCGAGCGTATCGCGGCAAGCAAGGCCCGCGCCGAAGCCACCCGCCGCCAAGAGCAGGCGGACGCCGCTCTGACGCGCGCCCGCGCCGAGGAAGCGCGTGGCGCCGCCGCCAACAGCCAGGCCGCCCGCCTGCAAGCCGCCCAGGAAGCCGCGCCGCCGCCACGTTCGTCCGCCGCGGAAACCGCCGCCGCGCAGGCTGAAACCAGCCGCGCCGCCGCCGCCGCCCGCCGGGAGGCCGCTCGCGCCGAAGAGGCTCGCCGCAAGGCCCAGGCCGAGGCTGCCCGACGCGCCGCTCAGGCCGAAATCGCCCGTCG
>DAOTGT010000014.1:5705-30023 GCA_035447285.1 Candidatus Competibacter sp.
GCAAGGCCCAGGCCGAGGCTGCCCGACGCGCCGCTCAGGCCGAAATCGCCCGTCGAGAAGCCGCTCGCGCCGAGGAAGCCCGCCGCCAAGCCCAAGCCGCCGCCGCCCGCCGGGAGGCCGCTCGCGCCGAAGAAACCCGTCGCCAGGCCCAAACCAAGGCTCAGGCTCAGGCTCAGGCTCAGGCTCAGGCTCAGGCCCGGGCTCAGGCTCAGGCTCAGGCTGCCCGAGCCAAACCGCCCACCGCCCTACCCCAAATCGAGCTGGTTGCCAAGTCCCGAGCTCCCGCAGCGACTTCGAGCCCCCCAGCCCCACCAACCCCGTCGGCCAGCGGCGGTACCGTGGTGGCCAGTTTCGCATTGCAAGACAATGCCTATGCCGTGCGCGACCGCTACCGAAGTCGCAACATTCGGGCGGCGGTCGAACAGACCACGGCCAATGGCCGGCCACTGTACCTAGTGCGCATCTGGCGTTGAATCCCGTCGATGGCCGCCGCGTTTCAGCCCACGCGCGTTTTTTGCTAAGATGCAAGTCCCTGAGGCCGAAAGCGACCCTCCCCTCATGATCCATGCGTACGAACATTCCGGAGCGGGATACCGCAACCCATGAACTGGGCGGATTACCTGATCATCGCCATCATCGCCCTTTCCATGCTGGTCGGATTTTGGCGCGGCCTGTTGCGCGAAGTGATTTCGCTGGCCACCTGGATCGCCGCCTTCGCCATTTCCTTCCTGTTCGCCGAACAAGCCGCCACGCATCTTACGCCCTACTTGGATGTACCGTCGCTGCGCGCCGCGGCCGCCTTTGGTGGCCTGTTCCTCATCACACTGCTGATCGGCGGGCTGATCGGCATCCTCGCGTCCTACCTGGTCCACTATACCGGACTGACCGGCACTGACCGGGTCTTGGGCATGAGCTTCGGTCTGGCGCGAGGCGCGGCCGTCGTCACCGTGCTGGTATTGGCGGCGGGATTGACGCCGCTACCCAAGGATCCCTGGTGGCAACAATCGCTGCTGCTACGTCACTGTCAGGAAACCGCTCTCTGGCTGCGGGATTTCCTGCCGCCGGAGCTGGCCCAGAATTTTCGCTTTCCTGAAATCGTTCCCAAATGACGGCGGTAGCCGTCCAGCACGCGCGGGTGGTGACAGATGTGCGGAATTATCGGTATCGCGGGACGTAGCCCGGTCAACCAAAGCCTATTCGACGGCCTCACCGTATTGCAGCATCGTGGCCAGGATGCGGCGGGCATCGTCACCTGCGACCTCGGCCGCTTGTTCCTGCGCAAGGACAACGGCCTGATCCGCGATGTGGTCCGCACCCGCCACATGCGCAACTTGCCCGGCAATATCGGGATCGGCCATGTCCGCTATCCGACCGCCGGCAGTTCCGATTCCGCCGAGGCCCAGCCGTTCTACGTCAACTCGCCGTTCGGTATCACCTTGGCCCATAACGGCAACCTGACCAACGCCATCCAGCTCAAGGACGAATTGTTCCGCTCCGACCTGCGCCACATCAACACCAATTCCGACTCGGAAATCCTGCTCAACGTATTCGCCCACGAATTGCAGCAGCGCAGCAAGCTGTCGATCGATGCCGAGGATATCTTCGCGGCGGTGGCGGCGGTGCACCGACGGGTACGGGGCGCCTACGCCGCCGTGGCGCTGATCGTCGGCTTCGGCCTGGTGGCCTTCCGCGACCCCTACGGTATCCGGCCGCTGGTGTTCGGCCGGCGCGAGACCGAGGATGGCATGGAGTACATGGTCGCCTCCGAAAGCGTGGCGCTGGACGCGCTGGATTTTCAGCGCATCCGCGACGTGGCGCCGGGCGAGGCGGTGCTGTTCGACCTCGATGGACGCATGCACGCCCGCCAGTGCGCCGACCATCCGACCTATTCCCCCTGCATCTTCGAATTCGTCTACCTGGCTCGACCTGACTCGATCATGGATCAGGTCTCGGTGCACAAGGCCCGGCTGCGGATGGGCGAATACTTGGCCGAAAAAATCCTGCGGGTCTGGCCGGATCAGGATATCGACGTGGTGATTCCGATTCCCGACACCAGCCGCACCGCCGCCCTGCAAATGGCTTCGATCCTGGGCATCAAGTATCGGGAAGGCTTCATCAAGAATCGTTACATCGCCCGTACCTTCATCATGCCCGGCCAGAAAATCCGCAAGAAATCGGTGCGGCAGAAGCTGAACGCGATCGACCTGGAATTTCGCGGCAAGAACGTGCTGCTGGTGGACGATTCCATCGTCCGCGGCACCACCTCCGAACAGATTATCTGCATGGCTCGGGAAGCCGGCGCTCGCAAGGTGTATTTCGCTTCGGCGGCACCACCGGTGCGCTATCCCAACGTCTATGGCATCGACATGCCGGCCGCTTACGAGTTGATCGCCCATGGTCGTTCCGAGGAGGAAGTGGCGCGCGCCATCGGCGCTGATCATCTGATTTTTCAGGATTTGTCCGACCTGGAAGAAGCGGTGCGGCGCGGCAACCGTGCGCTCAAGGCTTTCGATGCTTCCTGTTTTACCGGCGAGTATGTGACTGGCGACATCGATCGAGCCTATCTGGACTGCCTGGCCCGCGAGCGTTCCGACAGCGTCAAGACCACCCATGAAGCCGCCGAAAATGCTTTCATCGACCTGCACAACGATGCCTGAGCACGGTGCTCGGTATTTTTGACAGCAGGGCGCTGACCTTCTAAGCTTGCTTTCCAGCGCCGATTTGAATGTTCAGCTTGCGGGCGCTTAACAAATTTCGCTAAAGCGGGTTGAACCTGCCTGGGTCTCCCACCGCGCGGGTTTTTTCATGCCCGCGCGCCGCCGGCGGCGCCAGGACACTCCGCAGCGACTTTGCAACCCCTATTTACCGCGGAGATGCCCGGACATGCCCATCGACGATATTCCCGAACTCGGTTTCGCCAGCCTGGCGGTGCGCGCCGGCCAGCAGCGCACCTTCGAAGGCGAGCACGCCGAACCGATTTTCGCCACTTCCAGTTTCGTGTTCGCCAATGCCGCCGAAGCCGCCGCCCGCTTCAGCGGCACGGTCGCGGGCAACATCTACTCCCGCTTCACCAACCCGACCGTGCGCGTGTTCCAGGAGCGGCTGGCGGCGCTGGAAGGCGGCGAAACCTGCATCGCCACCTCGTCGGGGATGGCGGCGATCCTGGCGACCTGCATGGCGCTGCTGAAGAGCGGCGACCACATCGTCTCGGCCAACAGCATTTTCGGCAGCACGATTTCGTTGTTCACCAACTACCTGAGCAAGTTCGACATCGCCACCAGCTACGTCCCCTTGTCCAATCTCGCCGCCTGGGAAGCCGCGATCCGCCCGGAAACCCGGTTGTTCTACCTGGAAACCCCGTCCAATCCGCTGATGGAGCTGGCCGATATCCGAGCGCTGGCCGATCTCGCCCACGCGCACGGCTGCCTGCTGGTGGTGGACAATTGTTTCTGTACTCCCGCCCTACAACAGCCCTTCCCACTGGGCGCCGATCTGGTCATTCATTCCGCCACCAAGTACCTGGACGGTCAAGGCCGTTGCGTCGGTGGCGCCGTGGTGGGCGACCGGCAGCGGGTCGGTGTCGATATTTACGGATTCCTGCGCACCGCCGGTCCCACTTTGAGCCCGTTCAACGCCTGGGTATTCCTCAAGGGATTGGAAACCTTGTCCTTGCGGATGCGCGCCCACAGCGAGAGCGCGCTGCACTTGGCCCGCTGGCTGGAGGCTCAACCGGCGGTGGAGCGGGTCTATTATCCCGGCCTACCCTCGCACCCGCAGCACGAACTGGCGAAGCGGCAGCAGAGCGACTTTGGCGGCATCGTTTCCTTCGAACTGCACGGCGGCCGGGAAGCCGCCTGGGCGCTGATCGACGCCACCCGGATGATCTCCATCACCGCCAACCTGGGCGACGCCAAAACCACCATCACCCACCCCGCCACCACCACTCACGGCCGGCTAGCTCCGCAAGAGCGCGAAACCGCCGGCATTCGCGAAGGGTTGGTGCGCATTTCGGTGGGCCTGGAGACGGTCGCGGACATCCAGCGCGATCTGGAACGCGGCTTCCAGCGTATCACCTCTCACTCCGATCTCTCCGCCACTAGGGGAGAAGCGACCGATCGATGATCAAAGCCATCACTTTCGATCTGGACGACACGCTCTGGGATATCTGGCCGGTGGTCGAACGCGCCGAGCAGTTGCTGCACGACTGGCTGGCGGCGCGCTACCCGCGCATGGCCGAGCAATTCACGCCGCTGGAGCTGCGGGATTTATCGGCCGAGGTGATCGCCGCTCGTCCGAACATGGCCCATGACCGCACCTGGCTGCGCAAGGCGGCCTTGAATCTGGCGGCGCGGCGGGTCGGTTATCGGGAGTTCGACGTGGACAGCGCGTTCGAAGTGTTCTTCATTGCCCGCAACGCGGTGGAACTGTTCGCGGACGTACGGCCGACCCTGGAGCGGTTGGCCCGACGCTATACGCTGGCCTCCCTGTCCAACGGCAACGCCGATCTGCGTTTGATCGGCTTGCACGACGTCTTCGCCTTCTCGCTCAACGCCATCGACGTGGGCGCGGCCAAACCGGAACCGTTGATGTTCGAACTGGCCCGCCAACGGCTGGCGGCACAACCCGAGCAAATCGTCCATGTCGGCGATGACCCGGAACACGATGTCTTCGGCGCGACGCAAGCCGGTTTCCGCACGGTCTGGGTCAATCGCACCCATCGGGAATGGCCCGGTGGTCCGCGAGCGGAAGCGGAAATCGGCCATCTGGCGGAACTGGAAAGCGTATTGACGATGTGGGAGAGCGCCGCTCCCTAAAACCGCGCCAGCGTCGGTCTACCAGGGAATCGGCTGACCGTCGCGGAAGAAACCGCCGCTCGGCCCATCGTCCGGTAGGGTGGCGGCCCAGACGATGCCGGTGGCACCCTCCTCCACCGTCCGTTCGGCATTGGGGCCACCCATTTCGGTGCGCACCCAACCCGGACAGACCGAATTGACCAGAATGTTATGACCCTGGGTCTCGGCCGCCAGGATGCGCGTCAGCGCGTTCAGCGCGGTCTTGGAAATCCGGTAGGCCGGCGATTTGCCTTCCATCTCGCTCAATTGCCCCATCCCACTGGAGATATTGACGATACGGCCATGATGTTGCTGCTTCATCAGCGGCACCAATTCCTGAGCCAGGAGCAATGGGCCATACAGGTTGGTTCGCAGCGTCGCCGTCAAGGTGTCCAGGCTAGCATTGAATACACTGGCGCTGCCCGAATCCTCCGAACCGTGGCTATCGAGAAAAACCCCGGCATTATTGACCAGTACGTCCACTCGGCCGCATCGGCTGTGTATGAATGCGCCCAGTTCGGCGACGCTGTTTTCCGACGTGACGTCCAGCGACTGGAACAGCACGTCCAGCCCCTCGGCCAACAATTTCTCCAGGGCCATCTCGCCCTTGCCCGCATTGCGGCTGGTGAGCAGCACGCGGAAGCCGCGCCGGGCCAGTTGTCGGGCCGTTTCCAGACCCAGTCCGCGGTTGGCGCCCGTCACCACCGCCACGGGCAAGGCGTTTTTATCGGTTAACATGTGATCCGCTCTCCAATCCAGCCCTGTTTGTTGTCAAAAAAATACGGATTGTTGTAAATCTTAACAGCATCCCTCCTGCAAGAAAAACAAAACCCTATCGGATCGACCGCTGGGCTGGCCCGAAGAAGCCGCCATCGTTTTTTTGCGGCGCAACAAAAAAGGGCGCGATACCCGCGCCCTTTACCCAACTTCCGCGAAAACTCAAGTATTGATTTTGTGCAGGGCACGGCCATGGACGGACAGCGCCGCCTCGTGCATCGCCTCGTACAGGGTCGGATGGCCATGGATGGTCCGGGCCAGATCCTCGCTGCTGGCGTTGAATTCCATCGCCAGCACCGTTTCCTGGATCAACTCGGAGGCGTAGGGACCGATGATATGGCAGCCCAGCAGCGTATCGGTTTCCGCATGGGCCAGCATCTTGACCATGCCGACGGCGGCATCCATTGCCTTGGCGCGGCCGTTGGCGCTGAACGGGAAGGTACCGATCTTGTAGGGGATGCCTTCGGTCTTGAGCGCCTGCTCGGTCTTGCCGACCCAGGCAATCTCCGGATCGGTGTAGATCACCCAGGGAATGGCGTCGTAGTTCAGGTGGCCGTGCTGGCCGGCGATGATCTCGGCCACCATGACGCCTTCTTCCGAACCCTTGTGGGCCAGCATCGGCCCGCGCACCACGTCGCCGATGGCGTATACGCCCGGCAGGTTGGTCTCGCAGTGTTCGTCGACATGGATGAAACCCCGCTCGCCGAACAGCAGATCCGACTCGGGGGCGGCGACATCGTCGGTGTTCGGTCGCCGGCCCACCGATACCAGCAGTTTCTCGAACACAATCTCATGGTCACCGTCCTTGTCCTTGAAATGGACCTTGACGCCGTCTCCGGTCTTCTCGGTGGCGATGACACGGGTCCCGAGCCGGATATCCAGACCCTGCTTCTTAAATTGACGCAGCGCGTCACGGGCGATCTGCTGATCGGCCAGGGCCAGAAAATCCTCGACCGCTTCCAGCATGACGACCTTGGCGCCCAGGCGGTTCCACACGCTACCCAGTTCCAAACCGATCACACCGGCGCCGATCACGCCCAGGGTTTCGGGCACCTGACGGAAATCCAGGGCACCGGTCGAATCCACGATAATGCCTTCGGCGTTGTCCACCGGGGCGGCGCCGATCTCGATCGGCACGGAACCGGTGGCAATAATCACGTTGTCGGCGTTCACCACGTCGCTCGAACCATCGCGATGGGTGATTTCCACCTGCCGGTCGGCCAACAGCTTGCCGTGACCCTGCAACCATTCGACACCGTTGGCCTTGAACAGGGCGCCGATGCCATTGGTCAACTGCAACACGATGTCTTCCTTGCGCGCCATCATTCGGTCGAGGTCCAGCTTGACCCCTTCGACATGGATACCGTGGCTGTCGATACCTTCCTTGAGGTGATGGTACTGTTCGGAGGATTCGAGCAAGGTCTTGGATGGGATGCAGCCCACGTTCAGGCAGGTGCCGCCCAGAGCGGGATCGCCCTTGAAATTAATCCACTGCTCCACGCAGGCGGTCTCCAGACCGAGCTGCGCGCAGCGGATCGCCGCCACATAGCCGGCGGGACCGCCTCCGATGACGACCACATCGTAAGTCTTTGCCATTGCTTGTACCTATCAGCGAACAGGGAATTAAGGAAATCGGGAATGGAGGACAGGAAACAAGGATGCGCCTAAGGCCGCGCACCGACCTCGATTTCTGTCCTTCTCCCATGTCAGACGTTCAGGACCAGGCGGGCCGGGTCCTCGATACACTCCTTGACGGTGACCAGGAAAGTCACGGCTTCGCGCCCGTCGATGATGCGGTGATCATAGGAGTGGGCCACGTACATCATCGGCCGGATCACGACCTGACCGTTCTCCGCCACCGGCCGGTCCTTGGTGGCGTGCATGCCGAGAATGCCGCTCTGCGGCGGGTTGAGGATCGGCGTGGACATCAGCGAGCCGAACACGCCGCCGTTGGTGATGGTGAAGGTGCCGCCGGTCATATCCTCGACGGTCAAGGTCCCCTCTTTCGCTTTCTGACCGAACTCGCCGATCGCTTTCTCGATATCGGCCAGGCTCATCTGGTCGGCGTCGCGCAGGATCGGCACCACCAGCCCGCGCGGCGAAGACACCGCGATGCCGATATCGTAGTAGCCGTGGTAAACGACATCGTTGCCGTCGATCGAACCGTTCACCGCCGGATAACGCTTGAGCGCTTCGATCACCGCCTTGACGAAGAAGCCCATGAAGCCCAAGCGGACATTGTGGGTCTTTTCGAACTGATCCTTGTAGCGGCTGCGCAGATCCATCACCGGCTTCATGTTGATTTCGTTGAACGTCGTCAACATGGCGGTGCTGTTCTTGGCCATCAGCAGCCGCTCGGCGATGCGGGCACGCAGTCGGGTCATCGGCACGCGCTGTTCTAGACGACCGAGGGTGTCGGGCGGCAGCGGCGCGGCCGGCGCGGCAACCGGCACGGCAACCGGCGCGGCAACCGGCGCGGGGCCGGGAGTCGAACGACCTTGCTGCTGCGCCTCGATGTAGGCCAGCACGTCAGCCTTGGTCACACGGCCACCGCGCCCACTACCCGAAATCTTACTGACATCCAGGCCATTCTCGGCGGCCAGGCGACGCACCGCCGGGCTCAGACCTTCCAGATCTGCTTCCGCCGTGGCCGCGAGCGCCGGGGCGGCGGCGGGAGTACTCGTCGGCGCAGGGGCGGCGGAGGCTTCGGCCGCGGGTTGGACAGCCCCTTCCTCCAGCGTGGCGATCACGTCGCCGGTGGTCACGATGTCACCTTCCTGCCGCAGAATCTGCCCGAGCACACCGTCCGCCGGGGCGGGAATGTCCAGCACGACCTTATCGGTCTCCAAATCCACGAGGTTTTCGCCTCGTTGCACCGCTTGACCTGGCTGTTTCTTCCAGTTGACCAAAGTGCCGTCGGAGACGGATTCAGGAAGAGCGGGGACTTTCACTTCTATGGTCATTGTATTTGTTTCCCTTGAGTTCCGGGTTTTTTAGCCTAAGCCATGGTGGTTACTGGCCCAGGGCCTGATTGACGAGTGTTTGCTGCTGTTCGACATGGACGCTGTAGTAACCCACCGCCGGCGACGCCGAAGGTTCGCGACCGGCATAATGGAGCGTCTGGTGCGGCTGCACACCCCGCTCCAAGTGATGCAGGCTTTGATACCAGGCGCCTTGGTTCTTGGGCTCTTCCTGACACCAGACGATGTCGGTGACATTGGGATAACGCTCCAGTTGCTGGCCGTAGAGCGCCTGCGGAAACGGATAAAGCTGCTCGATGCGGATGATGGCGACGTGCTCCAGCTTCCGCTCGCGGCGCGCTTCCAGCAAATCGTAATAAACCTTGCCGCCGCAGAACACCAGCCGGGTAATCTGCTGAGGATCGTGCGGATCGATCTCGCCGATGATCTCATGGAAACAACCCTCGGTCAGATCCTCCAGGCTGTTCACCGCCATTCGGTGCCGCAACAGGCTCTTGGGGCTCATCACGATCAGCGGCTTGCGAAACGGGCGCAGTATTTGCCGGCGCAACATGTGGAAACACTGGGCCGGCGTCGACGGCACCACCACCTGGATGTTGTTCTCGGCGCACAATTGCAGATAGCGCTCCAACCGGGCCGAAGAGTGTTCGGGCCCCTGGCCTTCGAAACCATGCGGCAGCAGCATCACCAGCCCGCACAACCGGCCCCACTTGGTCTGGCCGGAAGAAATGAACTGATCGATCACCACCTGCGCGCCGTTGGCGAAATCGCCGAACTGCCCTTCCCAGATCACCAATCCGTTGGGTTCGGCGGTGGTATAGCCGTATTCGAAACCCAGCACCGCTTCCTCGGACAGGATGGAATCGATCACGAAAAAGGTCGGCTGACCCGGATACAGGTTGGCCAGCGGCGTGTAGCTGCCGCCATCCTTCTGGTTATGCAGCACCGAGTGGCGATGGAAAAAGGTGCCGCGACCGCAGTCCTGACCGGAAATGCGGACCTGATAGCCTTGCTTGAGCAAGGTGGCGTAGGCCAGATTTTCGGCGAAACCCCAGTCCAGCGGCAGGGCGCCGGCGGCCATCTTGCGGCGGTCGTCCATGATCTTGGCCACGCGCGGGTGCATTTCGAACCCCTCGGGCACCTTCAGCAACTGCTCGGACAGTTCACGGATGGTCTCCAGCGACACGGTGGTGTCGATCGGGAGGCTCCAGTCCTCGTTCTTGAACGCCGACCAATCGACGGAATGCGGTCCCTTGACATGAGGCTGCGTCGGCCGTGACACTTGCTGTCCGGCGTCGAGGTCGTCACGGTACTTGGTCTGCATGTCGTGAAATTCAGCCTCGGCGATCACGCCTTCGGCAATCAATTTCTCGGCGTACAAGGTGGCCGTGGTTTTGCGTGCCCGGATCTTCTTGTACATCATCGGCTGGGTGGCGGCCGGTTCGTCGGCCTCGTTGTGACCGAGCCGGCGGTAACAGATCATGTCGATGACCACATCCTTGTTGAAGGTCATCCGGTATTCGAGCGCCAATCGGGTGACGAACAGCACCGCCTCGGGATCGTCGCCGTTCACGTGAAAGATCGGTGCCTGCACCATCTTGGCCACGTCGGTGCAGTACAACGCCGAGCGGGTATCCAGCGGATTGCTGGTGGTGAACCCGATCTGGTTGTTGACGACGATGTGCACGGTGCCACCGGTGCGGTAGCCGCGCACCTGCGAGAATTGGAGCGTTTCCATATTAACGCCTTGGCCGGCGAAAGCGGCGTCGCCGTGGATCAGCAACGGCATCACGGCATTCAGGGGTGGGAATTCCGCGCCGGGCGGGCGACGGCGCTCCATGCGAGCGCGCACCGAGCCCTCGACCACCGGATTGGCGATTTCCAGGTGCGAGGGGTTGAAAGCCAGCGCCAAATGCACCGTGCCACCGAGCGTTTCGACATCCGAGGAGAACCCCATGTGATACTTGACATCACCGGTGCTGCTCTCGGCCACGCGTCGCTTGCCCTCGAACTCCTCGAACAGCTCGCTGGGTGCCTTGCCGATGATGTTGACCAGCACGTTGAGGCGACCGCGGTGGGCCATGCCGATCACGATCTCCCGCACGCCCTGGGCACCGGCCAGTTGGATAATCTCGTCCATCATCGGAATCAGGCTTTCGCCACCTTCCAGCGAGAAGCGCTTCTGGCCGACGTAGCGGGTGTGCAGGTAACGCTCCAGTCCCTCGGCGGCCACCAGCCAGCGCAACAATTCCCGACGCTGCCCGGCATCGAGATCGAGCCGGGCGCGCTGCCCCTCCAGCCGCTTTTGAATCCAACGTTTCTCGGCGGTGTCATTGATGTGCATGTACTCGGAACCGATGGTACCGACGTAGACATCGCGGATCAGGTCGAGAATCTCACGCAGCGACCACTGCGAGGGTGCCATCAACGAACCAGTATTGAACAGCGAGTCCATATCGGCCTCGCTCAGACCGTGGTAGCCGGGCTCCAGCTCCGGTACCGGCGGCCGGTCGCGCAGGCGCAGCGGGTCGAGATCGGCGGCTTTGTGGCCACGGGTGCGATAGGCGTTGATGATGCGCAACACCGAAGCCTGCTTTTCGGCGGCGACGGGACTGAAGGCCCGCGCGCGCGCCACGCCGGCTTGCGGCTGCAACGCTAGGTGAGCGAAAGAATCGCGGATCGGGCCGTGCGCGACGTCACGGGCGCCCTGGGTCTGCGACTGCAAGTTGCGGAAATACTGCCGCCAGTTTTCGCTGACCGATTCCGGATCGCTCAGGAAACTTTCGTACAGTTCCTCGATGAACGCCGCGTTACCACCGAACAGGGGTGAACTTTGGCGAAACTGCTCGATAAGTGTGCTCATTGATGGTCGTTAACTCCCGGGTATTGTAAGGACCCCAACAACATCCGATCGGGGCGGTTTTTCCTGGAGCGCAGTGGATGGACGGGCGGGCCGCGCGTCTCCGCCGGGCCGTGGCGGCGCTTTGGCCGTACCGGGAACAGGGAAGACGTCGGGCAGGACACCACCGCGCGCAGCCGCGTCGGTTGTTCCAATCATTCTATTTCGGCCTCAACCATTTTCCTGGTCGGCCCGCCAATGATACAACCATACTCATGGCGGCGAACGACGGGATGCGCCGGGCGGAAAGCATGGTGATCATCCAGAGGTGTGGGTGGCCTTAAGGGCAAGGCGATTATAACGATGGCGCGGACGCGGATAAACCCGCAATTGGTTGTTCCAATTCATTCCTCGCCAGCACGATCGAACTCCGATCACCTCGCGCTCCGCGACCGGCAATGGCCATTTCCGTCATAACTTTTGCCATGGCAACAAGGCTGCTGTACATTTTCAAGCGATGGCATTGCGAGTCGCCGATGCCAGCATCGTGGTGGAGATCGATAACGACTGTCTCCGCCGCGCCGGTCTGGCTCCATTCAGGAGGGAATCGCGATGGTCGCTACCAATCCGATCGCGCAGGGAGCGCCCGTGTCCTACCAGCCCGCCGAAGGCGAGGCCTATATGGGCGACGCTCAACTGACTTACTTTCGCCAAGTTCTCCAAGACTGGAAACAAAGTCTGCTGGAGGAGGTGAGCCGCACGGTCAGCCACATGCGGGACGAGTCTTCCGCGTTTCCCGATCCCAACGACCGCGCCACTCAGGAAGAGGAATTCAGCCTGGAGTTACGCACCCGCGACCGGGAGCGCAAACTGCTCAAGAAAATCAACGAGGCGCTAGCTCAGATCGAAAGTGGCGATTACGGCTATTGCGAGGCTTGCGGCGTGGAGATCGGGCTGCCACGCATGCAGGCTCGTCCGACCGCCACCTTGTGTATCGACTGCAAGATGCTGGAAGAAATCCGCGAAAAACAGGGTTAGCCACGCGGCATCGCTCGTTGGCCTCGCACTTCATTCATGCGGCGGTTGCTTGACGCAGGCTCCCAGTCTAGGGAATGGCCCGGTGCGCGGCCGTTTCGCGCCGTCCCCGACCGGACCGCTCCATTTTGGCTCCCTGGTCGCCGCGCTCGCCAGTTTCCTGGAGGCGCGACGTTGCGGTGGAGAGTGGTTGTTGCGCATCGAAGACCTGGATACGCCCCGCAGCGTGCCGGGCGCCACCGATGCCATTCTGCACGCCCTGGACCGCCATGGTCTGCACTGGGACGGACCGGTGTGGTATCAGAGCCAGCGACGAGAGGGCTACGAGGCGGCACTGGAGCGATTGTTGCGAGCCGGACTGGCCTATCCCTGCACCTGCACCCGGCGGGAATTGGCCACTCTCTCCATCCACGCTAGCGATGGTGGTCCGATTTACCCCGGCCATTGCCGCGACGGCATCCGCCAACCAGGCCGCCCCGCCGCCATCCGCTTGCGCGTGACCGACACGCCGCTGGCGTTCCAGGACGCTGTACAAGGCTCTTACGCGCAAGATCTGGAGCGGGAGGTGGGCGATTTCGTGATCCGTCGCGCCGACGGTTTGTTCGCCTACCAACTGGCGGTTGTGGTGGACGACGCGGCCCAGGGGATCACCCAGATCGTGCGCGGCGGCGACTTGCTGGATTCCACCCCGCGACAGATTTACCTGCAAACGCTGCTGGGCCTGCCCACACCCGCCTACGCCCACCTGCCGGTCGCCGTCGATCGGCGCGGCCACAAACTCGGCAAGCAAACCGGAGCGGCGCCGCTCGATCTCGACAAACCGGGATTGGCCCTCATGGCCGCGTTGCGTTTTCTCGGCCAAAACCCACCTTTCGAACTGGGCGGAGCGCCACCGGCGACAATTCTGGCTTGGGCATGCACCCACTGGCGACTGGAACGGGTGCCGCCGATACCGGCGCGCCGTTGGGACCCTCGGCGCGCTCGCGAACCCGCGCCGGATGGATTGACTCAGGCAATCGAGCTTCTAGACTTAGAGCGATAAAATCAAACGGCACCAGGCGTGGCGCTCGCCGACCTCCGCCCCCGCCGCTGATATCACAACCCCATCCCACCAAAGGAGCAACACGATAATGTCTGAAGCCAAGGTCTATCCAGTACCCGCCGAAGTCGCCGCGCACGCTTGGATCAACAACGATCAATACCTGGAAATGTACAAGCGCTCGGTCGACGATCCGGAAGGGTTCTGGGCGGAACAAGCCCAACAGTTTCTTTCCTGGTACAAGCCTTGGGATAAGGTGCTGGACTGGGATTTCACCAAGGGACATATTCGTTGGTTCGAGGGCGGCAAGCTCAACGTCAGCCATAACTGCCTGGATCGCCACCTGGCGACCCGCGGCGATCAAATCGCCGTCATCTGGGAGGGCGACAGCCCCAACGAAGACAAGAAGATCACCTACAAGCAACTGCACGAAGATGTCTGTAAGTTCGCCAATGCCCTGAAGGGCCTGGGCGTCAAGAAAGGCGATCGGGTCTGCATTTACATGCCGATGATTCCCGAAACCGCGGTCGCCATGCTGGCTTGCACCCGCATCGGCGCTGTCCATTCCATCGTGTTCGGCGGCTTCTCGCCGGATTCGCTGAAGGACCGCATCATCGACGCCGAATGCAATGTGGTCGTCACGTCCGACGAAGGTCTGCGCGGCGGACGCCAAGTGCCGATGAAAGCCAACGCGGACAAGGCGTTGCAGAGCACGCCCAGCGTCCAGAAGATGGTGGTGGTCAAGCGCACCGGTGGCAATATCTCCTGGGTCGAAGGCCGCGACGTGTGGTATCACGATGTGATGGCCACCGCGTCCGCCGACTGCCCCCCGGAGCAGATGGACGCCGAAGACCCGCTGTTCATCCTGTACACCTCCGGCTCCACCGGCAAGCCCAAGGGCGTGCTGCACACCACCGGCGGCTACCTGCTGCACGCCGCGGCCACCCACAAATATATCTTCGACTATCACGATGGTGACATCTACTGGTGCACCGCCGACGTGGGCTGGGTCACCGGCCATTCCTACATCGTCTACGGTCCCCTGGCCAACGGCGCCACCACCATCATGTTCGAAGGCATTCCGACCTTCCCGGATGCCGGTCGGTTCTGGCAGGTGGTCGACAAGCACCAGGTCAACATCTTTTACACCGCGCCGACCGCCATCCGCTCGCTGATGCGCGAGGGCGAAGGCCCGGTCAAGGCGACCTCGCGCAAATCGCTGCGCCTACTGGGTTCCGTGGGCGAGCCGATCAACCCCGAAGCCTGGGAGTGGTACTATCACAACGTCGGCGACAGCCGCTGCCCGATCGTCGACACCTGGTGGCAGACCGAAACCGGCGGCATCCTGATCACCCCGCTGCCGGGCGCCACCCCGCTGAAGCCCGGTTCCGCCACTCGGCCGTTCTTCGGCGTAACCCCAGCCCTGGTGGATGCCGAGGGTCAGTTCCTGGAAGGCGCCACCGACGGCAACCTGGTTATCACTCGGCCATGGCCGGGGATGATGCGCACCGTGTACGGCGATCACCCGCGGTTCATCGAAACCTATTTTTCGATGTACAAGGGTCTGTACTTCACCGGCGACGGCGCGCGCCGCGACGAGGACGGCTACTACTGGATCACCGGCCGGGTGGACGATGTCATCAACGTTTCCGGGCACCGCATGGGCACCGCCGAGGTCGAATCGGCGCTGGTGCTGCATCCGGCGGTCGCCGAAGCGGCGGTGGTCGGCTTCCCGCACGACATCAAGGGTCAGGGTATCTATGCCTACGTCACCCTCAAGATGGGCATCGAACCGACCGAGGCGCTGCGCAAGGAACTGATCGCCCACGTCCGCAAGGAAATCGGTCCGATCGCCTCGCCGGACGCGCTCCAGTGGGCGCCCGGCCTGCCCAAGACCCGCTCCGGCAAGATCATGCGCCGCATTCTGCGCAAGATCGCCGCCAACGAAGTCGATGCGCTGGGCGATACCTCGACCCTGGCCGATCCGAACGTGGTCACCGATCTGGTCGATAACCGCGCGGTGAAGTAACGACCCGCCGGGATCACGACAACCATCCCCGGCAGCCCGAACCCGGTCGTCTCGCCGAGACGGCCGGGTTTTTCTATGGCGCCGCGACGGTCTGGCGCACGCCCGTTTCGCTGATCCAGACATCGATCAGTCGCGCCGGGGTGATGTCAAAATACACATTGCGCACGCTGACACCGGGCCAGGCCGGCACTTCCAGTTCGGCGGACGCCATTTCCTCCAGTTCCGGCGGCGGCTCGTCCTCGGCACGTTGTTTGAAACTCTCGCAGCAGACATGGAAGGGCACGCCGCATTCGCGCGCCGCCAACGCCAGCAAAGCAGTCCCCACCTTATTGATGGCCGAGCCGTCGGCCAGCAGACTGTCGACGCCGACCAGCACGCCATCGGCGTGGGTGACGAACAAGCCCATCTGGGCGTCGGTGATGTAAGTCGTCGGCACGTTCCAGGCCGAGAGCCGCTCCACCATCCGCCGCCCCTCGGCCAGTGGCCGCGATTCGGTGACGATCATTCGCAAATCCTGATCCTTGAGCAAGCGACAGGTTTCGAGCACCGTCGAACTGAGACTGTGGGTCATCAAGGTACGACCGGGACCGAACCAACGGGCCGCGTGGGCGGCGCAGTCGGTCACGGCTTGGCGCGACAGGGCGATCAGCGCCGTCGCGTGCTCGGCGGCCAGCCGGCGGAGCAGTTCCAAATCTCCGTTGGCAGTACCGATCCGTTCCCGCCAGCGCTGCAGCAGGTTGCCGATCGGTGCCATGCTTGGTCGAATTACCGCCAGTTCGGCGGCCAAGGCCAGTAAGCGTTGCCGGAATTCGCCACAGTCGGCGGCCGGCAGCGTCTTCGCCGCCTCCACCAGGATCGCCAGGCAACGGCGAGCCAGTTCGCTGGCGCCGTGGATGCGATCATCGCGAATTTCCACGATTTCACGGTTGAATTGCGGGTGGTTCATCGTTAAGAATTAAATGGATAATAAACGATCGCTGGTCGCTACCAGGATATGACAACGCCAGTCCCCGCCGGCGGCCCGCCCACTTCCCGATTTCAGCAGGAGACCGGTTATGAGCGATGTTGATCCCATCATCGGCAATTGGTACCGCAACGAAGACACCGGCAACGATTTCGAGGTCGTCGCCCTGGACGAAGACGCCCAGACGGTCGAAATCCAATACTTCGACGGCGAGTTGGAAGAGATGGATCTGGATGCCTGGTACGAGCTGCCATTGGAGACCATCGAAGCGCCGGAAGACTGGTCCGGCCCCTACGATGAAATCGAGCCGGACGACCTGGGCTACGACAAGGACGAAGAGTTCAGCGACGAGAACGACCTGCTCGCCGACCGGGAAGACTGAGCGCCAGCCGCGCCGCTTCGGCGGTTCGCGGCCGGCGTCACTTGTCCCGTCGCGCCCGGGCAAACGCATCGGCCAAGGCCCCCGGACGATTTTCCGGCGGCGGCTCCTGGCGGTCGCGACCGCCGGAGCGATCCTTGCGCGGCCGGTGCCGCTCGCGGACGGCGGGCGGCGCGACGGCGGGCACCGGGCGCTCCTGCTCGCCGGCCAGCGCTTGACTCAGGCGCAGGGTCAGGGCGATGCGCCGTCGTTCCAGGTCCACCTCCAGCACCTTGACCTTCACCACCTGACCGACCTTGACCACCTCGCGCGGGTCTTTCACAAAGCGATCCGCCAGCGCCGACACGTGCGCCAGTCCGTCCTGATGCACGCCGATATCGATGAACGCGCCGAAGTTGGCGACATTGGTCACCACCCCTTCCAGCACCATCCCCGGCTGTAAATCGGCCAGTTTCTCCACGCCCTCCTGAAATGTGGCGGTCTTGAATTCGGGCCGGGGATCGCGCCCCGGCTTTTCCAGTTCCGCCAGAATGTCGCGCACGGTCGGCACACCAAATCGTTCGTCGGTGAAGCGGGTCGGTTCCAGCGTCTTGAGAAAGGCGGCGTTACCCAGCACTTCGTGCAAGCCACGCCCACTGCCGGCGAGGATGCGCTCGACCAGCGGATAGGCTTCCGGGTGGACGGCGGAACGATCCAGTGGATTGTCGCCATTGAGAATGCGCAGGAATCCGGCCGCCTGCTCGAAGGTTTTCTCGCCCAGGCGGGAAATGTTCAGCAACTGTTCCCGCCGTCGGAACGGACCGTTGGCGTCGCGATGTTCGACGATGTTGCGGGCCAGCGTCGCATTCAACCCGGCCACCCGCGCCAACAACGGCGCCGAGGCGGTATTCACGTCCACCCCCACTGCATTGACACAATCTTCGACCACCGCATCCAGGGTCCGTGCCAGCCGGGTTTGTCCGACATCGTGTTGATACTGGCCAACGCCAATGGCTTTCGGTTCGATCTTGACCAGCTCCGCCAACGGGTCTTGCAGGCGGCGGGCGATGGATACCGCCCCGCGCAAGGACACATCCACCTCGGGAAACTCCCGTGCCGCCAGCTCCGAAGCGGAATAGACCGAAGCCCCGGCTTCCGACACCACCAGCTTTTGCAGGCGCAGCTCGGGATGGTGCTGCATCAACTCGGTCGCCAGCCGGTCGGTTTCGCGCGAGGCGGTGCCGTTGCCGATACTGAGCAACTCCACATGATGCTGGCGACACAGTTCGGCCAGCGTGTGCAGGCTCTCGTCCCACTGCTTGCGCGGGGCATGGGGATAAATGGTCGCGGTATCCACCAACTTGCCGGTGACGTCCACCACCGCCACCTTGACGCCGGTGCGCAGTCCGGGGTCCAACCCCAAGGTCGGCCGGGCACCGGCCGGCGCGGCCAGCAGCAAATCACGCAAATTACTGGCGAACACCCGGATCGCCTCCTCCTCGGCGGCTTCGCGCATACGCTGCTTCAGCTCGGTCTCCAGATGCGACAACAACTTGACCTTCCAGGCCCAGCGAGCGGTTTCCCGCAACCAGGCATCGGCCGGCCGCCCTTCGTCGCGAATGCCAAAATGGGCAGCGACTCGCCGCTCGCCGGGATCGGGTCCGGGGGCTTCGGGATCGCCGATTTCCAGCGTCATCTGCAATATCCCTTCATTGCGGCCCCGGAACAACGCCAGGGCGCGATGGGAAGGAACCTGCCGGAGCGCTTCCCGGTAGTCGAAGTAGTCGCGAAACTTGGCCCCTTCCTCGGCCTTGCCCTCGATCAGTTGCGAATGCAGCATCGCGTTGTCCCATAGGTATTCGCGCAACTCCGCCAACAACTCGGCGTTTTCGGCAAACTCTTCCATCAGAATCTGTCGTGCCCCGTCCAGCGCCGCCTTTACATCGGCCACGCTACGCTCGGCGTCCACGAAACCGGCGGCGGCCTGCTCGGGCGTCCGCGTTGGGTCGGCCAGCAAGCCGTGCGCCAACGGGGTCAGTCCGGCCTCGCGGGCGATCTGCGCTTTGGTGCGGCGCTTGGGCTTGTAGGGTAGATAAAGATCTTCCAGCCGGGTCTTGGTGTCGGCGGCGAGGAGAGCAGCTTCCAGGTTGGCGCTCAACTGACCCTGTTCGCGGATACTGGCAAGGATGACCTCGCGTCGCTCCTCCAGCTCGCGCAAGTAGCCGAGCCGTTCTTCCAGCAGGCGCAGTTGAGTATCGTCCAGCCCGCCGGTGGCTTCCTTGCGGTAGCGAGCGACGAAAGGCACGGTGGCACCACCATCCAGCAGGTTGACGGCGGCTTCGATCTGGCTTTCCCGAACGGCGAGTTCGCGGGCGAGAGTAGCGACAAGGGTCATGGGAACGAATCGTTGGCTCTGTGTTGTGGGAGGCGAAGCACTTGTAAGGTATTGCCGCTCTGCTTTCAATCCTTCGCTTTGACGGGATTCTCTCCGCGACCTTGCAGGCTCGCGCAAGGGCGCGGGTCCATCCCAAACTCCATCCCGAATGGACGCACTACGGAAGGGCAAACTCTGCCATCAACGGCGGATTCAAGAAACATTTCGGGTCAAAATATATATTTTTCGTTCTATTCTGTGTTGGCTGGCGCATCAAAATGGGGCCAAGCTGTCAGCCTTAGAGCGTCGCGACGCAACAAGAACATGACGATAACCTCGTGAGGAGAAGCGGATGACCAATGACGAACGAATGCAAGCAGCTTACAAAAAACAGTGTCGAACGACATTGATCGCTTTTGTGGTCATCACCTTGATGACCCATATTTTCCCGATGTATTTCCTATTTCCCAACTTGAACAAGATGACGATCTTTGGGTTTCCGGCTGACTACTGGCTGACCATCGTGATCGGCTGGCTGGTGCTCATCCCGGTGTTCTGGATCTACATCCAGATCAGCGAAAAAGTTGACCAGGAAATCAATGATTCCAGCAGCGGAGCGGCGGATAACACGCCAGGAGGCCACCCATGAGCCGGCTTCTAGCATTGATTGCTCTGTTCCTGCCCGCGCTGGCCCTGGCGCAGACCGCAGAACCCAAATACTACGTCTTCGAACCATCGAGCGCCGTCTCGACGCTCGGCATCCTCTACACCCTATTGATGATGGGGTCCTTCCTCTACGTCGGCTGGATGTCGAAGCGGCGGGTGACGTCCAGCGACGATTATTTTGCCGCTGGGCGCAGTTTCGGTGGGATCTCGAACGGCTTGGCCATGAGCTCCAATTACATGAGCCTCGCCACCTTCCTGGGCTTCACCGCCTTGTTGTGGAAGATGCAGTACTACGTGGTAGCGCTGGTGCTCAGCTTCACCGGTGGTTTCGTACTGATTTCGATTGCGTTGGCGCCGGCACTGCGCCGTTGGGGCAAATATACCAGTATGCAATTCATCGGCGAGCGCTTCGGGCAGACCGCCAAGGTCGTCGCCGTAATCTGCATGATCTTCCTGGCCCAACTCTATCTGATCGGCCAGATGAAAGGCGTCGGTAACGTCTTCCAAGTGATGTTCCACTGGGACTACACCACCGGCCTAGTGGTCGGTGGTTTGGTGGTCACGGCCTACGTCACCATCGGCGGCATGTATGGCCTGTCCTACAACCAGACCTTGCAAGCCATCATCATGCTGATCGCGTTGTACGTACCGGCGGTGATCATCCTGTTGAAGCTCGGTGCCGGCCCGGCCAGCTTCTTCCCGCCGTTCGGCTACGGCGAGCTGGTGCCGCAGATGAATGAAGCCATGGCCTCTTACTTTAATCCGTTCCTCACCGTGAACGGCACCGTACCGATGAGCTTCAAGTTCTACACCGGCGTCTTTTTCTCGATCGCCTGCGGCACCATGGGCTTGCCGCACATCGCCATGCGCTACTTCACGGCGCCGTCGATCCGCGACGCCAAAATGTCAACTCTATGGGGCACTGTGTTCGTCGGCTTGGTATTTTTCACTACCTTTGCCATCGGTTTCGCCGCCAAACTCTACACCGTGAACGAACTGAATGCTCAAGGTCTGCAAATTCAGCCGAAAGAGGCAGATTTGCTGATCGTGGTGATGAGTCAGGCGTTGACGCCGGGCTGGATCGCAGCGATGCCGGTAGCCGGCGCGCTGGCGGCGGGCTTCTCGACCATTGCCGGTCTGCTGATGGTGATCGGCACCGGTTTGGGCAGCGATATCTACTCGACCATCAATCCGAGCGCAGCGGACCAGAGCAAGGTCAAGATGGGTTACATCTTCACCGCACTAGGTGGTTTGGCCACCATCGGGCTGGCGCTCAATCCACCGGATTTTCTGTTGACCAGTGTGATTTGGGCCTTCGTGGTGGCGGCTTCGACCTTTACCCCGGTGCTGATCCTCGGCATCTGGTGGAAAGGCGCCAACAAACTCGGGGCAATCGCAGGTCTGGTGGTTGGCGGCGTCCTGTCCGGCATCCTGTTTTTCGGTAAGGGCAAGATGTTCGGTTTTACGCTGATTGACGCAGGGCCAGTCGTTCACCTGGTCACCGGCATCTTCACCATGTCGGCGGCCTGGTTCATCATCGTCGTCGTCAGCCTGCTGACCGGGGGTGAAAAGAACGAAAAGATCCTGCGTGAGATCGATCGCATTCACGGTTGGCAGAACTACGACCCCAAGCGCTACAGTGGCAACACCTTTGCCTTGGCAACCGCCGCTTTTGCCTTGGTGTTGATGATCTGGTCGGCGATGCCTGACCCGACCTACGCCAAGAAACCAGAGGCCCCGGCAGCAACGGCTCCGGCTCCGGTTCCGGCGGCGGATACCGCGACCAAAGCCGCGACCGAGGCCACCGAAGCCATGAAAACAGCCACGGATATGGCGGCGGATACCGCGACCAAAGCCGCGACCGAGACCACCGAGGCTGTAAAAGCGGCTGCGGACACGGCGGCGGGTACCGCGACCAAAGCCGTGACCGAAGCCACCGAAGCCGTGAAAGCAGCCACGAATACGGCGGCGGCTCCAGCGGCGGCTCCAGCTCTGGTGGCGGAAGGGCAGACTCCGCCTGCTCAGCCAGCTTCGGGTCAACAGTAGCCCTTCTCCGAAGCTCCCCTCCCCCCTCGTGGGGGAGATTTGGGATGAGGGGTGAAAACCGCCCCGCATCCCTACCTTCCCCCGCAAGAGGGGAAGACGCTTAATGCTTAAAGAGCCCAAGCCAATCATCATGCCTATCTTCGATATTTTTCTCCTACGGCCACAGGCGGCCATTCACGCCTGCGAAAACCGGCGCGCGCCACTATGGATCAGCGCCTTCATCATCCTGATCGGCGTGATCTACGGCATGCTGGTCGCTCTGCTTCAGCGCGGCTTCGGCGGCGAATTGCAAGGCATCCCGGTTGTGGATATTCCGTTCTGGGTTCTGATGCTTGGCAACATTCTGCCGGGCGTTCTGATCACGATCATGATCCACATTGGCATCATGCTGGTGGCTTGGCTGATGGCCAAGGCGTTGGGTGGTCCAGGTGAACTGGGTCTGCTTTATCGAGCGGGCGGCTATCTATTGCCATTGAGCTTACCGGCATTGCCAGCCGTGGCATTCACGGTCGCCACGACGACCACCACCGCACACTCGGCGGGATCGATGCCCATGCTTTATCAGGTACTGGCCATTTGCGGCGCGACTCTGTTTCTTGCCGGTCTCTACCAGATGTTTCGCGTCACGCAGAACCTCCCATCGGTCCGCGCACTGTTTGCGGTTGCCCTGTTTGCGGCCTTCTCGGTTTCGATCCTGAGTCTAGCCTGATAACCTCACCCGTTCATTCACGCGCATTCAGCGATTGCGGAGGTAGCGGGTGCGATCTCAAACGGCGATTTTCAGCAAACTGGTTCGCGACTTCATGCGCGACCGTCCGCCAACCGTGTTACCCGGCACACCTTGCGCCGAAGCTATTCGACAGATGTTCGGCGACCATGCCTCCAGTGTCGTCGTGATCGATGCCAACGGACGTTTACTGGGTATTCTGACCGAACAGGATGTGACCCGACGCATCGCTTTTCAGATTCCCCCCGAAACGCCGGTCGAACAGATCATGACCCGTCGGGTGCTGACCATTCCCGCCGGTGAGTACCTCTATCACGCCATCGGACGAATGCGGCGCTACAACCTGCGCCATCTACCGGTTCTGGATGAAAATCGTGTCGTGATCGGCATTCTCGATCTGTACGATGCCTTGTCGGCGGCGTCCGAGCAAATGATGCAGCAAATCGACTTGATCACGCACGAAGGCACGCTCGATGGCCTTAAACAGGTCAAGACGGCACAAGTCGAACTAGCCGCCGAATTGTTGGACGACGGCTTGCCCGCGCCCGAGATACAGGCGCTGCTGACCCATATCAATAACGACATTTACCGGCGCGTTACCGACATGTGCATCGCCAGCCTGGTCGCCGAAGGTTGGGGACAACCGCCAGTCGATTTCTCGGTCATCGTGATGGGTTCGGGCGGGCGTGGCGAAAATTTCATCGGTCCCGACCAAGACAATGGTTTCATTATCGAGGACTATCCCGATGAGAAACACAATCGTATCGACGGCTATTTCATGGAATTGGCCAGTCGGTTGGTGACCACGCTCGACACCGTCGGCTTGCCGCTCTGCCGTGGTTACTGCATGGCGATCAATCCGATGTGGCGCAAAACCCTATCGCAGTGGTTCCGACAACTGGATGGCTGGGGGCGCAAGCGCAATCGGATTGCTCTCCAGTTGTCTGACATTTTTTTCGATTTCCAGCCGGTGTGGGGACATCACCACGAACTGGCGGGTCGCTTGCGCGGCCATGTCACGAAGATGCTGAGCGAGGATCGCGCGTTCTTACGGGCGATGTACGAGGAAACCAGCGACCACAATGTCGGTCTCGGGTTGTTTGGCGGTTTCGTCACCGAAAAGGAAGACCCCTATTATCGCGGCCAGATCAACCTCAAACACCATGCCCTGCTGCCTTTGGTGGAGGCAGCGCGGCTACTGAGCCTGCGCGAGGGCGTGGAGCAGACCGGAACGCTGGCGCGGATCGACGCCCTGCACGAACTGGGTATCCTCAACGCCAACGAGCGCGAGGACCTCAAGGGCGCATTCGTCCAAATCACCAACCTGTTGCTGGGTCAGCAGATCGCCGATTTCAGGACCGGTCGGAAAGTCACCTACTTCATACATCCCGACAGCCTGTCGAAACGAAGCAAGGAACATCTGGTGAACGCGATGAAGGCCATTGACCGGTTGCGCGACCGGGTTCGCGCCGAGTTGACCGGCAACCTTTCCTGATCAGCGCCAGTGCTGGCGTCACGCACAACGAAGATGCTGATTATAGTCATGGGCAATAATTTCCATAATTCTTCTTTTTAAGAAGCGGTGATTTGTTGGCATATAGTAATTCCGTATAATTTCCATAACAATTCTTGAGAATACAGAGGTTCACTG